>JALZHU010000487.1 GCA_030860695.1 Actinomycetota bacterium
GAGCGTGGCCCAGCGTCCTGTTTCAGGTCGGGCTCCACCGCACCAATCGATAGACGACGTCACCCAGACCGCCCACCGGGATTTTCACCCCTCACGGGCGGCAGCGGCAGCCGCCATGAACTGTTTCTGGGGTAATCGGTCGTCATGGTGGCGCGGTGCTGTGCAGGGTGCCGCGGTCAGGGTCACGGTGGCGCGCTGTCTGGCACCGTGACGGGCAGACGCTGCGCGCGCGGGCAGATCGGCACTGAAATGCGCAGGGTCGGGCCGGGCGAGGACCGGTCGGTCAGGGTGAGCACGCGGAGGCAAGCAGTTGGCCACGGGTAAGCACGTTGATCACCGACCACAGGCCGACGGGCTGGTCATCCCTGAACCGCCGGATCGTGGCCAGGGCGGCCGCGGCCAGCGCGTCGAGAGCATCGCCCAGCGCGGTGAGACGGGGAGCGACGCTCAAGGCACTGTCAACTTTGTGATCTGGGTGGCTGGGATGATCGACGGATTGCTTCTGGGATGAGGAGGTCTGGTGACCGTCGGTGCGCCGTCTTACAAGGGGTTTCGCTTCCCGGCGGAGATCATCAGCCACGGTGTCTGGTTGTACCACCGCTTCTCGTTGAGCTTCCGGGAGGTCGAGGAGATGATGCTGCAGCGCGGGATCATCGTCAGTCACGAGACGGTGCGGCAGTGGTGCCGCAAGTTCGGGCAAACCTACGCCAATGGACTACGCCGGCGCCGGGCGCGCCCGGGTGACAAGTGGCACCTGGATGAGGTGTTCATCACGATCAACGGCACACGGCGCTACCTGTGGCGGGCGGTGGACCAACACGGCAACGTGCTGGACATCCTGGTCACCTCCCGACGGGACACCAAGGCCGCGATCAGGTTCTTTCGTAAGCTGCTCAAAGGGTTGGAGTACGTGCCCCGGGTGCTGGTCACTGACAAACTCCGCAGCTACGGCGCTGCCCGGCACCGGGTGCTGCGCTCGGTCGAGCACCGTCAGTCGAAGTACCTGAACAACCGGGCCGAGAACTCCCACCAGCCCACCCGACAACGGGAACGAGCGATGAAGAAGTTCACCTCAGTGGGACACGCCCAGCGGTTCCTGTCCGCCTTCAGCGGCATCTCCCCGCACTTTCGGCCCGGCCGTCACCGGCTATCCGCCGAGGAGTACCGCCGCAAATGACCAACCGATTCACCACCTGGAACCAGATCACCGGCACGGACACGGCGGCCTGAAACGGGTCGGGGACCGGCCCGACCGATCAAACCATGCTCATAACGCCGAACAGACCCAACAAGTTGACGATGCCCTCCGGGGTCCAGGGCAGACCGTGGGCCTGTCGCGCAGCGATCGCGGTAGCGACCCTGGAGGCCGCAAGGGTGGCTCCGTAGCCTTGCGCGGCGCGGACCCGTGGAAGCGACCCTCGCCATGTCTTGACATAAAGGGGAGCCATGAAAGCGCGTCTCCGTCGCAGGTGCCGAATCACGCCGACCCGCGACTAGGCCAGTGCGGTCGGTCAAGAGCGCTGCCCGATGCGGCTTGACGCTGGCGGCACCGCACCATCGCTACCCTGAGCGTGGCTCAAACTTGATAAGCGACCGCAGTTGATCATGATCATGATCATGGTCTGCGGTTCGCGTAATGACACGGTTGTCACGATAAGCCACAGGTCACTGAAGGTGGTGGGGCAGGGCGGGTGAGACTCGAACCCACGATCAGACGGATTATTGAATTTCGAATTCATTCTGCAAGAGTTTACAGGCAGTGCAATGGTTCCAGGTCAGACGGCTCAGACTGCGATAGAAGCACGTGCGGGCACAAATTGATGGACAGATCATGGATAAGTCGATGGACGCGAAGGGTGCACCACCGGGGTACTAGAGTCCTGATTATCTATAGTCGCGCTACGGCCCTTCACTTGAGCGCCGTCATCGGCGCCAGCTGCACGCCGAGATGCTCAAGACCTGCGTTGCTCACGGCCCCTGCTCGGGGCGCCTTGCCGTTAAAGTCTGCCCCTACGCCAACATCACAAGCAGTGAGACAACTTCGCTATGGGAGATAGTTGAGCAGGTAAACGCCAGCTCCACCAACGGTACAGAGAATGGTGGCGCCGGGATGCCAAGCAATCCCAATTAGGGGGCCAGCTAATCGGAGGGCGCAGTGGCATCGACCGCTCGCAACCTGCCATAGACGCACCGTTTGGTCGTTGCTGGCGGTGGCGAGTAGAGTACCATTCGGGGAGAAGGCGCATCTGTCGACCCAGCTGGCGTGTCCGGTCAGTACTGCGCGTTGGGTGCTGTCGTTGACGTGCCACAGCCGCACCGTCTGGTCGTCGCTGGAGGTGGCGAGCAGAGCACCGTCC
>JALZHU010000282.1 GCA_030860695.1 Actinomycetota bacterium
CTCCTCGGCAGTGCGCAGCGCCAGCCGGGCCTCGACTTCCTCGCTGCGCGCGGTGACCAGCGCGGCTGCGGCCTCGTCTCGCTCGGCGGTGTCCGGTTCGGCGTCCACCGACTCGTCCTGAGCCAGCCGTAACCGTTCCTCCAGCTCCGCCAAGCTGGTCAGCGCGCCAGCCCGCCGGGCCTCCATCTCGTCGCGCTGGCGGCACAGCCGGCCGGCCTCGGCGGATGCGGACCGGGCCGCCTGGCCAAGCCGGGCAAGCTGCTCAGCCACCGCAGCTAGTTGCGCGTCCGACTGATGCAGCGCGGCCAGGGTGTTGTCGACGTCCTCGGCACGGTCAGCCTCCTCTGTGCTGGCGCCATCAAGCTCAGCGGCCAGCCGGTCCACGCTGTTTTCCCACTCAGCCAGCCGGACCTGACCGTCGTCGACGGCGGCCTGCACCTCGATGACACTTTGACAGTGGCCTGATCCGCCGTACGCCCAGTCGGCGGCGAGCACGTCGCCGTCGACGGTCACCGCGCGTGTGGTGGGTTGTGCGGCCACCAACGCCCGGGCTGCGTCCAGGTCGTCGACCACCGCGGTGCGTTCCAGCAGCCGATGTAGCGCGGAACGCAGCGATTCCGGCACCTGCACCAGATCCACCACCCACCGGGCACCGGCCGGCAGCTGCGGCCAGGTCGAGCGGTCCACCGTGGCCGGTGCGCCAGCGACGAGCAGGCCGGCACACCCTGCGTCCTGCTCGCGTAACAGGGCCAGCGCAGCGGCCGCAACGTCCACATCGGACGCCGTGAGCGCGTCTGCCGCAGCACCCAGGGCGGCTGCCACGGCGGCCTCCGCGCCGGAATCCACGGTGAGCAGCGAACCAACCGAGCCCGTCACCCCGGGGAGCTCAGCGTCCAGCAGTGTCTGTGAACCGTCCTTGCGGGTCAGGCCAACCGACAAGGCCTCCACTCGAGCCCGCCAGGACGCCCGCTGCTGCTCGGCCTCCCGGTGTGCCGCGGTGAGCTCGGCAGTCCGCTGGGCGGCGGTGGCGTGCGCGGCCAACGCCGCCTCGTGCCGCTCGTCGAGCCCAACCTCACCGGCATGCAGGGCGTCGAGCTTATGCTGCAGCTCGTCGAATTCCCGCTGCGCATCCTCCGCTCGTTCTCTGGCGTCGGCCAGCGCGCTGGACAGTCGCTCGATCTCTTCAGCGGTACTGCCCGACGTGGATCGCAGCGCCTCGACCTGGCCGGCAAGCCTGGCCAGTCCTTCCCGCCGGTCGGCGACGGCGCGGACCGCCGCCAGGTGCGCTCGTTCGGCGTCGGTGACAGCCTGCTCCAGCTCGACGCGCCGCTCCAGGGCATCAGACAGGATTGTCTTGGCTTGCGCTACGACCTGGTGTAGTTCGGCCTCTTTCGCCTGCGCGGCCGCAGCCTCGCGCTCCAGCTCGTCGGGATCCCGTCCGGGACGGTGCTGCTCAGTAGGGGCGGACAGGTGCCGGGCCCGCTGCGCCGCCAGCTGCACCGTGCCGCGCAGCCGCTCGGCCAGCGCGGAGAGCTGATACCAGGTGTCCTGCGCCGCCGAGAGCCGCGGAGTGGTGGCGTCGAGCCGTTCCTCCAAGTCAGACTGCTCGGCGCGGGCCGCCTCCAGCGCGCTTTCCACCTCAGCCCGGCGGGCCCTGGCGGCAGTTTCGCCGGCCTCATCCCTGGCAAATTCCTCGCGCAGGGTTACCAGGTCGTCGGCGTGCAGCCGCAGCCGAGCGTCACGCAGCTCGGCCTGCACAGCCTGAGCCCGCCGGGCAATCTCAGCCTGCTTGCCCAGCGGCTTGAGCTGGCGGCGCAGCTCGGCGGTGAGATCGGACAGCCGAGTTAGGTTGGCCTGCATCGCGTCCAGCTTGCGCAGCGCCTTCTCCTTGCGCTTGCGGTGCTTGAGAACACCCGCGGCTTCCTCAATGAACGCGCGGCGTTCCTCGGGCTTGGATTGCAAGATCGAGTCGAGCTTGCCCTGCCCGACGACGACGTGCATCTCGCGCCCGATCCCGGAGTCGCTCAGCAGCTCCTGGACGTCCAGCAGACGGCAGCTGGTGCCGTTGATCTCATACTCGCTGGCCCCGTCCCGGAACATCCGTCGAGTGACCGAGACCTCGGTGTAGTCGATGGGCAGCGCGCCGTCGGTATTGTCGATGGTCAGAGTTACCTCGGCGCGGCCCAGCGGGGGGCGAGCGGCGGTGCCGGCGAAGATGACGTCTTCCATCTTGCCGCCGCGTAACGCCTTGGCACCCTGCTCCCCCATCACCCAACACAGCGCGTCCACCACGTTGGACTTGCCCGAGCCGTTGGGGCCGACGACGCAGGTGATGCCGGGCTCGAAGCGCAGCGTCGTGGCCGAGGCGAAGGATTTGAAGCCCTTCAGCGTCAGGCTCTTCAAGTGCACGGTGCGCCAAACCCTCCCTGTTACTCCCCCACTGCTCGGGCAGGGTACCCATGCCACCACATTCAGCAGGCTGAGCGGGCTCGCTCGACAGTACCCAGGCTGCAGTCGCTCAGCGCTCGACGAAACCGGTGACGTCTCCCACGGCGTCGCCGAAACGTTCAGTGACCTGCTGCACATACCCGGGCGTGGACCCGGACCGCAGCGCGGCAAGCAGCCGCTCGCAGGCTTCCCGCGGCCCTTCCGCGATCACCTCGACCCGCCCGTCGGACAGGTTGGTCGCATGGCCGGCTAGGCCCAGCTCGAGCGCCCGAGAGCGGGTCCACCAGCGAAACCCGACGCCCTGTACGTGACCATGCACCCAGGCTGTCATCCGTACCTGCATGCCTCCAATCATGGCTCCGTCCTGGTCGGGGAGGTTGGTGGCGGCTGTTTGAGGCACCTGGGGGCTGGGTTGGTGGTACCTGAAGAGCTACCTATTCACGGCTCGAAGCGGTAGCCCATACCGGGTTCGGTCACCAGATAACGGGGCCGGGAGGGATCGGGCTCAAGCTTGCGGCGCAGCTGGGCGAGATAGACCCGCAGGTAGTGGGTTTCCTTCAGATACGCAGGACCCCACACCTCGCTGAGCAGTTGCGGCTGGGTCACCAGCCGGCCGGGATAGCGCACCAGCAACTCAAGGATGGCCCATTCGGTGGGCGTCAGGTGGACGTCGACGCCGTCACGGTGCACCTTCCGGGCGGCCAGGTCGATGGCGAAGGCCTCGGTGGCGATCACCGGCTGCTCAGCTCCGGCCGTAGCACCTGTCCTCCGCACGGCGGCCCGCAACCGGGCCAGCAGCTCGTCCATCCCGAACGGTTTGGTGACGTAATCGTCGGCACCGGCGTCCAATGCCTCCACCTTATCCGTGGAGTCGGTCCGGGCGGACAGCACGATGATCGGGACGCTGCTCCAGCCACGGAGCCCAGCGATCACCTCGGTGCCATCCAGATCGGGCAGCCCGAGATCGAGCACCACGACGTCGGGGTGCCCGTCGGCGGCTGCGCGGAGTGCCCCGGTCCCGTCAGCGGCGGTGAGCACCTGGTAGCCGCGGGCGGCAAGATTAATCCGCAGCGCCCGCACGATCTGGGGCTCGTCGTCGACCACCAGCACCCGGGTCACGCCAGCGTCTCCGAAGCAACCGTCCCCGAAGCGACCTGGGCAGCAGCCAGCGAGACCACCACGGTGAGCCCTGGCTACTAGCTAGGAGAGTCCGGTAGAAGGTGAGTTCGGCCTCGATCGCACGGTGGATGCTGTCGGGGTGGCGCAGTCCATGGCCCTCGTCGGGGAAAGCAAGCTCGGTGACGGGGACCCCGCGCTGGCGCAGTGCCTGGATGATCGTCTCAGCCTGCTCGGGCGGTACGACGTCATCGTCAAGACCGTAGATGATCAGGACGGGTTGGGTGATCTGAGCGGCGTTATGGACGGGTGAGCGCTTTCGGTAGAGAGGGGCCGCGTCGGGCCAGGGGCCGACGAGGTGATCGGTGTGGTGGCGTTGGAACCGGTGGACTTGGGCGCGGAACGTGACGAGATCGGTGATGCCATACCAGCTTGCGCCGCCGGCGAATCGGTTGGTGGTGGCGGTGAGCGCGCGCAGCGCGGTGAACCCGCCGGCGCTGGCGCCGCTGATGATGGTGCGGTCGGCGTCGATGTTCCCGCGCTCGGCGAGGAAGGCGGCGACATCAGCACAGTCCTGCACGTCGAGGATGCCCCACTGGCTGTCGAGCTGAGTACGGTAGGCGCGGCCGTAACCGGTGCTGCCCCGGTAGTCCACGGCGGCGACGGCGAAGCCGCGGCTGGTGAAGAACTGGGTGCGCAGCTCAAGCCGCAGCGGTGTGTGGCTGGTCGGGCCGGGATGGGGTTGCAGGATCAGGGGAGGGCGTTGTTGGGCAGTCCCGGTGACGGCGTGGTTGATGGGCGGGTAGTAGGCAGCGTGCACTGTGCCGCCGTCAGCGGCCGGGACCCGGAGGAGTTCGGGAACGGAGATGTCGTCGGCGTGCAGGCTGGGGTCATCACTGCTAAGGACCCGAAGACGGTGATCGGCCAGGCGCAGCGTGACCACGGCGGTAGTGGTGGTTGGGCTGGCGGCGATGAATGCCAGCCGGTCACCGGTGGCGCGCAGGTAGGGCTTGATCGATGTGAAGGGCACCGACAGGGGCTCCAGGCGTCCTGTGGCGGGGTCGAGGATGTCGAGGTGGTCGAGCCCCTGCTCGCAGTAGCGGCAGGCAATGCGCCCATCGGGCAGGAAGGCATACGTTGAGTAGTCGAGCTCCCACGCAGCGTCAGCGAACTCGGCTTGCATGGGCAGCAGCGGCTCCACACGCTGGTCCCGCTCACGGTGCAGGCTCCACCAGCCGCTGCGGTCGGAGATGAAGTACAGCTCGCCGTCCGGTCCCCATTCGGGTTGAGTGACGGACTCGTCTGGGCCGCCGGCAACGTGCCGGGCTGGTCCGAGGCGGGCGTCCAGACCGGCACCGAGCAGGTCGGCGACCCATAGGTCACTGCCGTCCCAGGGCAGGTTCGGGTTGTCCCAGGTGACCCAGGCCAGCTGCCGCCTGTCACGGCTGGTCCGGGGGAAGGCGTAGAAGTCATGTCCGTCATGCACCGGGCGCGGTGGTGTGGAGCCGTCCAGGGGCAGGACGACGAGATCGTCGGGTCCGCCAGGCCGCTCCCGGACACAGACCAGCGTCGTGGCATCCAGGGGGCGTAGGTCGCCGTACCGATCGTCGCTCGGTGGTGTGATCGGGCGTGCCGCACCGTCACGGTCGATCAGGTACAGGCGCTGGTCCTCGGCATTCACGACGACCAATCCCGCTGGTGTGTAGGTGTAGGCGCCCCCGCCGTAGGCATGGATGCTCGTGCCGACGTCGAAGCCGTCCGGTGTGGCGTCCTTGGTGCCCTGGCCCGGTGTCCACGTCGCCACCACGGTGCAGCCATCGGCGGGCCGTTTCTCCAGCCAGCCGACGGTGTCTCCGGTGGTGTGCACGGCGTCATAGCTTGTTGACCGCGCCGCGACCACGTCGGCACCTATCGAGGACGGCCACCAGCCATAAGGCGCCAACTCCGGTCTGTCGTCAGAGGGCATCGGCGAGCTGTTCGTCCAGCGCCGTGACCGCTCGGGTGCCGTTCCATTCGGCGAGCTCGGGACGGAACCGCGCGACACGCTGGATCCTGGCCGGGGAGCCGGTCTCAACTGCAATCTCCAAAGCCTCGCAGGCCAAACCGGCGGCTTGCTCGACGTCCTGCTGCCGGGCGCGCACCCTAGCCAAGTCGACGAGTACCTCGGCGCGGCGCCGGGTGCGCTTGGGGCCGAGCGCTTCCAGGGCTTCGCGCAAAGTCCGCTCTGCGGCTGCGGTCTTGCCCAGCCACCCGTAACAGGCTCCTGTGACAGCCAGCAGGCGAACGTGATCGAAGTCGTACATCCAGGCTGGGTCTTCCTCCCGCCGGGCCTGCCCCAAAGCCGTGTCGGCTCGGCGAAGCGTGTCGAAGCATGTCTTCCGATCACCCACGGAGGCCAGCGCCTGTGCCTCCAGGCTGGCCAGCCACGCCCTGGTCGTCGCCGTTGCGCTGCGCTGCGCCATCTCGACGGCGCTCCGGGCGAGCCCGAGAGCCTCTTGCGCCTGCCCCTGGCTGCCCATCACCAGGCTCCGGAAACCACGAACATAGGCGTCCAGCGCTGCGTCGCCAGCCTGGCGGGTGGCGATATCCGCGACCGCGTAGTAGTGCTCAGCGCTGTGCCGGTCGCCGAGGTCGTGGCACAGCCACGCGGCATGTCCTGCAGTCTCACTAGCGATTGCGGCTAGCCGGCGGCGCAGCTGCAGCGGTTGCGTACCTCCGAGCAGCAGGGTGGTGACCTGAAGGTGCCCGGTCACGGCCGCAACGAACTCAGCCGAGCTGAGGTAGTAGTAGAGGTCCCGGTGCGTCTGGGTCACCAGTTCGAGGTGTTCAAACAGCGACAGAGTCGACGCGGGAGGGCTGCCGGGCCGCAGATGCTAATCGCTCCAGCGAGTCAATACTGGCGTAGCCGACCAGCGGTGCGTCCGCCGCAGCGCCGAGAGCACCAAGGATCTTCTTGGTGAACATGGGCGAAGGACAGGCTAGCGCGTCAGCATCGAACGGCACGAACACCAGACGGCCGTCGGCCACGACTGGCAACATCGCACCTCGGACGGGCGGCCCTGATAGTTGCGCGGTCTCGTGCCCAGACACGTCAGCGTGCGTTACGGCAGCGAACCGGGCTTTCACCTCGTCGGAGGCTTTCGTAAGGGCGGTCTCTAGTGTAGTGTCTTGAAATTGATTTTACAGTGGATTATGCTGTAAACATGAGTCGAGCAGCGGCGCCGTTGGCGATATCAGATGGGCAACGAGAAGTCCTGGAAACCC
>JALZHU010000283.1 GCA_030860695.1 Actinomycetota bacterium
CCGCCAAGCACAAGTCCACCGTCACCAAGATGGCCGCCCGCTTTCGGGCAAAGGTCACGACCATTGACGGGCTACGGACCTGCTTCCAGGCCAGGCGGAAACGGAAGGGCAAGCCGGACCTGGTAGGCCCAGAACTCCCGAAGCTGACCCCAGCCGCAAGGTAAGACACGGCAATCGGCGAGCGTAGTTGATCTCGGCCTACGGTTCCGGCCCATGCGGAACGAGTGGTCAACCGAGGACTTGGTCGCGACGTGGACGTTGGTCGGCGAGGACTGGCAGCTGGTGGGCAACAAGACGGGGCCGACCCGGTTGGGGTTCGCCTTGCTGCTGAAGTTCTTCGAGATCGAGCGGCGGTTCCCGCGCTCGGCCGACGAGCTGCCCCCGGCGGGGGTCGTATATGTGGCGGAGCAGGTCCAGGTCGAGGCGGCTGAAGTGGGCGCGTACCGCTGGTCGGGCCGGACGATCGAGTATCACCGGGCGCAGGTGCGCGAGGCGTTCGGGTTCCGGGAGTCGACTCGCGGCGATGAGGACAAGCTGGCCGGGTGGCTGACCGAGGAGGTCTGCCCGGTCGAGTTGCGGGATGAGCAGTTGCGTGAGGCGTTGCTGGTGCGCTGCCGGGCTGACCGGATCGAACCGCCAGGTCGGGTCGAGCGGATCATCGGTTCGGCGCGGGCGACGTTCGAGCAGCGGTTCTGCGAGCGGACCACCGCACGGCTGGGCGCTGCGTGCCGGGTGCGCCTGGCGGGCCTGGTGGACGACGAGGACGGTCGGAACCTGTTGGCGGAGCTGAAGTCCGACCCCGGTCAGGTCGGGCTGGAGACGCTGCTGCGCGAGATCGACAAACTGATGGCGGTACGCGAGCTCGGCTTGCCGGCGGACCTGTTCGCCGACACCTCGGAGAAGCTGATCGACGCCTGGCGTGCCCGTGCCGCCCGCTCCTACCCATCGGACCTGCGGGTCGCGGCGGCGCCGGTGCGGCTGACGCTGCTGGCCGCGTTGTGCTGGATGCGCACCTCGGAGATCACCGACGCTCTGGTCGATCTGCTGATCAGCCTGGTGCACAAGATCAACGCAAGGGCGGATCGGCGGGTGGAGCGGGAGCTGACCGAGGACCTGCGCCGGGTGCGCGGCAAGGAGACGATCCTGTTCCGGCTCGCGGAGGCCGCGATCGAGCACCCGGACGACACGGTGCGCGAGGCGCTCTACCCGGTGGTGGCGGAGAAGACCCTGCGCGAGCTGGTCAAGGAGGCCAAGGCCAACGAACGGGTCTTTCAGGCCCGGGTGCGCACGGTGCTGCGCGGCTCGTACTCCAACCACTACCGGCGGATGCTGCCGCCACTGCTGGCCGCGCTGGAATTCCGCTGCAACAACACCGCCTACCGGCCGGTGATGCAGGCCCTGGACCTCCTCGCGCGCTACGCGGGTGTGGACGGCAAGGTGCGGTTCTTCGCCGACACCCGCTCGGTGCCGCTGGACGGGGTGGTGCCCAAGGCGTGGCGGGACGCGGTGGTCGACGAGCGGGGCCGGATCGAACGCATCCCTTACGAGCTGTGTGTGCTGGTCGCGCTGCGGGATGCGTTGCGCCGCAGGGAAATCTACGTCGCTGGAGCGAACCGGTGGCGCAACCCGGAGGATGACCTGCCCGGTGATTTCGACACCTCCCGCGAGGTGCACTACGCAGCCATCCGCCAGCCCCTCAATCCGAGCGCGTTCATCACCGATCTGCGCGGGCGGATGGGCGCCACGCTCACCCGGCTGGACACCGCGCTGGCCGGCGGCGCGGCCGACGGGGTACGGATCACCGCCCGCCGTGGCGAGCCATGGATCACCGTGCCCAAGCCCGAGGCGCTACCCGAGCCGGCGAACCTGCGGGCGGTCAAGGACGAGGTGATTCGCCGCTGGGGCACTCTCGATCTGCTGGACGTGTTGAAGGACTCCGACTTCCTCGCCGAGTTCACCAGCGAGTTCACCTCAGTCGCGTCGCGGGAGGTGATCGACCGGGACACGCTGCGCCGCCGGCTGCTGCTGGTGCTGTTCGCGCTCGGGACGAACATGGGGATCAAGGCGATCGTCGCGACTGGCGAGCACGGTGAGACCGAGGCCGCGCTGCGGCACGTGCGCCGCCACTTCGTCACCCGCGACAACCTGCGCCGGGCCATCGCCAAACTGGCCAACACCACGTTCGAGTCCCGGGATCCGAACTGGTGGGGCTCTGGCACCGCGTGTGCTTCGGACTCGAAGAAGTTCGGCTCGTGGGAGTCCAACATCATGACCGAGTGGCACCAGCGCTACGGCGGGCCCGGTGTGATGATCTACTGGCACGTCGAGCGCCGCTCCACCTGCATCTACAGCCAGCTCAACTCCTGTTCGTCGTCGGAGGCGGCGGCGATGATCGAGGGGCTGTTGCGGCACTGCACTGGCGCGGAGATCGACACCAACTATGTCGATACCCATGGTGCCAGCGTGGTCGGGTTCGCGTTCACCGAGCTGCTCGGGTTCCGGCTGCTGCCGAGGTTGAAGAACATCGGCTCGATCCGGCTCTACCGGCCGGAGGAGACCGCCGGCTATCGGCAACTGCGGGAGGTGCTGACCCGGCCGATCCGGTGGGAGCTGATCGCTCAGCAGTACGACCAGATGGTCAAGTACGCCACCGCGCTGCGCCTGGGGACAGCGGAGTCGGAGTCGATCCTGCGCCGGTTCACTCGCGGCGGCCCGAAGCACCCCACCTACCAGGCGCTGGAAGAGTTGGGGCGGGCGGTGCGCACGATCTTCGCCTGCGACTACCTCGCCGACCCCGACCTACGCCGGGAAATCCACGGTGGTCTGCAGGTTGTGGAGAACTGGAACTCCGGCAACACCGTGATCTTCTACGGCAAGGACGGTGATCTCACCGGAGCCGACCGCGAGCACGCCGAAGTCTCGATGCTCGCTCTGCACCTGCTGCAATCGGCGCTGGTGCACATAAACACGCTGCTGCTCCAAGCGGTGCTTGAGGTGTCCGAGTTCCACGACCTGATCGGGCCGAATGAACGCCGGGGCCTCACCCCGCTGTTCTGGTCGAACATCAACCCCTATGGCCGGTTCCGGCTGGACATGGACAGCCGGCTGGACCTGGCCGCCAGCGGAGCAGCGGCGGTGTCGACGGTGGAATCGGTCCTGTGAATCCGATCCCAGCGGAGGGTGTGTCTCGCCGGTCAGCCTCCAGTGTCGGCGAGTGCGCGGTAGGCCTTGCCGTAGTTTCCAGCGAAAACAACGTTCTCCGGGCGGTGTGCTGATGCGCTGGGTCAGGAGTCGGTGGTGAGCAGCGCGAGGGCGCGCTCGCGGTCTTCGTCGTTGGGCTGGGTGTAGATCTTCAGCGTGCCCAGGTCGGAGTGTCCGAGCAGGTCCGCGACGAGCACTGGATCGGCGCCCCCGCGTAGAAGCTGGGTTGCGAAGGTGTGTCGCAGGACGTGGGGCCCGAATCCGTCGCTGCCGTCGTGGGCGAGGCCGACTTGTTCCCCGAGCGCGGTGATGATGGTCCGCGCGGAGCGGTCGGACAAACGTCCGCCTCGACGGTTGAGCAGCAACGCTGGCGACGCGTCTGCGCCCGGCCAGGTGGTGCGGACATCCAGCCACCTGGTGAGGGCGACGCGCAGCTCAGCGCGGGTCAGTGGCAGCTCACGCAGCTTGCCACCGTCGCGGCCTTTCCCCCGTACGCGCAGCGTGCCCTTACGGGCCGACAGCGCGACGTCCTCGAGGTCGAGACCCACGACCTCCCCTACGCGCAGTCCGGCGTAGAAGGGCAACAACGCCACCACGGTGTCGCGCGCGGAGCCGCAGTGCTCGACCGCACGCAGGTAGCGCACGACTTCCCGCGCGGTAAGAGCCTTGGGGGCCCGTTCGGGTAGTGCTTCGCGTCGGGCGGTAGCCGGGCCGAGCCCGCGTCGGGTGTAGAAGTCGTCGATCGCGGCGAGGGTGTTGTTGATAGTCGCCGGGCGCAGCCGGGCGACAGTCTTGGCCCAGGCCCGCCAGTCCCGCACCGCCCCGTCCCGCGCCGAGGTCTCCTCGAGCGGATCCCCGAGATCGGCGTCGGCGGTAGCCAGCCACGCCAGGTAGCTCCGAACCCGGGAGACGTACTTGGCGCGAGTTCCCTCCGCCAGCGGCGCCGCCCGCAACCCGCGCTGATAACCGGCGAGCGCGGCCGCGAACTCCTGCGGCAGCACCGCTTCGTCAACTCGGTCGGTGTTTCCGGAAGCTGATTCGGTCAGCTGGAGCCCGGTATCGAGTGTGTTTCCGGAAGTCATGGTCGTAGTTTAGTTCCGGGAATAACTATTCCCGGAACTGTTTGGGCCGGATGGGTAGCCGATCCTTCAACGGGACATGATCGAGGGCTCGTGCCCACTGCGCGTGGGTCAGGGCACTTCGCTCAGGTGTCCACTCAGCCAGTTGTCGACGCACCGACCCCCCTGCGAGGGCCAGCAGAATGCGACGTGCTGCTGCGGCAAGACGATGGACAAGATCGAGTGATCCGACGATCAATTGGCTGGTACTGGCTCGGTGTGGCCGTTGAGAGCCTTCTCGACGTCGGCGGCGAGCAGATAGTGGTTGAGCGCGATGGCGGCGGCGGACCCGGCGGCCGCGGCGTTGATCAGCTGGGCGGTGTGGTCCACGACGTTGCCGGGCGCCCACACGCCGTCGACGCTGGTGAGACCGGTGCGATCGGTGGCGACCCAGCCCTCGTCATTGAGTTCGCAGCCCAGGGCGGTCAGCAGCTCGTCGGACGGTACGAAGCGTGGGCCGACGAACAGCGCCGTGCGTCTGACCATCGGACCCTCGGCGAGCTCGACACCGCGGACGCCGGTCTCGTCGGACACGATTCGCGTCACTTCGCCATCGACGATCCGCACGCCGCGAGCGACCAACCGCTCCCGCTCGTGGGCCTCCAGGTCGATCCGGTGGGGAAAGAACACCACGTCGTCGGACCACTGCCGGATCAGCTGCGCCTGGCGGAGGGTGAACGGACGGTTCTCCCCTCCGATCACTCCCAGCGCGCTGTCCCGTACCTCGTAGCCGTGGCAGTACGGGCAAATCAGCACATCCTGGCCCCACCGCGGGCGCAGGCCCGGGATCTCGGGAAGCTCATCGCGGAGCCCCGTGGCTACCACCACCGCGCGTGCGCCCAGCCGCCCGCCCTCGGCCAGGCGCACAGCGAACCGCGCCCCGTCGAGGCGGTCGATGCCGACCGCTCGGCCCGCCAGTAGCTCCCCGCCGTAGCGGACGACCTCTCGCCTGGCCGTGGCCAGCAGCTCGGCCGGGTCCATACCGTCGCGGGACAAGAAGCCGTGCAGGTGCGCCGACGGGGCGTTGCGCGGTTCGCCGGCATCGACGACCACCACCCGCCGTCGGGACCGACCCAACATCATCGCCGCGGACAAGCCAGCCACCCCGCCACCGACCACCACCACGTCGTACTCCGCCATAACTCACCCTCCCGCACGCTCACCCGACAAAACCTCTAGAGGAAAATTCTAGCACAGATACCGAGGATTCTTCTACCCCGGGTAGGATCGACCGCTATGACCAGGACCCCCACTGCCAGCACGGGCCATCGGGCCAGGCCCGGCTCGCGCCGCGAGGACATCGCGGCCGCGGCGATCGAGCTGTTCCTCGACCGGGGTGTCGCCGCGACCCGGGTGGAAGACATCCTGGCCGCGGCCGGCGTGAGCGTGGGCAGCTTCTACCACCACTTCCGCGACAAGCTCAGCCTGGCCGCCACGATCTATGTGGAACACCTACAGCGCTTCCAGCGCGACCTGCTGATCGAGCTCGACCGCCATGCGCACACCGATGCCGCCATCCGCGGCCTAGTGCTGGCCTACCTACGGTGGGCGGCGGCCAATCCACGCGCCATGCATTACCTGCTGCAGTGCCGCGAGCCCAACGTCGCCGAGATCTCCGAACGTGCAGAAGCCCGGCTCAAGCAGGACTTTTACGGACGGCTCGCCGACTGGCTCGCCGAACGCGCCGCAACTGGAGACCTACGAGCGCTGCCGCACGAGCAGAGCCATGCGCTATGGCTCGGACCCGCCGAGCAGCTCGTCCGGGCCGCCATCGACCCGTCCGGGCATTTCGCCAAACCAGGCGCCGATGCCCTCAGCGCACACCTCGCCCGAGCCGAACGAGTCCTCGCCGACGCCGCCTGGGAAGCCCTTCGACGCCAGGCGCACATCTAGTCAGGTCGAGCAGTCGATCAGCAGTCGTCGAAGCGTTACTGACCCAGTGGGACGCGGCAGCGCGACACGGGCCGGCCTTCTTACCTTGCGGCTGGGGTCAGCTTCGGGAGGTCAGGGCCTGGTAGCACGATTCGGCGGGATCATCCTGCGGCAAGACCGGCGGGCGGTCATCTCCGACCCTGCCCTGGTCCCGGTTCGGGTTCCCCGTAAGGAACTACTCGCTCGGCTCCGCCAACGAGTATGCAAGCTATGTGAGGCCGGCACCACGGTGGCTGTCCACCAGGTCGCCGCTCTCCAACAGCTCGGGAAACCAGGACCGGACCAGCCCGCGTGGGCCGCACTCATGGCCAAGATTCGGCGCAAGACGCTCATCGTCTGCGCACCGTGCCATGACTGGATCCACACAAACCCGGTCGCGCACGCGGCATAAATCGCTGGAAAGCCCGGTGCCTGAAAAGCGGGCACGCCGGGTTCGGGAGGGGGCCGTCCGGAAAAGGACCAGCAAACGCTGGCACCTCGCCAGACGGCCTACCTCACCCGGGTTAACGTCCGGCCAGGGAGGACGGGAAAGCCGTCCACAGTCGGGCGAAGGGACACAGGTGCTTGTTGATCGAT
>JALZHU010000284.1 GCA_030860695.1 Actinomycetota bacterium
AACTCGACGCAGTCGCCGACGAACTCAATAACCGTCCACGTCAGACACTCGGCTGGCTCAAACCAACCGAAGTTCTCAACAAATTCCTGGTCGAGGCTGGTGGTGCATTCACCACTTGACACCGCCAGGCATGGAACCCTGCGGTCGAAAAAGCCGGTTTGCAAAAGGGTATCCGTTTTCACGATCTACGCCACGCCCACGCATCATGGCTGCTAGCCGGAGGCGCAGACCTTCAAATCGTCAAAGAAAGAATGGGACACGGCAGCATCACCACAACCCAACGCTACCTGCACACCCTCCCCGACACCGCCGACAAGACCGCACTCACCGCACTATCCAACATCCGCAACCGCGTTCACACCTGACACGTCAATCGCGATATATAGATCAGCTCTCATCTAAAACGTTGTCAACGTCAGCTTCAGTGGCAGGTCCAAGCCCTCGATGATTAACGATTTTGATAACGTCCAGGCTGGTCTTGATGCTCATGCGGTGAAGTTTGTAAATCGTCTCCCCATAACCACCCTCAATGTCAGCTAGCCGAGCCTCTAAAGCCGCAATCCGACGCTCCAATGTTTGCAACGACATGCCTAGCGCCCTGCTCCTAATACTACGCGCGGGTGTCCACGCATATAACTAGAACTAATTTAGCAGCAGTAGCTCATCCTGAACTATGAGCTGGGCTGGGATTAATCGTCAGAACGGCGGCGTATCCAGGCGCCACCTGGTAATGGGAGGCTCGTAACTACATACAGGTTCAGCATGTCGTCTCGATCCATACATTTGTGATGGCCAGTAATGCAAGGTCTATGAACCACTTGGTATGTCAAGGTCGGCTGCACATTGCGGGGTCTACCCAGATAGGCAAAGATTTTCGATGTGCGAGAACAGGTCTAATGCGCTTTCGGCAGACCGGAATGTTCCGGTGAGTTTGCCGTAAGAATTAAACATCACAGCATTGTCGTCGAAGGCGGCACCCTAAGCAAACACCCAGTCTTCGGCACCTTCACAAGATTTCCGGCAGAGAGCGAACTGGCGGGGTGTTGCATGGGTGACGTATTTTGTGAGTAGTCGAGTAGATGTTTCTTCGTAGTTTAAGGTTGCCTGGTTTTCGCTCGCGTGCTCCATTGCTGCCATGACCTTCTGTATTTGCGGTCTCGATGGTATGTAAAGATCATCCCGGTAGGCGCCGTAATCGTGGTTGGATGGCAACAGCAAAGCCGTAATGGGTTACAGGACGCGGAGGTAAGGCGATGCATTTGCTGTAGGCGTGCCATAACAGTTCCTAAAATTGCGTGAAAGACAGCGACTCAAGTTACGAGGGTCCTGTACGATCTTGGTGGCACACACTGTGCTCATGTGGCAGTCGTTTGACGCTGCGCAAGCTGACACTGAACGTCTCGGCCACCCGTTTGGCCGTCCCACCCGACCTGTACAAATTGATCAAGATTTGAAGATCACCGGAGGAAAACCGATCAGCAAGGTGGATGCGATGATCGATTTAGTTGGTTGTACTGCGGGTTAGGCGGCTTTAAGCTGCTTTTGTGCTTCGGTGACTGACACCAGTCGGACTTTGGCCTTGTCGCCAGCTGACAACAGTGTGCGGGCGCGTTCGGCTGAGCGGAAGCTACCGCGTATACGGTCAGGGCCGGCGCTGATCACCTCGACGTGGTCGGGGAAAGCTAGGCAGTAGGCAATTGTGATGGCATCGACTCGATCCCCGATTTCTTCAACTAGGGCAAGCACTTCTGGTGCTTCTGCGGCGACCATCTTATTGATCTCTTGGGCGAAGATGGATTCCTCCATGGCACACGGTGATGCTGCTTCTGTCTGATCAGCTTCCTCGTCGGCCCAGTGTTGGCCGTGTATGGCAATGTCGGCGTGAAAAACCTTCATGGCTTTAGCCAGTGCGTCTTGGAATGTTCTAATGTGGTTTTCGCGAAGCTCAAGGCGCCAATCCTGTTCGCCAAGTAGCGTGCAGGAAATGCGTACAGCATTATGTTTTGTTGTTTCGATGAGGCAATTACTTGGTTCGGCCCATTTGTTATAGCAGTGTCCTTCCCAGCGAACCGTCTTATCAGGCTTAGCAATGTTGATCATGCTTAGCGTTGCTTCCAGTCCGGCCCTAAACTGATCCGCTTGTCCGGCGCGTAGCTCAAAAAACTGTTCCTGCTCACCGCTGGTAACGCCAATCCGAACAGCGCCATGATTTGAATCAATAACACAAACCGTTGCCTGACCAGTAGGGTTATAGCAAGGCACCCGCCAGTCTCGGCTTGACGTTCCTGGTTGTTGTAGTGTCTCGTCCATACAGGACCACTCCCAATCAAGATCAATAAAATGATTTTTCGTACTGCGCTTCGACGTGATCGGTCCACAGCTGCTTAAACTCTGAAAGACGTCTCCGGCTGATCGGAAGGGCTAGCTGCTCAGCGCCGAAAGTTAGATACACTTTCCAACCACCTCGCGGAGTCGCACGCAGCTTGCGTACGTGAGCCAACGACACCAGATATGAGTTATGGATACGCACGAAGTTGTGTTTAGCCCACCACTGCTGCAGACTCTTCAATGTCCCCCGCAGCACATAATTTTCGCCGGTGGCGGTATATAGCTCCATCAAGTGCCCCTTGATCTCTACCCAACTGACCTGTGATGGCGCCAGCACCACACGGGCCTGGCCACGGTCCATCCCGCTCGTCTTGCTGTGCTTAGGGCCAATCAACGGCCACACGGCAATAGAATCGTCGTCTTCGTTAGCCTCCGGTGATGCCGACATCTCGCCTTGTGACATGCTTACTTATCCGCTTTCACCTGATTAACGAATTCCTGCGACAGTAGTCACAACATTTCGTTAATAATCCGATGATTGCGTTAGCTTTTCAATAGTCGAATAGACCATTAGGGTGAATAAGTGACTGCCTACTCTAAATTGGAAAATCAACAGGGCGGAGTTGATTGTTGATGGCGCGACGGGCAGGCCAGCCAACCGCTCGTTCATGGCTTCTTGCCATACTGTTACGCAAACTTCGAGTAGCGGCGGTGTTAAGCAATGCGGAGGTCGCTAAAGCCACTGGTATGCCTTCTAGCAGGATTAGTCGCATAGAGGCTGCTGAATACGGAATTTACAGGGATGCTCTCGAAAAGCTGTTAGATCTCTACCAAGTGAGCAGATCACATCGGGTACTTTTACTCGACATAGCACGCCATGCCGAGGAACGCGGCTGGCTGCAAATGCATAGCGACGCTACACTCCCGGAAGACTGGCAAGCCTGGACCGAACTCGAAGCCGGTGCCACAGAAGTCTTCAACTACGAAACCCTACTGATCCCCGGCCTGCTACAAACGCCTGAATATGCCAGAGCAATCATTCGGGAAATTAACTCCGACCTTTCTGAATCCGAAATAGACAAATTAACGACTAGTCGAATAGCCCGACAGGCACTTCTCAGTCGCGCTCACCCCTTCAACCTGCACGTGATAATTGAGGAAAGTGCATTAAGACGTCCTGTGGGCCACGCTGATGCTTGGGTGCGGCAATTACAGCACCTCATAAGTTCTGCTACGCATCCCAATATCTTGATCCGAGTAGTACCAACTGACGCCGGCGCGCATGCTGGATTACATGGACCGTTCGTGATTCTTGACTACGGTGATGACATTCGATTGGTCCATTTAGAAAACAAGACCACCAATCTATTCCTCGATGAAGAGGAGCAAATCGAGGTCTATACCCAGATCTGGAATCGGCTAGAAGCGGTAGCTTATAACGTGGAGAAATCGGTCGATTTCATCTCCGCTATTGCCACACAGGAATCCAGAGAAAATTGAAACAATTATGAACATGATCGATATACCCAGCTTCAACAATGCTTTATGGAAAAAAGGGAGCCTGTGGGTGCCGAACTGGTCATCCATGGCGGTGGCCTGCGGTATCGCTGGGCAGCGGCCATCAGGCATGATCGCCCGCCGTGGCACTACGACTGCTGTATCTGATTTTCCGGCAGCTCATCGCCTGGCTCGGACTGCTGGCCCGCAGCTCCAGGTCGACGAATGCGGAGATCCTGGTGCTACGGCACGAGGTCGCCGTGCTCCGGCGCCAGGTGAGCAGGCCACGGCTGTCCTGGGCGGACCGCGCTGTCTTCGCAGCGCTGACCCGGTGGCTGTCCCAGGCTGGCCGATTGCATCGGATCGTGACCCCCGAAACGGTGCTGCGCTGGCACCGGGATCTGGTGGCACGGTGATGGAACCAGCCTCGACACCGCCGCACCGGCGGCCGATCCACGGCATCCGAGCTGCGCCAGCTGGTGCTGCGTCTGGCCGCGGAGAACTCGACCTGGGGGTACCGGAGGATCCACGGTGAACTCGCCGGGCTCGGCTACCGACTTGCGCCCAGCACGGTGTGGGTGATCCTGAAGCGAGCCGGCATCGATCCCGCGCCTCGCCGTAGCGGCCCCACCTGGCGGCAGTTCCTCACCGCCCAAGCCCACGGCATCCTCGCCACCGACTTCTTCTGCGTCGACACGGTGCTGCTGCACCGGTTGTACGTGCTGTTCATGGTGGAGCACGCCACCCGCCGGGTGCACCTTTTGGGGATCACGGCCAACCCCAGCGGTGCCTGGCTTGCCCAGCAGGCGCGCAACTTCCTGATGGACCTCGGCGATCGCGTGGCTCAGTTCACGTTCGTGATCCGGGACCGCGACAGCAAGTTCACCGGCATCTTCGATGCCGTGTTCGCTAGCGAGAGCATGCGCATCCTGCGCACCCCGGTGCGGGCACCCCGGGCGAACGCGATCGCCGAACGATGGATCGGCACCGTCCGCCGCGAACTGCTGGACCGGATGCTGATTATCAACCGCCACCACCTCAAGACAGTGCTGGCCGAGTACGTGGCGCATTTCAACGACCATCGCCCCCACCGAACACTGAACCAAGCAGCACCACTTAGGCCACTCCCACCGACCGCGTCACCACCCCAGCTTCACCTTCGACGTCGCGATCGGCTCGGTGGATTGATCCACGAATATGCCCAGGCCGCCTGACGTGGAGGACCGGTTCGGCACCCACAGGGTAGACCGCTGCCTTGTCGGTGATGACCTCGGCCGGGCGTACGCCGCGCTTGAGCGCGCGGATGAAAAACCGGCGGGTGGCAGCCCCGTCCCGCTTCCCGGACACCAGCACGTCGATGACCTGCCCGAACTGGTCAATCGCCCGGTACAGATAGACCCACCTGCCGACGATCTTGACGTACGTTTCATCGACGAACCACCGATCACCGGGGCGTGCCGGCACGGTCGTGCCGCGTCGATGAGCAGGGGCGTAAACCGCTGCACCCAGCGATAGACCGTCACGTGGTCACCACCGATACCGCGTTCGGCGAGCAACTCCTCGACATCACGGTAGGACAGGCCGTACCGCAGATACCACCGCACCGCCACCATGATCACATCCGGCGGAAACCGGAACCCCACGAAGCTGGACCTGGGCGCTGGCACACGAGCAGAGCGACGACGCACCGGCCCACTTTGCCCGAGCCCGTCATCCGTCAACGCAACAGTGTCGTGGTGCGCTACGCGGCGATGGTGACGGTCAGCAGCTGCGGTATGCCGCGTTCCTCCGGCACCGGCTCGCCGTCGGCCTCGAGCCCAGCGATGTGGACCTCGATGGCTTCGGCGGCCCGGTCGCGGCATTCCTCGATGGTTGCCCCCTGGGTGAAGCAGCCCGGTAAGGCGGGCACCGAGACCATGAAGCCGCCGGTATCCTCCGGCTCGACCACGATCGTGTAGGTGCGCATCACTCGCTCATCGTCTCACAACACGCTGAGAAATTCGTCCATCGTCAGTCCTGCCTGGTGGAGGATCGACCGGAGCAGTTTCGGTCCGATCGTTTCCCCGGCGTGCAGCGGAACGGTGACCCGTCCTCCGCGATCCGGATGCTTGAGTTGCGCGTGTGATCCCCGTTGGACGACGACTACCCAGCCACAACGGCCGAGGGCACGGACGATGTCGCGGCCGGTGACGCGAGGTGCTCGGGGCATGTGCCGTGCACCGTACCGGTCCCCGTGGCAGTGGTGCGCAGACACACCAGGATTGACTCCACCAGCAGCGTTGCCATGAGCCGACGCTCGACCTGGCCCCCATGTCCCGTATCTGCGGCACCGTCAACTTGGTCGCCTACCTCTGGCTGAGAGGATCGCCGGGTTGCTTCCGGGATGAGGAAGGAGGTTGGGTGACCGTCGGTGCGCCGTCCTACAAGGGGTTTCGCTTTCCGGTGGAGATCATCAGCCACTGCGTCTGGTTGTACTACCGGTTCCCACTGAGCTTGCGCGAGGTCGAGGAGATGATGCTGCGGCGGGGGGTCGTGGTCTCCCACGAGACGGTGCGGCAGTGGTGTGCGAAGTTTGGGCAGACCTACGCCAATGGGCTGCGCCGGCGCCGGGCTCGCCCGGGAGACACGTGGCACCTGGATGAGGTGTTCATCCGGTCAACGGCCGGCGCCAGTATCTGTGGCGGGCGGTCGATCAGAACGGGAACGTCTTGGACATTCTGGTCACCTCCCGGCGGGACACTCGGGCCGCGACCAGGTTCTTTCGCAAGCTGCTGAAGGGCCTGGAATACATGCCCGGGTGCTGATCACGGACAAACTCGCCAGCTACGGCGCGGCCCTGTAGGACTCTGTTGCCTAATTTTGGTCCTTGCCTATGCGGCGAGGGTGAGGCCGAGTGTGGTGAGGTGGCTGGTGCGTGTCCGGCCGGGTGGAGTTGTGGTCCACCAGGCATCGAGGCGGATG
>JALZHU010000285.1 GCA_030860695.1 Actinomycetota bacterium
ACGGCGTTAGGAACCGTCATGATCACCCCAGGGTCATGCCCGCTAGCGCACCTCAGTCCCCGGCGTGTCGCACACCATCACCGCAGCTCACAACAACCCATATCCGACTTTGCCGGGGCCCTGGGGAGTTCCTCGCCTCCGGCGACCCCGTGATCAGCGTCGACACCAAGAAGAAGGAACTCGTCGGAGAGTTTTCCCAGGCTGGTAAGGAATGGCATCCACAAGGTCAGCCGGTCGAGGTATCGACCTATAGCTTTCCCGAGCAGGCCGAGGGCAAGGCCATACCGTACGGAGTCTACGACGTGGCTGATGACAGCGCCTGGGTCTCCGTGGGCATCAATCACGACACCGCGGTCTTCGCCGTCGCCACCATCGAGAAATGGTGGCAGAACATGGGCAAGAACAAATATCCAGGCGCCCGCAGGACCTTCATCACAGCCGACGGTGGCGGATCCAACGGTCACCGGCCCTGGCTCTGGAAATACGAACTCGCGCGACTCGCCGCCACCACCGGACTGGAAATCATCGTCTCCCACTACCCACCGGGCACCAGCAAATGGAACAAGATCGAGCACCGTCTTTTCTCCCGGATCACACAGAACTGGCGCGGACGACCCCTCGAGACCTACCAAACCATCGTCAGCCTCATCGCCAACACCACCACAGCCACAGGACTGACCGTCCGCTGTGAACTCGACCCCAACCTTTACCCCACAAAGTCAAACTCACCGAACAACAGAAGAACTCGATACCCCTTACCCGGCACCTGTTCCATGGTGACTGGAACTACACCATCACACCACAAACTGAATAGGTTAATTCATTCCGGCTCCTAAGGATTGAAAGGAATGTCGAAGGTGTACGCCGACGGATTTAGCGATAACTTCTGAACAGTGGGGTCAGTAGTAGATCACGTCCCGCGGTGAAACTGGATCCACGATTGCCAAGTGCGAGCTTGCTCGTGCTTGCCCAGCGCGGCCAGGTCGGCGAGGTTGTCGGCCGAGCATAGGGTGTCGGGGTGGTTGTCGCCGAGGATCCGGCGGCGGCGGGCCAGGGTGTCCTCGCCAAGGGCTCGGGCCCGCTCGTACTCACCCAACGCGGCTAGCCACGCCGTGAGGCGGTGGGCGGAAGTAAGGGTGTCGGGGTGGTCGTCACCGAGGACCCTGCGGCGGCGGGATAGGACGTCCTCACCCAGCGCTCGAGCCCGCTCATACTCACCCAGCTTGGCCAGGTGGCCGGCGAGATTGCCAGCCAACGCCAGGGTGTAGGTGTGGTCGTCGCCGAGGACTCGGCGAGAGCGAGTCACGATGTCCTCGGCGAGGGTACGGGCTCGGTGGGGCTCGCCAAGCGCGGCCAGGTCGACGGCGAGGTGGCTGGCCGAGTCCAGAGTGTCGGCGTGATCCTCGCCGAGGACCCGGCGGCGGGAGAGGGTGTCCTCATCGAGTGCTCGGGCCCGCTCGAATTCACCCAACGTCTGTAGATGGAACGAGAGGCTGTTGGCTGCGTCCAGAGTGTCTGGGTGATCGTCGCCGTAGAGCAGGCGATAGAGATGATGGGCGCGGGTGGCCAGCGGTAGGGCTGGTCGGAATTCGCCTCGACGAGCAAGGAACGTGGCCGCGCAGCTGAGCAGCCACGCCACGTTATCAATGTCGTTTGTGCTTGACGTGCGTGACTCATCGGTGACGGTCAGGACATGAGGCAGCAACTGCCGCCAGAGGGGCCAGTGGGCGAAATCATTCCAGGGATCAGGCGGGACGGTGCGGAGGAGAAGTCGCAGGGCCACCGTGGCGCCGGGCGGATCGATACCCGGGCGTTCCCGCAGCAGGGCGGCGACAAGTCGATGTAGCTGCATGCTGTCGGTCTCGAGCCGGACCAGCGCGCGGCGGCGCAGCACCCCGGTGAGGTCGGTGAATGCCAGTGGGTCGGCCACTGCGGCGGCAGCCTGTGGGGGGAGCTGCTCGGGGTGGGTGGTGAACAGGCTGAACGGGATCGGTTCCGGGGCCAGCCAGGCGGCCACATCCAACAGCTCCAAAGCTGCGGGATGGTCGGCGGCGAGCCGGTCGAAACTCAACTGCCAGCTCGCCGTCAACGACACGGCGTAGGTCGCGGAGGTGCCCCTGGCGAGGATGTGTGCGGCGCGCTCGTCGAGCAATTCCAGGTAGCGCGCTGTGGTCATGGCGGTCTCGACCAGGTAGGCGGCGGCCTGGGTGATCGCTAGCGGTAAGTGCTCCAGCGCGTCGGCGAGCTCTCCGGCCTGGTCGTCGGTTAACTGGGGCACTCGCTGGCGCAGCAAGGCCCTGGATTCCGAGGGGGTAAAGACGTCTACTGGCAGCGGTGTGCCTAGCTCATCCCAGTCGGGGTGCAGGAGGTAATCAGCACATGGCCGCTGCCCCCAGGAAGGTATGGGGCCAGCGCGGCGGGTGATTCGGCGTTGTCATAGATCAGCAGCCAGTGCTCTCGCCGGTGCAGTGCGCCCAGGAGCCGGGACACGGCCACCCCGGTTGGGTCAGAGCTATGGGCCAGATCCAGAGCGCGGGCTAGTTCTGCCAACCGATCCCCGATCAGGTTCGGTTCCTCGGCCGGCACCCACCACACCACGTCATAATCAGCGCCATAGCGGTGCGCGTACTCGATGGCCAGCGCAGTCTTTCCGATCCCACCCATGCCATGCAACGCCCACACCACCGTCGGCCCACCGTTCTCCAGCGAGTCGCGCAGCTGCTCCAATAATGTGGCACGGCCGATGAACGTGGGGTTGCGGGCAGGCAGGTTCCACACCCGCCCGACCGGCATGTCCGCCGACACCGCCCGGGGAAGATCCCGCAGCGCCTGAAACAGCGCTGTCTCTAACCCCTCGGGAGTGGTCACCGTGGCCGTTGTCAGCCCGGACTGCGCCAGCCGGGCCCGAAACGCCAGCTGTCGATCGGCATACCGCGGATCGACAAACAATTCCATGGGGCCTTGGGTGTCCTCACCCAGCAGGAACACCAGCCTCGACAGGCCCGCATCGGCCGCTTCCTCGAACTCCAGCTCGGTGTAGGACACCTCCGGCCGATCGGCCACTAGCGAGCCGTACCGGAACCCCACGATCGCCACATAACACATCCGCCGCACGCACCGCCTCCCGACACACCAGCACCGAGGCTTTATCCCGAGCAGTGAAGTACTTCATGTCCATGATCGCGTCCCCCGCCCGTGACACCGCCGCCTCCGCCGCCGCCACAAACGACTGCCCAACCGGCAGTCGACGCAACTCGGCGGTGTGGCTCAGGAACACCCGCCGCGCAACCAGCATGATGCACAGTGTCCCCCCGGTACGAGTTGACGACAACGCAGACGACAACCTGACACCAGCAGCACCATGCGAAGCCGGGTCGCGGCGCAGATCGTCGTCGGGATGGACGGCTTGCGCGTTCCTGAGGGTCAAGAGGTCTCAGGTTTGCATCCTGTCGTCCCGACGGTTGCAGAAAGCCCGCGTGGGTCTCCAGGTTATCCCAAGCAGTGGTTTTCTCCATGGTGACGATCATGCCGCTGATCGGCTGTGCGGGTTTGTGAACGACTTGTGGATCATCTGTGGACACCGCGCGGGTTCTCAAGGGCACCTCGCGCCCAGGCATGACACGCTGCGCTTGTATCCGGCCCGGGTGCTCATCAAGGTGGTTGAGGTTGCAGGGCCAAATTCACTGGTCACGAGGCTGTGGTCGTGCGGTGAGGCCCTCCGCCAGCGTCGATCGCAATCTTTTTTCCACCAAATTGGTAACTGTTCACCAACCATCGCAGTCGCGCCACGGAATCGCGCCGGATCAGTCGAGGACTCCGCGACCTCAATGGAACAACTACCGGAGCCAGTTATGGCGCGTTCGTCACTGCATGTAGGACGGTGGCCGCGAAGTCCTTCGGTGCATCGCGAGGCGCGAAGTGTCCCGCCCCCACAATGCGCTCGCTCCGGATGTTCGGCGCCCCCTGCACCGCCTTAGCGTGCAGCTTACGAAACCACTTGCTGCGGGTCTCCGTGCCGAGCACCCAGGTCATCGGCACCTGGATCGCAGCCAGCTTCTTCGTCGACATGTGCTCCATCAGCGGCCCAAACGGATGCATGTCAAGTTCTGCGAGGACGACCCGGCCGTTGGCCAGCAGCACATCCTGCTCCACTGTGGGGAGGGCATCGAATCCATTGCCACCGCCGCGCAGGCCCGACGACCAGCGGAAGAATATCGCCGCAGCCTCACGACGGCGCCCGCACAGCTGAGCGAGCTTAATCCGTCCGTATGCAACCAGGAAATCACCGGTGACATACCGCAGGCCATGCCAAACCGCCTCGATGACCACCACACCACGACACAGCTCCGGCCGCTGGACCGCCAACGCGAGCGCGGTGCTCCCACCCGAACTCCAGCCAAGGACATGCGCCGGCGCGCCCACGTGCTCAACGACCGCCGCCAAGTCGGCCACGTGCACCCGATAATCCCGCACCGGGCGGTGGATCGAGCGACCGTAGCCGCGCCGGTCGTAGGCGATGACCCGATACCCGCCCGCAGCGAGGTCACCGACCGCACCGCCCCAGGTGGAGGCCTGCGCCCCCGTACCATGCACGAGCACCAGCGGCTCACCCGCGCCCTGCTCGTCATAGACCAGCTCAGCACCCGGCACCGGAATCTGTCCCACCCTTGCCACCCCAGCCGTCTCAAAGCAAAGCAGACTAGGACTCGACAACCCGAGACGCCAGCACAGCACTCTCCAGCGAGCGTTCCAGACCATCGGTGACGGGATCACTCACGCAGCTGCAAGGGGTTAGAAGCGGTCACTCGGGTCACAGGCATGCCACGTACGTGCAGGCTCCACGTCGCTCTAAGCCACAGTGGCCAGCTCCGCGGCCGGCAGTGCCGAATGAGATGCCGGCTGGTCGTTCGCACCGCCGAGGGCTGTTCTGGGAGCTCCCCTCACTCCCCTGGCGATCGTCCACGCCACGGCATCGAAGTAAAGGCGCTTCGCGTCTCTGCGCAATGGCCTTCGGCCACCATTTGACTCCAGCACCACGACGAGAGCGGCGGCCAGGACGAGGGGAGGCAGGGGAGTAGGGGAGTAGGGGAGTAGGGGAGTAGGGGACTTCCTGTGAGGACCATTTGGGGGGACCACACGTCTTGCACAGAGGCGAACAACCCGCACGTCGACCGCTCGTGCACACGGCGCCTGCACCGGGGCTGACCACCAGAAACGCCTACTCCTACCTCCTGGGGGTCAAGGGGTCGCAGGTTCAAATCCTATCGTCCCGACCATATTGTAGCGGGTCAGGGGCCAGATTTTTAGCTAGGTAATCTGGCTCCTTGATCATTTGTCATCGGTTTGTCATCAGGACTGACCACCATGAGGTGACATATCACAACCCTTCGTGGTGGTGTCCGTGACGGTCTAACTTCCCGTCTCTGGCGTGTCCGCTCGGTTCTCGGTACTTCTTCTGGGTGGTGGTGTCATTGCGCGAACCACAGACCATGATCAGGGGGTCCCGGCTCTGGCCGTCCACACAGAGGGAAGTTCTACAGCGTCCACGCCCGCTGACACCCTGCCAGACCAAAGATCCGACGCGATGATCCGGAACTGCACTGGTCCTGATCATCGCGTACCCTGGGTCGCCGCCAGCGATGACTACACCGTCAAGGTTGTGGGATCTGCGTTCAGCTACCACTTCGGCGGCCTGGGCGAAGCTTTCTCTAGACTTGCGGCCAGCTGCGAGGAGGTGCACGTTGCCTCGGGCGAGTCCGAAGACTCAGCAACGACCAGAGACATGCAGGAAGTGCAACACCGAGACAGTCCTGATCGCACACCGTCTTGCGGTGCTCTGAGCTATGGCGACACCAAAAGAGCCACACGGCATGAACGACTTGGTGCTGCGGTCGTAACTACTGTCCTGCAATGCAATGCAATGCACGTTTCATCGACAACGGCTTATCAAAATGCGTAACGCCGATTATTGATTACGAACTAGAGTTACTTAATGGCACGCACGCCGGCCTTGAGATTTCACGGATCACAGACGACGGATTGCTTAACATGTCGGCATCAGCCGCAAAGCTAGACTGGAGTATGACAAAAACCCGTTACTTGTGGTATTTAGGCGTAGCGGGTCGTCCTCGCCGGCTTCCGGACTTACATAGAGAATGCGATGAGCTGCTCTCCTTCTTGGAGCGGCATGATGTATTAATGTTCAGTAACACCGTCTTGCCAGAAGGGGAAGCCAGAGGGGCAGCGCAAAGACTGCTTGAGCTTGGGGTAATCACAGCAATAGCGAATGGTGATTGCAATGAGCAAAGAGTCAAGATTCACCCTTCGTGACCTTCGAGGGGCCACGATCCAGGAAAAGATATTAATAATCACGTAAGCGCCGAGGCGCGAGCTAATGAAAAAGGTTTCTCGCGCACAATCGAACGCAAGGGCATCTATTTTTATGGGCTGATAATCTTGAGTTCAGCATCGCAGCTTCCCTCGTGGAAAACTTGACACAGCCTTATATTAATGCGCCACCCGATCTTCCGCCAAGTGTCACCGTTGTATGGCTAAGCAGTTGATCCGTTGACCACTGAAGTAGCTGGGCAACCAGTTTGGCCTCTTTCGTCCAAGCCCGATGATGGTCCAACAAGCGTAGTTCGCCATGTATGGCGTGTCGAGCCTCCTTGGTGTCATAGGGTGAGTGCACCATCGAGATTGATAGCATATTGTCCCTGTTGGCAGAGGGAAGGGAGTCATTGTCAGTGCGGGGTGCGGAGATTCGTGCCGAGGAGAGAGAAA
>JALZHU010000488.1 GCA_030860695.1 Actinomycetota bacterium
CACCCAGGTCGCTCAGCGCGATGGCGAGGTTGCTGGCCAAGAATAAGGTGTCAGGGTGGTCCTCGCCCAGCACCCGGCGGCTGCGGGTCAGGGTGTCCTCGGCGAGGTCGCGGGATCGCTCGTGCTCACCGAGCAGGCTCAAATTAAAGGCGAGGCTGTGGGCCGAGCCGAGGGTGTCAGGGTGGTCGTCGCCGAGCATCTCCCGGTGCAGCTGGTGTGCGCGTTCGAGCAGCGCCTGGGCAGCTCGGAACTCGTCCCGAGTCAGCTGGTAGCCAGCGGCACAGTCGAGCAGCCACGGAACATCCTGGTTGTCGGGGTGGGTGCTGCGCGTGGGGTCGGTGATGGCCAGGACGTGTGGTAGCAGCTGTCGCCAGGCTGGCCAGCTGGCCGGGTTAGTCCACGGGTCAGCCGGCGCAGCTTCACGGAGCAGCTGGCGGGCGACTGTCGTTATGTCGTCTTCGGTGGGGCTGCTGATCGGGCTGTCGCGCAGGATGGCTTGCACGAGTCGATGGACTTGCAGGCTGTCTGGGCCCACACGGGCCAGCCCGCGGCGTCGCAACAGTCCGGTCAATCGGGCGAACGTCACCGGGTCACCAGCGGCGTTCGCAAGCGGCGGCGGTAGTCGGTCGGGGTGGGCCGTGAACAGCGTGAAGGGGATCGGCACGGGCGCTAGCTGCGCGGCCAACCGCAGCAGCGTCAGCGCGGCGGGGTCGTCGTCGGCCAACTGGTCGAAAGCCAGCTGCAAGCTGGCGGCCAACGAAACCGGGTAGGTGGCGGGCACACCTTCCGCCATGATCGTGGTGGCCCGGCCTGCTAGCAACGCAAGGTATGCCTCGACGGCCAGTCCTGTCTCCTGCAGGTAGGCGGCGGCTTGGGTGAGTGCCAGTGGCAGGTGATCCACCGCCTCCGCGATTCGGCCGGTCTCATCCTCGGTCAGGTGCGGGAGCCGCTGGCGCAGCAGACTCACTGACTCGCTGCGGTTGAACACATCCACCGGCACCGGTGTGGCCAGCTCCTGCCAATCCGGGTGTCGAGACGTGATCACCACATGGCCGCCGCCCCCCGGGAGGTAGGACGCTAGCACGCGTGGCTGTTCGGCGTTGTCGTAGATCAGTAACCAGCGGTCCCGATCCTGCAACGCGCCCAGCAAACGCGAGACTGCCACCCCTACCGTCTCGGTCTGCGCTGCCAGACCTAGCGCCCTGCCCAACTCGGCCAACTGGTCGGGGATCAGCGTGGGTTGTTCCGATGCCACCCACCACACCACGTCGTATTCATGTCGGTGGCGGTGGGCGTACTCGATGGCCAGTGCGGTCTTGCCAATCCCGCCCATCCCGTGCACGGCCTGCACCACTGTCGATCGGCCCGCGCACAGGGCGGTGCGCAGGCTGACCAGCAGCTGCTCACGACCGGTGAAGGTGGGGTTTCGGGCCGGGACGTTCCACACCCGCCCGACCGGCACCAGCTCCGAGCGGGCCCGCGGCAGCCCCGCCAACGCCTGGAATAGCACCGTCTCCAACCCCTCGGGCGTGGTCACCGTCGTCGTGATCAGTCCACTGTCGTCCAGCCGGGTCCGGAAAGCCGCCTGCCGATCACCGTAGTCGAGATCGACGAACAGATCTTTGGGTCCTTGGGCGTGATCGCCGAGCAGGAACACCAGCCGTGGCTTGCCTGTCTCGCTGGCGGCCTGGAATTCCAGCTCGGTGTAGGACAACTCCGGCTGGTCACGCACCGGCGAGCCATAGCGGAACCCGACGATCGCCACGTACACATCAGCCTCAGTCACCGCCTGCCGGCACACCTGCGCAGTAGCCTCGTCTCGGGCCCCGAAGTAGGCCATATCCACAATGACGTCCCCGGCTCGGGTCACCGCCTGCTCGGCCGCGGCCACGAACGAGCAACCCTCAGGCAGCCGCCGCAGCTCCGAGGTGTGACTCAAAAACACCCGCCGCGACGACTCACGCATAACCGAAGCATCCCACCAACCGTTAAGTCCCAGCCACGGCTAGTCCCACGTTCCGACCAGTGATCCACCCTGGGCGCAGCCTTCCGAACTGGAGTTCACAGGAAATCACCGTCAGCGCGCCGTCAGCGAAGCGGTCCGACGAGTCCGCACGGGCCGATCCACAACAGCACGTAACCGCAACTCAGTGACAAGAAGTGACGCTGCCAGGTAACGCGACGCATGCTCGATCAGCGTTCACACCGAAGAGCACAACCAATCTGAGATCAACAATCTCGCGCCTCCGGCAGGCCTCAGCTCCAGGATGGTCCCCAGGCTGGGCGCGAGGATGGCGCTCACCAGGGCGCGTGTATCCCGTCGCGTCGGCGCCCAAGGGCTACGG
>JALZHU010000286.1 GCA_030860695.1 Actinomycetota bacterium
ATCGCCGCGATCGAGGATTACCTGAAAGCTAACAATGAAAACCCAAAACCATTCGTCTGGACTGCCACTGCCGAGCAGACCCTCGCCAAGGTCGCCCGTGGGCGAGTCGCTCTCCAGCAGGTGGAAAATCAATAATGAGACACTACACTAGGGCTCCTGTCGGGGTTCTCTGTCGCGAGTCGGAGTACCACGAGGGTGCTGGCAGCGGACAGCAGGTGTTGGAGGTCAAACAGCCGGTGGAAGACGATCAGGATGATTGCCAGGCAGCCGAGCAACCCGCTGACCGCGATGCGGCGGATCCGGCCAGCCGGCAGTGTCCACAGTGCAGCGGCGACGAGAGCGTATGCGCCGGAGGAGGATCCGGCATCACGTTGGTTCATTGCGGTGGCTGCTGCGGTGATGCCGGCTGCTGCGGCGGCCTTGAGCGCAAGGAGTACCGGAATTGTGCTGGCCCAGTCGCCCAGCAGGAACACCCAGCTGGTCTGGCGGCTGCCCAGTCGCCACTCGGCCAGGGGTAGCACAACGGCGAACAGGGCAATCATTGACCAGACGAACCCGGGTTTGGATTGGATCAACGGTGCGGTGACCAGCCGCCACAGCTGGCCATGGGTTAGGTCCGGCCAGGCCAGGCCGAAGTGGCGTAGCAAAAGGTGGTGCAAGCGCCGGTCGGCGGTAGTCGCCGCCATGAGCCACAGCTGGAGTGCTGCGAACCCGACGGTGATCGGAAAGCGGCGCAGGAGACCCAGGGCGCGAGTCGTGGGCCGGCGCGGGTTGGACAACTCGCCGGCCCGGGCTACGGCCAGAGCCGCCTTGGGCAGGTTGGTCTGGGCAAGGTAGGCCAAATAACGCGGCTCCCACCGGGGCTGCCACTTCTCTTTGAATGCGCGCAGGCCCGCAAAGTTAAACGCCGCCCCTCCGTGCTGGTACAGGGTTCTGATCACGCGATCAGCGAGGCCGCCGCTGGTGCCGGTGCCGGCCAGCGGCGCCAGGCCGAGGTTCATCCCGGCATAGCCGGCGGCGCGGAAGCGTTCGATGAGGCCCACGAACAGGTAATCCATGACGCCGTTGACCGCATCTGGGCGGCGGCGCATCAGGTCGAAAGACCCGTCAAGGCTCTGATAGGACGGCAGTAGGTTGGCGAACGCCTGGACGGTGCCCTGAGCGTCGATGACCGCGACAATGGGCGTGCCGCGCAGATAGTCGGTGTCGAAGCGGCCGAGGGTGAAGGTCCGTTCGCGGTGTCCGCCAGCGGCCAGCCACGCGTCGGAGACCTCCTTGAGCTGGGCCAGCGTCGGGTCATCGACGGGGTGTGGGAGGTCGACGACGCGGTAGCCGGCCCGTTGGCAGCGGCGCAGCGCTGAACGCAGGCTTTTGTACTCCCGGCGTTGCGGTGACCACGTCTGCACGTCCACGATGGCCTCTTCGCCGATGTGCAATGCCTTCATTCCGATTGATTCCAGCGACGCGCGGCCGTCCTCGGTGACCTGGTGGAACACCGGTGTCCAGCCGTTGAGGGCACACAGCTGCAGGAAGTCCAGGGCGGCCAGCCGGCAGGAGTGAGGATCGCCGACCGGCTCACCCAGCGCGACGGCCGTGGTGCCGACCACTTTGTATCCGACGAAGGCGCCGCGATCGCTGCTGATCACCCAGTTCTTGTCGTCGAGGAGGTGGAAATGGGCCAACCCGGTACGGCCGTGGCGGCGCAGCAAACGCGCTACCTGAGCACGGTCGGCGGCCTGGCCAGGTCGCCCAACGACCGCGGCGACCAGCCAACTCAGGCTCACACAGGCGACGACGAGCGCGGCGACCCGGACCGAGTCGACGAAGGCGTGACCGTGCCGGGTCACCGGCTCAACATGGACCGGCAACAGGAACAGCAGTCGGACCGCGTCAGCCAGCGCTGACACCAAAGTGTGCGGGTGACGGAACTCGGTGTCCAACTGGTAGAGCCCTGCGGCGGCGTAACCGAAAACGGCCAACTCGCCAGCAACCAGCATGGCCACGCCCCGGCGAGCCAGGGCAGGCTCGGCGCGGGCGACGAACACCCGCCGACACCCCAGCAGGGTCACCAGTGCAATCAGCGCCGCTCCTTGGCCTACCACGTTGACGCCGGTAACGGGGTGGCCGGGCAGCGACACGACGACCGCAGCCAACGCGACCCACCACGCGACGCGTTTGCCATGCAGCAACCCGCGCACGGTCATCACGGCGGTCAACCCGGCAGCCAACAGCACATACCGTGCGCCGACCAACGCTGCCACCGCGTAGTCAATCCCGAGCACACCTGCCCGCGGCACCGGCCCGACCCTCACGGCCGCCAACAGATCGACCGTGCCCAGTGCAAGGATGACCAGTGCGGTGACCCGGCGGGCCCAGCGGCCGCCCCTGCCGGCGGCGATCACAGTCGCACCGTCGATTCACGTGCCGTGCCAGTGTGCGGTTGTCGTCGTAACCATCCTGCGACTGGGGCGCCCAGCGCGAGGGGAAGCCAGAACTCCCACACTCGAAACAGCACAACCGCGGCCCCGGCCACAGCCGTCGGCGTGCCGAAACAGACCAGCACGGCCGCCGCGCTGAGTTCCACAAAGCCCACCCCACCCGGCAGGACACCAACGACTCCGAACACTCCCGAGATGGCGTAGGCGACCAACGCCACCGCGGGCCGGTTGCCACCCCCCACCGCAGCCAAGGCGGCCCACAACATCGCCGCACCGACCACGTCCACACCGATGGCGAACCCGAGCGCGGGCAGTGCCAGCCTGGGGCGCGCGCGCACCAGGGAGACGGCCTCATACAGCTCGTCAGCCGTCACCGTGTCCGGGTGTCGCCGGGGGCCTCGCCGCAGCCAGTCCCAAAGACGCGCCGGCATGGTCCACATTCGCCGCAGTGCATCCCGGCTGCGCAGCGCAGCGCCCAGCACCACCACGCGCATCACCAAAAGCACCACAAACAACGCCACGGCGGCGACTTCCGGACGGGTCAACTGGGCATTCATCCACGTCACGGTGACCGCGGCGGCCAGGGTAACGATGAAACCGACGTCGGCGAACGCCGCCGCGAGTAGGTACGCCCCGCTGACCGGCCCACGCGGCAGGTCCCGGCGGCGAGCGTCCGCGGCAAAGGCCGCCAATCCTGCCAACCCGCCGGACTTGACTGCCAGGTTCAGCGCCACAGCGGCCAGGGTCACCGGGATCAGCCGGCCCGTCTCCGCGTAACCACCAACCCCGAGGGCTCGCCGGGACGCCGCGTGCAGCAGCACCCAGGCAACCCACCAACATCCCAGCAGCAACACCCCGCCCACCAACCAACCGCGCTGCGCCCCACCAAGCACTTGCCCGACCACCGGCAGCTCCCCGCGGTTGGCCCACAGCACAGCGGTGACACATACGAGCACCACAGCGCTACTGGCGATCCGTACCGAGTTCAAGCGCACGTGTGAGCGGAAAGGACCGGTGCGACCGGTCGCCACCACCACGCCACTATCGGGATCAACCAGGTGCAAACCAGCGACCTGTCCCTCAGTCGCGGCCTCACCGACGGGCACCACCTCAATACTCACAAAACCCACTGTGCGTCGCCAACGATGAGACCACGATGAGAGCCGGTCCAAGCCCTACCACAACTCACGGTGATCACATAGCCAGCGAACTGGCGCAGCACCACGACGACACGGACACCAAGGCCGAGTAGCTCAGACAACTGCAACTGACGACCTAAGCCGACGTGCAGAGCGCGGCTAGTGGGGAAGAGGTGTTACCGGCGTTCCGCACCGCCGTGACGACAGCCGGTCACTCGTGTCAGGAAGGCGTGACGTGGTGGTGGGACGCCTGGGCGCGTCCGAGCCGATGTTCAGTAACTAGTCCCGAGTGAATTCGGCGTGGCGAACGGCAGGCAGCAGCAGCGAGTCGCGGTCTCCGGTGTTGGGCTGGCCAGCCCGGGCGGTACCCGAGCGCAGCTGGTAAGGCACGGAGGTGACGATGACACCTGGCTCGAACTTCAACCTGCTCTTGATCCGTAGAGCGCTGTGGTTGTGGAGAAGCTGTTCCCACCACCGCCCGGCGACGTACTCAGGGATCAGTACGGTGATCACGTCCCGGGAACTGCCACGTCTGTACCGCCGCACATAGTCCACCACCGGACGGATGATCTCACGATAGGGCGAGTCGAGTACCACCAGCGGGACGTCGATGTCGTGTTCTTCCCAGGCGCGTTGCAGCGCAGCGGTCTCCTCCGGATCGACCCGCACGGTCAACACCTTAAGGGTGGACGGGCGGGTGCCTTTGGCGTAAGCCAGCGCCTGCAGGGTGGGCTGATCCAACCGGGACACCAGGAGAATCGCGTGATCAGAGGCCGGGACAGTCACCGGGTTGTGAGGTGCGGTCTCGTTGCGGACCCGCTCGTAGTAGCGGCGGATGCCGTGCATGAGCACGTACAGCGCCGGCATGGCGACGCACACGATCCACGCGCCGCCGGTGAACTTGGTGACCACCACCACGGCCAACACCAGGCCGGTAGTGACCGCGCCGACAGCATTAATGGCCTGCGACCGGCGGATCTTTCGCCGCCGCATACCGGAAGCCTGACCCAACTCCCGCCGCCAGCGCCGTACCATGCCGGCCTGACTCAGGGTAAATGACACGAATACGCCGATGATGTAGAGCTGGATGAGCCGGGACACATCAGCGTTGAACACTACGACCAGCGTGCCGGCGGCCAGGGCCAGCACAACGATGCCGTTGCTGAACACCAGCCGGTCTCCGCGGGTATGCAGCTGGCGCGGCAGGTAGCCATCCCGCGCGAGGATCGAGGTCAGAACGGGAAACCCATTGAACGCAGTGTTGGCCGCCAGGACCAAGATCCCCGCCGTCACCGCCTGGAGGTAGGCGAACAGCGGCCCGGGCCCAAAGACAGCCTGGGCGATCTGCGCCAGCGCGGTCGGCTCAACGTAGCCAGCCGGTGCACCGATCAGCCGGCTGGGGTCATCGACCATGTGCACCTGGGTCACCACAGCGAGCAAGGTGATGCCCGCGAACATCGTGGCCGCTAGGAAACCCATCACGGTCAGCGTGGCCGCGGCGTTGCGTGACTTCGGTGGCCGAAACGCCGGAATCCCGTTGCTGACCGCCTCGACCCCCGTCAACGCGGTACAGCCGGACGCGAACGCCCGCAGCACCAACACGATGAGGAGCATCCCGGCCATATGATGCGCCGGGCGTATGTCGAACCCGGCGCTCACCGCGCGCAGTTGCTGCCCGGTCCAGCCCCGCCACGCCGCAACCGCGAACATCAAATAAATCCCGGCGATGAACCCGTAAGTCGGCACGGCAAAACCGCGACCGGATTCCTTGATCCCCCGGAGGTTCACCACCGCCAGCAGCGTGATGAAGGCCAGCGCCAGCGCAACCGCGTGACGATCCAAGCTCGGGGCGTAGGAGGTGACCGCGTCCACACCGGCAACGACAGACACTGCCACGGTCAACACGTAATCCACCAACAGCGCGCTGGCCGCGATCAGACTGGCCCGCTCGCCGAGGGTGTTACGGCTGACGACATACGCACCGCCGCCATTGGGGTAGGCAAAGCAGATCTGCCGGTACGACGCGACCACAATCACCAACAGGATCACGATGGCCAGCGCTACCCGCGGCGCCAATCCAAGCAACGCCGCACCACCCAGGGTCAACACCAACAGGATCTCCTGCGTCGCATAAGCAACCGAGGAAATCGGATCACTACAAAACACCGGCAGCGCCAACCTCTTAGGCAGCAACTGCTGAGCCAGGCTTGTGGTCCGCAACGGACGACCAACGAGCACCCGCTTGGTCTCCAGCATCATGGGGCCGACCATGTCAGCGGATCGATGAGAATCCGATGAGAGGCGCCGGCGCCACAACAGCCGCGCTAGATCGGTAACCGAGGCGAACTGGGGCCGGCCGCGACCGGGTCGTCACCCCAACGGCAGCCGTACTGTCGCCACCGCGCCGCCATGCAGCTCGTCATTCCGCGCCTCCACGGTGGCGCCATGGGCGGCAACCACGCCGCGCACGATCGAAAGGCCGAGCCCTGCCCGGATGCACCGCCCAGGCTTCGAGCCTGGTCGCTACGGACAACCGTTCGAATGCCGAGTCCCCGGACGTTGAGCGGGAAGCCGAGTCCATCGTCGACGATCTGCAGCATGACCGATGCTTTGTCGGTCTGACGTGTATTGCCCGTCGGCCATGGGTCACAGGGGGACGGTCGAGAAGCACCTGCGCAACATTCTGGCCAAGCTGTGCCTCTCAGAAACCGACGACAATCACCGTCGCGTGCTAGCGGTCATCACGGTGTGGAGCCTTGCTGACAGATTGGCGTCACCTCAAGACGTCTCCGTCCCTGGTAAAGCTCAGTCACGGCAGCGATATCGGCCTGATCCAGACCTGTGTCCGGACCAACCTCAACGCGCTGCGCCAATACTGCAGCGCCACCAGACCAAACAGATCGCCTCCGCCGAGGACCTCATCGACACCGCAGAGGCCTACGCCGCCACACTCCTGACCCAAACCACCGCGCCGCCCTGCTCACTGCGGCCCGGTTGCAACGCCGCGTTGACCAGGTGGTCGTCAAGTTCGTCACCGACCTTGGCCACGCTAGTGTAGTGTCTCATTATTGATTTTCCACCTGCTGGAGAGCGACTCGCCCACGGGCGACCTTGGCGAGGATCTGCTCGGCAGTGGCAGTCCAGACGAATGGTTTTGGGTTTTCATTGTTGGCTT
>JALZHU010000048.1 GCA_030860695.1 Actinomycetota bacterium
CACCCTGGACCGCCGCGCAATGCTCACCCTGGACCGCCGCGCACGGCGTCGGGTGTGGGAGTTAGACAGCTTGCGCAACCGCTTTGGCGTCACGGCTCGCAGTTCGCGGAGTGTGAACACCTAGCGTCGATCTCACGGCAGTGTCTGTCGGGGGAGCGCAGCAGAGCAGCCACACCAGACACCGGACCGGGCCCGCAGCATCCGACGCGCCATCCCCGCCACCTGCACGACGCATGCCGGTGCGCGTGGGTACACGAACCTCGTCGTCCGCGAGCGTGATGGGCAGATCGAGCTTGATCCACACGTCGACGGTTCGTGCGTGCTCAGGCTGGAGGAGGACTCGGCCCGTGTGCTATTTGAGGCGCTGCGGGAGTGGTTGGGATGAGTGCGTCGCTGCCGGAGGGCGCCATTCACTTGCTGGTTGCCGACGATGCGCTGGCTGAGGGACCCCCGGTGAGTGGGCGCCGGGGAGCGCGGTGACGGCCCAGGCTGGCGTTACAGCTTGCGGCCGACGGCCGCATAGAAGTTGGAATGGTGTGCTGGCGTGTCGCCAAGTTCTTCCGGCGAGTCCGGGCGCCACTGCGCGGTGTACACGAGACCAGGTTCGACCAACTCGAAACCGTTGAACATTCGCAGGATCTGCACGTGGGTCCGGGGGTGCGCCGGTTCCTGAGTGGTTTTGAAAACCTCGACGGCTTTGGCCATCCGGTCGGGCATACCGTCCGGGGTGAAGTGCGACATGGCGAGGTAGCTGCCGAGGACCAGCTTGTCCCGGTAGGCGGCGACGATCCCCCAGGGATCATCGGAGTCCGGGACGAATTGCATGACCCCGACCATGAGTAGGCCAAGCGGCTGCTCCAGGTTTAGCAAACGGTGAGTTTCGGGGTTATCGAGAATGGTCTCTGGCTTACGCAGGTCTGCTCGGACGACGGAAGCGTTGTCATTGTTCGCAAGCAGCAACTTACTGTGCGCGACTGCAATGGGTTCGATGTCGACGTACAGGACGCGGCATTCTGGGTGAGCTTCCTGGGCTACCTCGTGCACGTTGCCCACGGTGGGAATGCCTGAGCCGAGATCGAGGAACTGCCGGATTCCGCAATTAACCAAGAACAGCACCGCACGGCGAAGGAAGCTCCGGTTCAGCCGGGCCATGTCCCGGGCGGGCACCGCCGCGAGTAGCCGTTCGGCTGCTTCCCTGTCCACCTCGAAGTTGTGGGCCCCGCCCAGCACGTAGTCGTAGATGCGAGCCGAACTGGGTATCACGAGGTTGATATCGTCCGGCACCCAACTGGGATTCTGATCCACGGCGTACCACTCTTTGCAGTCGGTCTCGTGCACACAGTCTACGGATGCTCGGCGCCGGTGCGGCGGCCGACGTCGGTCATGCTTGCGCGCCGCTGGGAGCCAAACAGGGCAGCGATTTCGTCGGCTGTTCCCGGTGGTGTGCAGAATGCGCCTTGCCCGACGTCGGCTCCGGCAGACCGCCACCAGTCAGCGTCATCCTGGGTCTCGATCCCGCGGACGATGTCGATAGCGCCGCAACCGTGCACCATCTGGAGGATGTCGGGGACGGCGCTGGCGACCCTGAACCGCCGCCCGGTCGGTGCGCGGCACGTTGGACGAGCCGGTGCACTATCTCGGCCGCCCGTATCGGCAGGTCCTCCAGATGGGCAACGTCACCGATTCCGCTGAAGCCGAGCAATACAACGGCAACGCCCATGTCGGCAAGCGCCCGCACGTTGTCCGCAGCGTGACCTACCTCGGCGTCCAACGCCACTACCGGCACCCCAATCCGCACACCGTTCGCACCGAGTCCAGCGTGTTCCAGCGCGCAGCGAACGCCTGCCACCAAGTCCGGGTCCTGAGACTGTTGCGGTGTGAGGTCGACATGTAACGGTGGTGTCGCCTCGCCGAAACGCTGCCGCCACGACCGGAGTTGTTCGCATGCGCTGCGCAGCATCCACTGCCCAAGCGAGATCTCCAAGCCGGTCCGCGCGGCCAGATCCAGACACTCGTGGTGGGGCAGCGGTCCGCTATGCGGGTGGTCCCATCGTAGTAGCGCTTCAATGGCGATAACCTTGCCATCGATCAACTGCGTCAGCGGCTGGTAATGAAGGGTGATCTCGCCGGTCTCCAAGGCCCCCGGCATGGTCGCGGCCAAGTGGCAACGGATGCGATGGTCGGCATCGCGGTGCGCGTCGAACAGCCCCCACCGGCGCTTGCCACTGCTCCTGGCGCCATGTAGGGCAGCCTCCGCTGCGCGGAACAACTTCGCCGGTTCGTCCCCGCCGCCGTGGTGTTCGGCGAAGCCGATGCAGCCGGAAATGGCCAGCCGGTGACCCTGGAGGTCCGCTGGCAAAGCGAGCTGGGCGCTAATGCTCGCAGCCAAGGCGGCGACATCCGGCGTTGTGGGCGAGTTCTCGATGAGAATCGAGAACTCGTCCGAGCCGAGCCGGGCCACCATCGCCTTCTCGCCTGCAACAATGAATTGCAGGTGCCGGGAGATCGAGCATAGTAACTGGTCCCCGACCTCCCGACCGAATCCATCGTTGATGACAGCCAGACCGTCCAGATCGATCTTACATACGGTGATCCGTGCGGTCGGGCCGGCACGTCCGAGCACGCCTTCGAGCCTGGAGATAAAGAATTGTTGATTGGGTAGGCCGGTCAGAGCGTCATGCAATGACTGGTGGGCCAGGCGTTCCCCCAGCAGGTGAAGCTCGGTGACGTCCTCAACGATCGTTACATACTGTGCCGGCTCGTCGTCAGCATCGTGGAGCAGCGACACCGCGAGATAAGTCCACGCCGGCTCACCTTCCTTGTCGATAAGACGAAACCGCTGCGACAGCCGGCACCGAACGCTCTCGCTGCCAAGCGCCTGGTGGGCGGTTCTGAGCCGGGCGGCATCATCCGAGTCAAACAGGTCATACACCGAGCGTCTGGCAAGGTTGACCGCCGGGTCACCGATGATTTCCCGTAACGCCTGGTTAGTCTCTCTCAGCGTGCCATCAAGGTCGCTGATCGCGATCCCGACCGCCGAAGAAGTAAATAGCTCCCGGAACTTTGCCTCGCTGACCCTCAGCCCACGCTCGGCGCCCTCCTTGGCGGTCAGCAGTGCCTGCTTAACCGCCTCCTGTTGGTCGAGGATCACGGCACGCAGCGCACCGGCGTAGCCTCCCGCCACCGCGCCCAGCAGGGATGCGACCTTGCTGGCAAGGTCCTCGACGCCGTGCAGCTCGGGGTCGGCCAGTAACGCCTGCCCGAGCACCTCGATGATGCAGCTCAGGCTATGCTCCCCGGTGAAGCGGCCCGTGACTAACCGCTCGCCGACTTCCCCCGCCGGAAGCGGGCAGAATTCCTCGATGACGAGGGTGTCGAACAGAATGTCGAGCAGATCACCTAGCAGGCGCTGAATCTGCACGGGTGAAGCCGGGACGTAGGCGGTGGTGCGCAGCGCCTTCCCCCACCTCCGCACCAGCTCGGCCCGTCCCGACGAGTCCGGCGGGCGGGACTCTCCGCCCCTCCGGCCGTCGTGGTCCGTACTCAACGGTGAAGGTATTTAACGTCGCTGGCCGAACCGACGACGATCAAGGTGGACTCACGGTAACAGCGAGGAAACCCCGGGGGGAGCTCGGCGCTGAGGATGCCGGCTTCAGCGGCAGCGAGGAACATGGCTCTCGATGGTAAGACCTCGCACGCGGCCGTAGCGTGCTACGGGTGTAGTCCCTCGGCGAGGCCACGGGTAATGCTGATCGTGCTTACCAGATGATATGTACCGGCGATACCGTGCCGGGGATGACTACGACGCGAGTGACGATCGCGGCCGAGGGTCTAACCGGGCCTACCTACTAACAACCGCCCGCGAGCGCGACACGACGATCACGACCGTCACCGACTGCGTGGACGCGACAGTAGGGGGTCACCCGGGGCGCGGGTATCCCGTCACGTCGGCGCCGCCGGCATTCTGTCAGCGGCGCTACATCGCCAAGCGCGGGCTGTACCACGCCACGCGCTGGTGACCTCCACGACTGACCCCTCCGATCGCATCTTTTGACTGTGTGTAGTTAGTCAACTCAGAAGTGGTAATCAGTAAGAATGAACATCAGGAGAAATTTAAACTCTAAGTAGTGACATGTGGGGATTTGCGGGTTTCGCTCGCTTAGAGGGGCCTCGTTGAGGCGGTGGGTGAGCCCAAGTGAGATCCGGGTGTGCAGGGTGGCTATGGCGTCTGAGTCGTAGCGAACCGGTGCCGGGAGACGCGTACTTCATCGAGTCCCATTGCTGCGCCTGCTAGCGTGGCTCCGCGCCCGGCGGCGTAGACGCCTCCGTGAGCAATGGGACCACGAGGATGCCTGGTACGTGCGAGACATCCTCGTTGGGTGCGGACTGTTCCAGAGCGGCTACAGCCTCGTCGGCGGCATCAAGTACTACATTCCGCAAGTGATCTGGGTGCACTGGTCCGAAGACGGGAACACGCAGAGTATGGGTATCCGCATCCTGCCCAGCCAGATCCTCGCCGACTACAAGCAACATGAGCCGCGGATCGCGGAAAACCTCGACGTGGTCCGGGTCGAGGTGCAGGAGCTCGCCCCGCCCCACATGATCAAGTTGGTGATACCTAGGGATAAATCCAATTGCCGCAGCGTAAAGCGGTACTCCCGCTGAATTGCCACCGGCAAGCGGTTTCCCTGTCGCCATGTGCCCCTTGCTGGCGCTTCGCCGGCTCTAGCGCGATGGTGATTGACCTGCGCCGACCCTGGACGTGCTGTTTGGTTACCCCTACAGCGGCAGTGTCATGCTGAGGTGGCCGACCCGGCTTGACCATAAGGAGGTCACGCCGTGGGACGATGGTGGGGTGTTGCGCTGGATGACCGCTGGCGAGTCCCACGGTCCCGCCCTGGTCGCCGTCTTGGAGGGCATGGTCGCCGGGGTGGAGATCACCTCCAAAGACGTCCAAGCCGAGCTGGCCCGCCGCCGGCTTGGGTACGGGCGGGGGGCACGGATGAAATTCGAGGCCGACGAGGTAGGCCTGCTGGGCGGCATCCGGCACGGCCGGACCCTGGGCGGCCCGGTAGCGATCCGAATCGGTAATACCGAGTGGCCCAAGTGGGAGACCGTCATGGCGGCCGACCCGGTGGACCCGGACGTGCTCGCCGCGCAGGCCCGCAACGCGCCGCTGACCCGGCCCCGCCCCGGCCACGCCGACCTCGCTGGCATGACCAAGTACGGCTTCGACGACGCTCGGCCGGTACTGGAGCGGGCCAGCGCCCGTGAGACCGCCTCCAGGGTCGCTCTGGGCACTGTGGCCAAGGCATTCCTGCGCCAGGCGCTGAGTGTCGAGGTGCTTTCCCATGTGGTGTCGCTGGGACAGATGGACGCCCCGGTAGATGTGCTGCCTGGACCCGGTGATCTGGAGCGAATCGACGCTAACCCGGTGCGGGCATTCTCCGAGGATGCGTCGGCCGCGATGATCGCCGAGGTGGAATCCGCGAAGCGGGACGGCGACACCCTGGGCGGCGTGGTAGAGGTCCTGGCGTACGGGCTGCCAGTGGGGTTGGGCTCTTTTGTCCACGCCGACCGGCGGTTGGATGCCCGGCTGGCCGGTGCGCTGATGAGTATCCAGGCCATGAAGGGCGTCGAGGTCGGCGATGGGTTCGCCACAGCGCGCCGTCGGGGCAGCGCGGCGCACGACGAGATGGTGCCCGGGCTCGATGGTGTGGTGCGCCGCACCAACCGGGCCGGTGGTCTGGAGGGCGGCATGACCAACGGAGAGGTGCTGCGGGTCCGGGTGGCCATGAAGCCGATCTCCACGGTACGCCGGGCGCTGGCCACGGTAGACGTCGCCACTGGGGAGGCGGCCGTCGCGATCAACCAGCGCTCCGACGTCTGTGCGGTACCTGCCGCGGGCGTGGTGGCTGAGGCGATGGTCGCGCTCGTGCTGGCCGACGCTGCGCTGGAGAAGTTCGGTGGCGACGCCTTACCCGAGACCATCCGTAACGCTCGCGCCTACCTCAACAGCTCCGGGCCCACTGACCCGCGGCGGCACTGAGCAGATCGGACGCATGGTGAATGGACCTATCCTGATCCTCATCGGTCCACCGGGCTCTGGAAAGAGCACTGTGGGGCAGCTGGTGGCGAACAAGCTGGGTGTACCGTTTCGTGACTTCGATAATGACTTGCAGGATGAGTGCGGTCTCCCCGCCGGCGAGCTGGTCGTCAAGCTAGGCCGGGAGGGATTTAGCGAAGTGGAACGTAGCCTTATTGGTACTGTTCTTGCGGAACATCCGGGCGTGCTCGCCCTTGGTGGCGGCACTCCACTGAACCCCGTAATTCAAGAGCAACTGAAGCCATTTCATATTGTGTTCCTCGATGTGGAACTAAATGAGCTGCTCCGCCGCGAGGGTTTGGTCAATTTGCATCCGTGGCTGCTCCCTAATCCCCGGGCGCATCTTCGGCAATTGCTCACTGAGCGGCGTCCGATCTATGAAGCGGTGTCCAGTGTCGTCGTGTCGACGACTGGTCGTTCTGCTGAGGACGTAGCAGCTGAGGTGCTTCTGACACTGCACAAATGATTTCTCGGGTGAGATGCTCGGTACATGGGGATGTTCCCGGGAGGTGCGGACACGACAGGAGCGGCGATGAGTGAGACCGGCGAGCCATCGGGCCACGCTGATGATACTGAGCCGCTGCGGATCCGGGTGGCGACGGCGCAGCCCTACGACGTCGTCGTTGGGCGGTATTTGCGGGCTGAGCTGCTGGACGTGGTGGGCAGCGGGCCCGTGGCGATCGTGCATCAGCCGACCCTGGTCGAGCCCGCAGAGACATTGCGCACCGTGCTGGAGTACCTCGGTTCGCAGGCTTACCGCATCGAGGTGCCTGACGCCGAGGACGGTAAGACGCTGGCGGTGGCGGGATTCTGCTGGGACGTGCTGGGGCAGGTCGGCCTGGACCGCACCGGCACCGTGGTCGGCTTCGGTGGTGGGGCGGTGACCGATCTCGCCGGGTTCGTTGCTGCCAACTGGCTGCGTGGGGTTCGGGTGGTGCAGGTACCCACCACACTGCTGGCGATGGTGGACGCAGCCGTAGGCGGTAAGACCGGGATCAACACCGACGCGGGTAAGAACCTGGTCGGCGCGTTCCATGAGCCCGCCGCGGTGCTGGCAGACCTTGAGATTCTCCAGACGTTGCCGCGAGCTGAGCTCGTTGCCGGGATGGCCGAAGTGGTTAAGGCGGGGTTCATCGCCGATCCAGTGATCCTGGAGCGGATTGAGGCTGACCCGGTCGCCGCGCTGGATCCATCCGGGCCAGTGTTGGAGGAACTGGTCGGCCGCGCGATCCGGGTCAAGGCTGACGTCGTGGCCGCTGACTTGCGGGAATCCCACCTGCGCGAGGTACTCAACTACGGGCACACGCTGGGCCACGCTCTGGAGCGTCGGGAGGGCTACCGGTGGCGGCACGGCGCCGCGGTGAGCGTCGGCATGGTGTTCGCAGCCGAGTTGGCCCGGCTCGCCGGGCGGCTAGATGACGCCACCGCCCAGCGGCACAGCCGGGTGCTCAGCTCACTCGGCCTGCCCACCGGTTACGACGCCGACGCCCTGCCCGAACTGCTGGAGAGCATGCGCAACGACAAGAAGACCCGGTCGGGGGTGCTGCGCTTCGTGGTGCTCGACGGTCTGGCGAAGCCTGGCCGGCTGGAGGATCCAGATCCCGAGCTGCTCGCGGCGGCCTACGCCGCAGTGGCACAGCCGAAGGTGGGTTCGGAGTGAAGGTGCTGGTGCTCAACGGGCCGAATCTGGGCCGGCTCGGGACCCGCGAGCCCGACGTCTACGGCGCAACCAGTCATGGTGACCTGGTGGTGCTGTGCCAGCGGGTCGGAGGCGAGCTGGGGCTCGAGGTGGATGTACGGCAGACCGACCACGAAGGCGTCATGATGAGCTGGCTGCATGAGGCGGCCGACACTGTGACCCCGGTGGTGCTCAACGCCGGGGCGTGGACGCACTACTCGATCGCGCTCCGGGACGCCGCTGCCCAGCTGTCAGCACCGCTGGTGGAAGTGCATATCAGCAATGTGCATGCGCGTGAGCGCTTCCGGCACCACAGCCACATTTCGGCCATCGCCTCCGGGGTCATCGTCGGCCTTGGTGTCGAGGGCTACTCCCTCGCTTTGCGATGGATCGCTGGCCGGGCCAGCACCTGAGAATGCTGGGAAAACCCGTTACCGTCTCGCTCCATGTCCCACCCTCGACGCCGTGAGGCACTCCGCGAACGGCTCCGCGAGTTGCAAGTCGACGCGCTGCTGGTCATTGATCTGCTCAACATCCGTTACCTCACTGGATTCACCGGATCTCACAGTGCCCTGCTGGTGCACGCCGAGGGCGACGAGCGCAGTGTGTTCTGCACTGACGGCCGCTATCGCACGCAATCCGAGCGGCAGGTGCCCGACCTGCCGAGGGTGATTGAGAGGTCCTGTTGCCAGCGGCTGGCCGAGGAGGCTGTCAAGGAGCAGATCGGCCGGCTTGGGTTCGAGAGCCATGTGATGACGGTGGACGGGCACGTCGCACTTGCGAAGATCACTGGCGCGGATCGGCTGGTGGCCATTTCTCGACTGGTGGAGACGCTACGGGCGATCAAGGACGATGCCGAGGTCGCCATGCTGCGGGCAGCCTGCGAGGCCGCCGACACCGCCCTGGCCGGGTTGCTCGCCGACGGTGGGCTGGGCCCGGGCCGCACCGAGCGTGAAGTGGCCCGCGACCTGGAGGCTCGGATGGTGGCGGCAGGCGCTGCTGGCCCCTCGTTCGAGACCATCGTCGCGACTGGCTCAAACTCAGCGGTGCCCCACCACCGACCGACCGACGCGCAGCTGCGCCGCGGCGACTTGGTGAAGCTGGACTTCGGTGCCTTAGTCGACGGCTACCGCTCTGACATGACCCGCACCATGGTGCTCGGGGAGCCGGCCAGTTGGCAGCGGGAGCTCTATGACCTGGTTGCCGCAGCACAGGTCGCTGGGCGTGCCGCGTTGCGGGCCGGGGTCGATGTTCGCAACGTGGACGCGGCGGCCCGGGACGTGATTGTCCACGCCGGCCACGGTGAGAACTTCGTGCATGGTCTTGGGCACGGCGTCGGCCTGCAAATACACGAGGCTCCGACATTGTCGCAGTTCGGGGTCGGTACACTGGAAGCAGGCATGACGGTCACCGTCGAGCCGGGTGTCTACTTGGCGGACCGGGGCGGCGTGCGTATTGAGGACACCCTCGTCGTCTCCGACGGCGAGCCTGAGCTCCTCACCCTGACCACGAAAGACCTCGTGGTCGTGCCCTGCTTGCGATGATCGGGGAGTGACAGGCTGACGTGGCCACCACTAATGACTTGAAAAACGGACTCGTGCTCAACCTCGACGGCCAGCTCTGGTCGGTCGTGAACTTCCAGCATGTCAAACCGGGCAAAGGCGGCGCCTTCGTGCGGACCACGCTGAAGAACGTGCTGTCCGGCAAGGTCGTGGACAAGACGTTCAACGCGGGCACCAAGGTCGACACCGCCACCGTCGACCGGCGCGATATGACGTACCTGTACGCCGACGGCGCCGACTTCGTGTTCATGGACGCCGACACCTTCGACCAGATCACCATTCCCGGTGACATCGTCGGAGATGCGGCGAAATACCTGCTGGACAACCAGACCGTGCTGGTCGCCGTCCACAACGGCACCCCGCTCTATGTGGAGCTGCCCACCTCGGTGGAGTTGGTGATCTCACACACCGACCCGGGGCTGCAGGGCGACCGATCGACCGGTGGCACCAAGCCCGCCACGTTGGAGACCGGCGCGGAGATCCAGGTGCCGTTGTTCGTCAATACCGGTGACAAGGTCAAGGTCGACACCCGGGACGGGCGCTACCTCGGTCGCGTCAGTAGCTAACGTGGGCAACTGACGTGGGTGCCAGGAGCAAGGCCCGCAAACGTGCCGTCGACATCCTCTTCGAAGCCGACCTGCGCGGGCTGGACCCACTGGAGCTACTCGCCGAGCGGGTAGGAGCGCCGGAGCTGCCCCCCGTCAGCGATTACACGGTCTCGTTGGTGCATGGCGTGGTCGCGCACCGGGAGGACATCGACCGGCTGCTCGCCGACCACGCCCACGGTTGGACCCTGGCGCGGATGCCCGTGGTAGATCGTGCGGTGCTCCGGCTGGGCGTGTTCGAGCTGTTGTTCTCTGACGAGGTGGACGACGCGGTAGCCATTGACGAGGCCATCGAGCTGGCCAAGTTGTTGTCCACCGAGGACTCGCCGCGTTTCGTCAACGGCGTGCTCGGCGCGCTAGCCGCGCTTCCGCGTGGCTCGTAAGTGGCGAGTTTTCAGTGGTCTGAGCAGCGCTCTAACACCGACTGCCGCTCACGACTCTTCCCTTGCTTCTTTCGCGGGGCGAGCCTCAGGGGGTAGCACGCCCCAGCCGATCAACTGCTCAGTGAGATCGCCCGGAGACATGTCATAGATGATCGCCAATGAGCGCAGGTCCTCGGTGCGGATGGACAGCACCTTGCCGTTGTAGTCACCGCGCTGGCTCTGGATCGTCGCGGCGTAGCGGGCCAGCGGCCCCACCTTTTCAACCGGCAGTTGCTGCAGACGCTCCAAATTTATGACGATCTTGGTAGCCGGCTCGCTGCCGGAGGGCACCCGGCCCTCAGGTAGCAGTTCGGGTACGGGAACCCCGTAGAAGTCGGCAAGCTCGGCGAGTTTCTGCACCGTGACCGCCCGGTCTCCACGCTCGTAGGAGCCGACCACCACAGCCTTCCAGCGCCCTGCCGACTTCTGCTCGACACCGTGCAGCGACAGACCCTGCTGCTGCCGGATGCCGCGCAGTTTGGACCCCAGTGCCTTGGCATAGTCGCCCATCTGGCCCTTCTCCTTCTTCAGACCCCGACCAGTCAACGCCTTGGGGCGCCACGCGAAAATCGGGATGATACGGAGAGTAATGCTGCGCTGAGTAACCTCCGAGGTCAAGCCATCGGGGGCCCAACGCTGAGGAGAGGCACGCACACCACCCGGACGGGGCAGCGGGTGCGCGCCAGCAATCCCTGCTACGGCGTCCTGATAACGTCGCGACCGGGTCCGGGCGCCGGCCCGGCACCTGACGTCCTTTAAGACCCGTCCGGTGAGGCGGGGAAGGAGGTCCACCGTGTCGTCCCCCTCTGGGACGGGCGCGGTGGGTGAGGCAGGGCCACCACAGCGGCGGCAGCTGTTGTCGGCGGCCGATGTCGCGCGCATCGTCGCCCGCATGGCGCATCAGATCCTCGAGCGCACCGCTCTCCAGCCGCCGGTGCTGGTGGGCATCCCCACTCGAGGCGTTCCCCTGGCGCATCGGCTGGCGGATCGGATCCGTGAGTTTGGTGGGATCAGGCCAGGTGTGGGTACTTTGGACATCACTCTTTACCGGGATGACCTGCGCCGCCGTCCCACCCGCCCGCTGCAGCCCACTGAGCTGCCCGCTGGTGGGCTAGACGATGCGCTCGTTGTGCTGGTCGACGACGTGCTGTACTCGGGCCGCACCGTTGCAGCCGCGCTGGACGCGATGCGCGATTACGGGCGTCCCCGGGCGGTACATCTCGCCGTCCTGATCGACCGAGGCCACCGTGAGCTGCCGATTCGGGCTGACTACGTAGGGAAGAACCTGCCGACCTCCCAGGACGAAGAGGTCGGGGTGCTACTGGTCGAGACGGACAGCACCGATGCCGTCGTGATCCGCCGGAGGCAGCGGTGAGGCACCTGCTGAGCACCACTGATCTGCCGCGCGAGACCGTCACCGCGCTACTGGATACCGCTGACCGGCTCAAGCAGGCGCTGCTGGGCCGTGAGGTGCGCAAGCTGCCCACGCTGCGCGGGCGCACCGTGGTCACCTTGTTCTACGAAAACTCCACCCGCACCCGGGCGTCCTTCGAGATCGCAGGCAAGTGGATGGGTGCCGATGTGGTCAACGTTTCAGCTGGTGGCTCCTCGGTGACCAAGGGCGAGTCGCTGCGGGACACCGCACTCACCCTGGCCGCGATGGGCGCAGACTGCGTGGTGATCCGCCATCCTGCGTCGGGCTCAGCGCATCGGCTCGCCGGCTGGATGCCCGCGCACGTGATCAACGCCGGTGACGGCACCCACCAACACCCGACCCAAGCGCTACTGGATGCGGCTACGCTAAGTGATCGATTTGGCGACCTGAATGGGCGGACCGTCACCATCGTAGGCGATGTACTGCATAGCAGGGTCGCCCGCTCGAACATCGAGCTCTTGATCACGCTGGGTGCCCGGATCCATCTCGTCGCCCCGCCCACCTTGCTGCCCTGGGGCGTGCAGAATTGGGGTAGTGGCCCGAATCGAGAAGAGCGCAGCTGGCCGGTCACAGTCGGGCATGACCTCGACGCCGCGCTGCCCGGCAGCGACGCGGTGATGATGCTGCGGGTTCAGGCTGAGCGGATGCATGGCGGGTTCTTCCCCTCCGCCCGGGAGTACTCGATCAGCTACGGGCTGACCGAGGCGCGTCTGCGGCTGTTGCCTGAACACGCTGTGGTGTTGCACCCGGGGCCGATGCTGCGCGGCATGGAGATCGCGCATTCGGTCGCCGACTCGCCCCGCGCTGCGATTACCGAACAGGTCCGCAACGGGGTGCACGTGCGCATGGCAGTGCTCTACCACCTGCTTGCAGCCCAAGAGGATCAGGCGCACGAGGAGCAGGCATGAGTCGTCCCTTGCTGTTGCGTGGGATCCGGCCTTACGGCGCCGGCGATCCGGTGGACCTGCTGGTCCGCGATGGGATGATCGTCGAGCTGGGCGCCGGTCTGGACGGCACTGGCGCCGAGGCGCTCGACGGGGGCGGGCTGGTTGCGCTGCCCGGCCTGGTCGACCTGCACGCGCACCTGCGCGAGCCTGGCCGGGAAGACGCTGAGACAATCGCCACCGGCTCGGCGGCCGCGGCCCTGGGCGGCTACACCGCGGTGTTCGCGATGGCCAACACCGACCCGGTGGCTGACACCGCAGTGGTCGTCGAGCACGTGTACCGGCGCGGCCGTGAGGTCGGGCTGGTTGACGTATACCCAGTCGGCGCGGTGACCGCTGGGCTGCGCGGCGAGCGGCTCGCCGAGCTGGGCGCCATGGCCGCGTCCGCCGCGGCGGTGCGGATGTTCTCCGATGACGGGGTGTGCGTGCACGACTCGTTGCTGATGCGCCGTGCCCTGGAATACACCCGCGGGCTGGGCGGCGTGATTGCCCAACACGCCGAGGATCCGCGACTGACCGCAGGAGCGCAGGCACATGAGGGACAGATCGCTGCCCAGCTAGGGCTGACCGGGTGGCCGGCTGCCGCAGAGGAATCGATTGTGGCACGGGACTGCCTGCTCGCTCGGGACGCCGCGGCGGCGCTGCATGTCTGCCACGTGTCCGCCGCAGGCACGGTGGACCTGCTGCGCTGGGCCAAGCAGCGCGGAATCCGGGTATCCGCCGAGGTGACCCCGCACCACCTGATGCTGACCGATGAGCGCCTGGCCGGCTACGACCCGGTCAACAAGGTGAACCCGCCGCTGCGTACCGCCGCTGACAGCAAGGCACTGCGCGCCGCGCTGGTGGAGGGGATCGTGGACTGTGTGGCTACCGACCACGCCCCGCACGCCGCGCAGGACAAGGAGTGCGAATGGTCCGCGGCCCGGCCCGGCATGCTGGGTCTGCAGACCGCGCTGTCCGTGGTGATGGCCACGATGGTGTGCCCGGGCCTGCTGGACTGGCGGGGAGTGGCCCGGGTGATGAGCGAACGCCCGGCCCACATCGGTGGGGTGACCGACCAGGGGCGCCCGATCGCGATAGGGGAGCCAGCGACACTGATCCTGGTGGACCCCGACGCTACCTGGACGGTGTGCGGGGCGCAGCTGGCCAGCCTGGCCGACAACACTCCCTACGAGGGGATGGAGCTGCCCGGTCGGGTGGTGGTCACCATGCTCCGCGGCGAGATCACCACCGAGGACGGGAAGGTGCTGTGTTGACCAGAACAACGGCGAGGACGCGGGGGCCGGCGATTCTGGTGCTGGAGGACGGCACCACCATGCGCGGCGAGCCCTACGGCGCGGTGGGCCAGGCCTTGGGGGAGGCGGTGTTTGCCACCGGGATGACCGGTTACCAGGAGACCCTCACCGATCCGTCCTACCACCGCCAGATCGTGGTGCAGACTGCGCCGCATATCGGCAACACCGGCTGGAACGACGAGGACGACGAGTCGCGCCGGATCTGGGTCGCCGGGTACGTCGTGCGCGACCCGACCCGGATCCCGTCAAACTGGCGGTCGGCCCGGTCGCTTGTCGAGGAGCTGTCCCGCCAGGGTGTGGTGGGGATTTCTGGAGTGGACACCCGCGCGCTGACTCGCCGGCTTCGCGAGCACGGTTCGATGCGGGCCGGGATCTTTTCTGGCGATGCGCTGGCCGAGCCGGCGCAGCTGATGGCGCGGGTACTGGCCAGCCCCTCGATGGCTGGAGCAGACCTGGTCGGGGAGGTCACTGTCACCGAACCTTACGTCGTGTCAGCCACCGCAGAGCGCCGGTTCCGCGTAGTGGCGCTTGACCTAGGGATCAAGTCCAACACGCCGCGGATGCTGGCCGCGCGGGGCATCGAGACGCATGTCCTGCCGGCGACCGCCACTGTGGAGCAGGTGCTGAATCGGGAACCCGACGGGGTGTTCCTGTCCAACGGCCCAGGCGATCCGGCCACCGCGGACCACGCGGTCGCGCTGACCCGCGCAGTGCTGGCGCGGCGGGTGCCGCTGTTCGGGATCTGCTTTGGCAACCAAATCCTCGGCCGGGCCCTGGGGAGGGGCACCTACAAGATGCGCTACGGGCACCGTGGGCTCAACGTCCCGGTTGTCGAGCATGCCACCGGGAGAGTGGCAATCACCTCGCAAAATCACGGTTTCGCGGTTGAAGGGAAGCCCGGGGAGCGCTTCGACTCCGACTTCGGCGCCGCGGTAGTAAGCCACTCCTGCCCCAACGACGGCACCGTCGAGGGCCTCACCTGCCTGGACACTCCAGCCTTCAGCGTCCAATACCATCCCGAAGCAGCCGCCGGCCCCCACGACGCCGCCCACCTCTTCGACCGCTTCTGCACACTCATGTCTCGCTCCAACCGCCATTCGGAGCCGAATGGCGGTCTCGTGCGGGTCGAAAACAGCGATTCGGCTCCGAATGGTGCTAGTGATGCCGCGGAGAGATGACATCCGGCATGTGCTGGTCATTGGGTCTGGGCCGATTGTGATCGGGCAAGCTTGTGAGTTTGACTACTCGGGTACGCAGGCCTGCCGGGTGTTGCGGGAAGAGGGGCTGCGGGTCAGCCTGGTGAATTCCAACCCGGCGACGATCATGACCGATCCGGAGTTCGCCGATGCCACCTACATCGAGCCGATCACCCCGGAGTTCGTCGAGAAGGTGATCGCCGCTGAGCGCCCGGACGCCTTGCTGGCCACCTTGGGCGGGCAGACCGCGCTGAATACCGCCGTTGCCCTGCATGAGCGCGGGGTGCTGCGGCGTTACGGCGTCGAGTTGATCGGTGCCGACATCGACGCCATCCAGCGCGGCGAGGACCGGCTGAAGTTCAAGGACGTGGTGCGCGCGGTGGGTGCGCAGGTGCCGCGCAGCGCCGTCTGCGGGTCGTTGGACCAGGTCCGGCAGGCCGTCGACGAGCTTGGCCTGCCGGTGGTGATCCGGCCGTCGTACACCATGGGCGGGCTCGGCTCCGGGATGGTGTACACCCCCGCCGAGCTGGAGCGGCTTGCCTTAGTCGGGTTGGCCGAGAGCCCAGTGCATCAGGTGCTCATCGAGGAGAACGTGCTGGGCTGGAAGGAATTCGAGCTGGAGTTGATGCGTGACCATCGGGACAACGTGGTAGTGGTGTGCTCGATCGAAAACGTTGACCCGATGGGTGTGCACACCGGGGACTCGGTGACCGTCGCCCCGGCGATGACCCTGACCGACCGCGAATACCAGCACATGCGTGACGTCGGCATTGCGGTGCTACGCGAAGTCGGGGTGGACACCGGCGGCTGCAATATCCAGTTCGCGGTGCATCCCCGCACCGGCCGGCTGGTCGTGATCGAAATGAATCCTCGGGTGTCTCGCTCGTCAGCGCTGGCGTCCAAAGCCACCGGGTTTCCCATTGCCAAGATCGCTGCGAAGCTCGCGATCGGCTACACCCTCGACGAGATCACCAATGACATCACCGGCGAAACCCCGGCCAGCTTCGAGCCCACCCTGGACTACGTGGTGGTCAAGGTGCCCCGGTTCGCCTTCGAGAAGTTCCCTGGCGCGGATCCCACTCTCACCACCACCATGAAGTCGGTGGGCGAGGCGATGGCGCTGGGTCGCTCGTTTCCTGAGGCGTTGGGCAAGGCGCTGCGTTCACTGGAGACTCCCACCGCTGGCTTCTGGACCAGGCCCGATCCAACGGACGCCACCGTGGCCTCGGAACTGGCGGCGCTGAGCGTGCCCCATGATGGCCGGCTCTACACCGCTGAGCGGGCGCTGCGCTTGGGTGCGACGGTGGCGCAGGTCGCTGAGGCTTCGGGCATCGACCCGTGGTTCGTCGATCAGATTGCTGACCTGGTCAAGCTGTACCGCGAACTCGTCGCCGCGCGAGAGCTGGACGAGCCGCTGCTGCGCCGCGCCAAGCGCGCCGGCATCTCCGACCGGCAGCTTGCCGCTGTGCGCGGCGAGCTCACCGAGCCCGAGGTCGCCGCGCTGCGGCGGCGCTTGGGCGTCCGGCCGGTCTACAAGACCGTGGACACTTGCGCGGCCGAGTTCGCCGCCCACACTCCGTATCACTATTCCGCCTACGAGAGCGATCCCCATGCCGAAAGCGAAGTCAGCGAGCAGCGGGAACGGCCTAAGGTGATCATCTTGGGTTCCGGGCCGAACCGGATCGGCCAGGGAATTGAGTTCGACTACTCGTGCGTGCACGCCGCGATGGCGTTGAAAACCGCCGGTTACGAAACTGTGATGATCAACTGCAATCCGGAGACCGTGTCAACCGACTACGACACCGCCGACCGGCTCTACTTCGAGCCGTTAACCCTCGAAGACGTCATGGAAGTGGTGCACGCCGAGCAGGCCTCGGGCACCGTGACGGGGGTGATCGTGCAGCTGGGCGGGCAGACCCCGCTGAGGTTGGCGCAGCGGCTGGCCGATGCAGGCGTACCGGTGGTCGGCACACCTCCGGCGGCGATTCACCTCGCCGAGGACCGTGGTTCCTTTGGGGCGGTGCTGGAGCAGGCCGGATTGCCCGCCCCGGCCTACGGCACCGCCACGTCGTTCGCGGAGGCCCGCAAGATCGCCGACGAAATCGGCTACCCGGTGCTGGTCCGCCCCTCTTACGTGCTCGGTGGTCGCGGCATGGAGATCGTTTACGACGAGCGGACCCTGGCTGGCTACATCGCTAGGGCCACCGAGATCACCCCCGAACACCCGGTGCTAGTAGACCGCTTCCTCGACGACGCCATCGAGATTGACGTCGACGCGCTGTGCGACGGCAGGGAGGTCTACCTCGGCGGGATCATGGAGCACATCGAGGAAGCTGGAGTGCATTCCGGGGATTCCTCCTGCGCACTACCGCCAATCACGCTGGGACATTCCGATCTGGCCGCGGTACGTGCCTCCACCGAGGCGATCGCCCGTGGGATCGGCGTGCGCGGCCTGCTCAACGTGCAGTACGCGCTCAAGGATGACGTGCTCTACGTGCTGGAGGCCAACCCGCGGGCCAGCCGCACGGCGCCGTTCGTCTCCAAGGCCACCGCGGTGCCGCTGGCCAAGGCCGCTGCTTTGATCATGCTCGGCACGAGTATTGCTGAGCTACGCGCGCACGGCGTGCTGCTAGCGCACGGGGACGGTGGCGATCTGCCGGCCGATGCGCCGGTGGCGGTCAAGGAGGCCGTGCTGCCCTTTCACCGGTTTCGCACCCCGGAGGGCCAGGGTGTGGACTCACTGCTCGGGCCGGAGATGAAGTCCACCGGCGAGGTGATGGGTATCGACGCCGCATTCGGCCAGGCCTTCGCGAAATCCCAGGCCGCGGCGTACGGCTCACTGCCGACCTCAGGGCGGGTGTTCGTGTCGGTGGCCAACCGGGACAAGCGGGCCATGGTGTTCCCGACCAAACGGCTGGCCGATCTCGGCTTTGAGGTGCTCGCCACCGGGGGAACCGCTAACACACTGCGCCGCAATGGCATCCCCTGCACCGTGGTGCGTAAGCATTTCGAGGGCCCGGACAACATCGTCGACCTGATCAACGCTGGGGAAGTCGATATGATTATCAACACACCTTACGGTAATCCGGGCCCCCGGGTGGACGGCTACGAAATCCGCACCGCCGCGGTGGCCCGAGATATCCCCTGCATCACCACCGTGCAGGGCGCGGCGGCAGCCGTCCAAGGCATCGAGGCCCTCATCCGCGGCGACATCACCGTCCGCCCCCTCCAAGCCCTCCACGCCGCCCTCCGTGCTGCCCCCGCTACACCGCATTCAGCCGGCTCAGCGGGGCTGTCCGGTGGCCGGTAACCCCGCGAAGCCTGCTGAATGCGGGTTCGGGATGCGGTTGAGTCGAGTCGTAGGGGTGAGAGGGCCCGTGTGTGTGGGGATTGACCCGCATCCCGAGTTGTTGCAGCAGTGGGGGGTGAGTGATGACGTGACGGGGCTGGAGCGGTTCGCGCTAGGTGCGGTCGAGGCGCTGGCGCCGGAAGTAGCGCTAGTCAAGCCGCAGTCGGCGTTTTTCGAGCGGCACGGGGCGCGGGGCGTCGCGGTGCTAGAGCGGGTGCTGGTGGCAGCCCGGGATGCCGGCGCGCTGGTGTTACTCGACGTCAAGCGGGGGGACATCGGCTCCACCATGGCCGGGTACGCCGCGGCTTACCTGAGCGATGGGACGCCGCTGGCTGCCGATGCGATCACCGTGTCACCCTATCTCGGGGTCGATGCGCTGGATCCGGCGTTCGAGTTGGCTGGGCGGACCGGGCGGGGAGTGTTCGTGCTGGCACTGACCTCCAACCCGGGCGGTGCCGACGTGCAGGCCGCGGTCACTCGTACCGGGAGCACAGTTGCCCAGTTCGTGGTAGACGCCGTCGCCGCCCGCAACGCCGGCGAGCATCCCGTCGGCAACTTCGGTGTGGTGGTGGGGGCCACAACACCGGCCGGGGCTCTGCGGCTGGAGGCCCTTAATGGCCCGATACTGGCTCCCGGGATAGGGGCGCAAGGTGCCCGCATGGCGGACTTGCCCCAGGTCTTCGGTGCTGCGACCCGTCATGTCGTGGCGGCCACGTCGCGTGACCTGCTGCGGCACGGGCCGCAACCGGTGTCGCTGCGACACACCGCACGGCACATTGCCGACGAGGCCGCGGCCCTGCTCTGTCCCCAGTCGGGGCAGGTCGGCGGGGGTACCCCGCGTTGAGCGGCGGGTCGCGGGGGGGATACGGTCGCCGCACCAATCCAGAACACCCCTCAGCACTAGCAATCGACGGAGGAGACCGTGGCCCTTCCCGAGCTGACCGAGGAGCAGCGGGCCGCTGCGCTGGAGAAGGCGGCCGCCGCTCGACGTGCCAGGGCCGAGCTCAAGGAGCGCCTCAAGCGCGGTGGGACCAACCTCAGGGAGGTCCTCGCCAAGTCCGACAGCGACGACATCCTGGGCAAAATGAAGGTCTCGGCTTTGCTCGAGGCCTTGCCTGGTGTTGGCAAGGTCCGCGCCCAGCAGATCATGGAGCGGCTGGAGATTGCGAACAGCCGGCGGTTGCGCGGGCTTGGCGAGCGCCAGCGTAAGGCCCTGCTCAGCGAGTTCAGCCCAGAGTGATCACCCTAGGGTGATCATCACAGAGTGACGCGCTGTGACGATGTGTGAGCCGGGGCCATGCGAGGCTGCCGGGCCCCGGCTCACCGTCGTCTCGGGTCCTTCCGGGGTCGGTAAGTCCAGCGTGGTCGCCGAGGTGGTGCGGCGCTGGCCGCAGCTATTCGTCAGCGTCTCGGTAACTACCCGACCTCGTCGTCGCGAGGAACGACTCGACGAGCATTACCACTACGTTGATCGCGCCACCTTCACTCGTATGGTCGAGCGCGGCGAGTTTCTCGAGTACGCCGAGTATGCCGGCAATCTCTACGGCACTCCTGCCGCGCCGGTGTGCGAGGCGCTAGCTACCGGCCGGTCTGCCCTGCTAGAGATCGAGCTGCAAGGAGCCCGGCAGGTACGGGCCGCGATGCCCGACGCACTGCTGGTGATGCTGGTGCCGCCGTCCTGGGAGGTGCTGTACGCGCGGCTGGCCAACCGCGGCACGGAGGATCCCGCCGGATTGGAGCGCCGATTGCAGGTGGCGCGCGAAGAGCTGGACGCCGCCGGGGAATTCGATGCCACGGTGGTCAACGACGACGTGCAGCGAGCCGCGCAGGAATTGATAACCTTGATGGTCTGCACGGGTCGGCGGGCACCGCTAGCCCGACCCCATGACATCAAGCCCCTATAGACATCTGAAGCCCCCTATGACACCTGAAGCCACTGTGGCATCAGAAGGCATCTGGAGACAGTGAGTGAGTATCCCCACCGAACTCGACGCGCTGAACGCGCCCTCGGTAGCTGCCCCTGAGGGCATCACCAACCCCCCAATCGACGATTTGCTGAGCAGGGTGAGCTCGAAGTACGCCCTGGTCATCTTCGCGGCCAAACGGGCTCGGCAGATCAACGACTACTACGCGCAGCTCGGCGAGGGCCTGCTGGAGTACGTCGGGCCGCTGGTTGAGCCGGGGCCGCGAGAAAAGCCGCTGTCCATTGCCCTGCGCGAGATCCACGGCGGGCTACTCGAGCACACCGAGGGCCAGTGACCGCAGCCGGGCTCGTCCGGCCGGATCCACCCCGGCGGATCGTGCTCGGCATCGGGGGCGGCATTGCCGCCTACAAGGTCTGCGAGGTGCTCCGCCGCCTCACTGAGGCGGGGCACCAGGTCCGGGTGATTCCCACTGAGGCCGCCCTGCGCTTCGTGGGTGCCCTGACTTGGGAGGCGCTGTCCGGGTTACCGGTGCACCACGACGTGTTCGTCGACGTCCCTGGGGTGCCCCACGTGCGGCTTGGACAGAGCGCTGACATAGTCCTGGTCGCCCCAGCTACTGCAGACCTGCTGGCTCGTGCCGCCCATGGCCGGGCCGATGACCTGCTCACCGCCACGTTGCTCACTGCGTGTTGCCCGGTTCTGTTGGTGCCCGCGATGCACACCGAGATGTGGGAACACCCCGCGACGGTGCACAACGTGGCGGTGCTGCGTTCCCGCGGAACCGTCGTCGCGCAGCCTGCGTCCGGGCGGCTCACCGGGGCCGACTCCGGTACCGGCCGACTGGCAGAGCCTGCGGAGATCGTCGATCTAGTCACTCTGCTGCTGCACCGCCCTGACGCCCTACCGTGGGATCTCACTGGCCGGCAGATGGTGATCTCCGCCGGTGGCACGCGTGAGCCGCTGGACCCGGTGCGCTACTTGGGCAACCGGTCTTCTGGCCGGCAGGGCTACGCGCTGGCCCGGGTTGCGGCACAGCGCGGCGCCCGGGTGACTCTGGTGGCGGCGAACACACCTGATCAGGCCGATCCGGCCGGGGTTGAGGTGGTCGGCGTGGGTACCGCGGATCAGCTGCAGGAGGCGGTACTCAAGGCGGCACCGCACGCGGACGCGGTGGTGATGGCCGCTGCCGTGGCCGACTTCCGGCCGGCCAATCCCTGCCCCAGCAAGATCAAAAAGTTCGGGTCGGACCCGGCTCCGGTGCCGCTCGTCGTCAACCCGGATATCCTGTCCGAGCTGGTCCGCCGCCGCCCAAAGGATCAGGTGATCGTCGGCTTCGCAGCTGAGACCGGCGATTCCGAGGGTGATGTGCTCACCTACGGCCGGGCCAAACTCAGCCGCAAGGGCTGTGACCTACTGGTGGTCAACGCTGTCGGGGAGGGCGGCGCGTTCGAGGTCGAACACAATACGGGCTGGCTGCTCAGTGACGATGGCGTGCAGACCGCGCTTTCCGAGGGCCCCAAGACCCTGCTCGCTTCCCACGTCTGGGACGCCGTCGCTGCCCGGTTGAAACGGTGAGCCACAGTTATGTCACGCAGTGCACTGGAACCCAGCAGCCACGCGATGAGCGTGCTGTCCGGGCAGGTCATCACGTTGCTCTCGGAATTCATCGATGGTCTCGACGACGCTGCGGCGGCCCGGGTCGAACTACCCGACAGCCTGGCCACGGCGCTGGGGCAGCCACCACCCGAGCAGCCCACGGGATTGCCAGCTCTGCTGGACACGATCCGCCAGGCCGCTGGCCACGCGGTCGAGACGGCCGGGCCGCACTTCTTCGGCTACATCCCCGGGGGTGGGCTGTTCGTCTCGGCGCTGGCTGACCTGCTGGCGCAGACTCTCAACCGCTACACCGGCCTGTCTGAACTCGCTCCTGGTCTGGTCGCAATCGAGGACGGTGTGCTGCGCTGGCTGTGCCACCTGTTCGGTCTGCCCCCCGGCGCAGGTGGGCTGCTCACCACCGGTGGATCGATGGCCACGCTGTCGATGCTGGTAGCCGCACGGCAAGACCGTCTCGGTGACAGTGCCAGTTTCGGGGCAGGCCGAGGGGCGATCTACGTCTCCGATCAGACAAACCACTGCGTGCGCAAGGCAGCGCGGATCGCCGGATTCCCCGCCGCCCAGGTCCGGACCCTGCCGACCACCACCGAGCTGCGCATCGACGTTGACGCCGCCGAGGCGATGATCGCCACCGATCGGGCTGCCGGCCTGCGCCCGTTTCTCTTAGTAGCCACAGCAGGAACGACCAGCGCTGGAGTCATCGACCCGTTAGCCGAGCTTGCCGCACTGGCCAGGCGGTACGAGATGTGGTGTCACGTTGATGCCTGCTACGGCGGGTTCTTCCAACTCACCGAGCGGGGACGGGACCTGCTGACGGGCATCAACCAAGCGGACTCGATCAGCCTGGACCCACACAAGAGCCTGTTCCTGCCCTATGGCACCGGGGTACTCCTGGTCCGCCAAGTCAGTGCGCTCGCCGCCGCGCATACCGACGACGCCGACTACCTGCATGATCTGCACGGTGGCGCGCTGCCCGACTTTGCACACCTCGGGACCGAATTGACCCGCGGCAATCGTGGCCTACGGCTGTGGCTGCCGCTGCACCTGCACGGCGTGCAGGCTTTCCGCGCAGCACTCGACGAGAAGCTCGACCTGGCGCAGGTAGCCCACACCGAACTCGCCGCCGACGGCCGGCTGGAGATGCCCTACCCGTGCGAGCTGTCGACCGTCTTGTTTCGGCTGCGCGGTAGTGATGGTGACAACGAGGCCTTCCTGCGCAGAATCAACGCCACCAACCGGGTATTCCTGTCCAGTACCCGCCTGGACGGTCGCCTGATGCTGCGGCTGTGTGTGTTGTCACACCGCACCCATGCCAACCACGTTCGCGAGGCTGTGTCGATCATCAAACGAGCAGCCGGGTGATGCAAGGTCCAGGCGGCTCCCACCAGGTAAGCGTCGGCCGGTCCCGCCGTGGGCAGCGCAGCCCGGCCACTGCGCTGCCCATCGCGCGGGTGTGTGTGGACACCTCACTGGCTCACCTCGACCGTCCCTTCGACTACCTGGTGCCTGCTGAACTCGACGCGACGGCGACCCCCGGAGTGCGGGTACGGGTGCGTTTCGCCGGACGGCTGGTGGATGGATGGCTGCTGGATCGGACCGAGCGGTCCGACCATCCGGGCCGGCTGGCTTGGCTCGACCGGGTGGTGTCCGCCGAGCCAGTGCTCAGCCCGCAGATCGCCACGCTGGCCCGTGCCGTGGCCGACCGGTGCGCCGGCACCATGAGTGACGTGCTGCGGTTGGCGGTGCCACCGCGGCACGCCCGTACCGAGGCCGAGCCGGGAGGTCCGCCCGTGGCCCACCCGTCACGGCCTGAGGCCGGTGGGTGGCGGCGCTACCCTCGTGGTCCGGCCTTCCTGGACGCGGTTTTCCAGGGTCGGGCGGCACACGCCTGCTGGCAGGCGCTACCAGGGGAGGACTGGCCCGCCCGGCTCGCTGAGGCCGCCGTCACCGTTGCCGCCGCCGGGCGGGGTGCGCTGCTGGTGGTGCCCAACCATCGAGATACCACGCGGGTGCACGCTGCGGTGGCCACGCTCGCCGGCCCCGACGCCGTGGTCATTCTCGCTGCTGAGTCCGGACCCGCGCAGCGGTACCGCCGCTGGCTTGCGGTGCGGCGGGGTGTGGTGCGCATCGTGGTGGGTACCCGGGCCGCGGCCTTTGCCCCCGTCGCGGACCTGGGTCTGATGGTGCTGTGGGACGACGGCGACGACCTGCACGCCGAACCTCGGGCCCCCTACCCGCACACCCGGTTGGTGCTCGGCCAGCGCGCGGTGCTTGAAGGTGGGGCACTGCTGGTGGCCGGCTACGCCCGCACCGCGGAGACGCAGCTGTCGATCGAGACCGGATGGGCGCACGAAATCGTCGCGGCCCGGGATGTGGTGCGGGCCGCAGCACCGCGGGTCACCGCGATCGGGGAGGACGACAACCAGCTGGTGCGGGATCCGGCGACCCGTGCGGCGCGGCTGCCCGCGGTGACGTTCGAAGCGGCTCGTGCTGCGCTGAGCCGTGACCGGCCGGTCCTGGTGCAGGTGCCGCGCCGAGGCTATGTTCCCGCGCTGGCTTGCGGGCAGTGCCGGGCCGCGGCGCGCTGCCGGCGCTGTGCGGGCCCGCTGACGCTGCCCACCGCCAGTCTGATCACCTGCCGGTGGTGTGGCACCGTCGAAGCCGGCTACTGCTGCTCGGTCTGCGGTTGCAGCCGGCTCCGCGCGATGGTGATCGGGGCCCGCCGTACCGCAGAGGAGCTTGGCCGTGCTTTCCCCGGGGTGCCGCTGTATACCTCCGGCGGGAGCAGCTCCGGTGGAAGGAAAGTGCTGCCCGACATCCCGCCGGGACGGTCGCTGGTGGTTGCCACCCCTGGGGCGGAACCACTGGCCCGATATGGAGCGGCGTTGTTGCTAGATGCCGCCGCGCTGCTGGCCCGTCCCGATCTGCGTGCGGCGGAGGAGGCGCTGCGGCGGTGGATGGCCGCGGCCGCGATGGTGGAGCCCGCGGCCGAGGGCGGCCGGGTCGTGGTGGTCGCGGAGGCATCGCTGGCTGCAGTGCAGGCTCTCGTCCGATGGGACCCAGCTGGCCACGCCAGGGCCGAGCTGGCCGCGCGTCACGAGCTCGGCTTCCCGCCTGCGGCGCGGATGGCTGCCCTGGATGGCGCGCCAGCCACCCTGGCGGACGTTGAACTACCCCAGTGGGCGCAGCTGCTGGGTCCGGTAAGCGTTCCGGGGGAACCCGAGGGGCGCGAGCGGTTGCTGATCCGGGTGCCCCGCTCCCAGGGCTCCGCCCTGGCCACCGCGCTGGCCGCACTGCAGGCCGGGCGCAGCGCGCGGAAGCTGGACCCGCAGCAGCTGGGTTGATGGGCTCAAAGGCATACTGGGCTGGTGCCTGTCCATCCCGTCCGGCTCAGCCCGCACCTGCTGCTGGGCGAGGTGCGCTGAGCAGTGCGGCTCGTCTTCGCAGGTACGCCCGACGCGGCGGTGCCCGCCCTGCAGGCGCTGCTGAAGTCCGATCGCCACCACGTCGCTGCGGTTGTGACCCGACCGGACGCGCCAGCCGGACGTGGGCGACGGTCAACCCGCTCCCCGGTGGGCTCGTTGGCTGATGAAGCGGGGCTGGAGGTGCTGACCCCGCGCCGCCCATCTGAACCGGATTTCCTGGCCCGATTGTCCGTGCTGGCCCCGGATTGCTGCCCGGTCGTCGGCTACGGCGCGCTGATTCCGCGGGCGGCGCTGGACATTCCGCGGCACGGTTGGGTGAACCTGCACTTCTCGCTACTGCCGGCCTGGCGCGGCGCGGCTCCGGTGCAGGCCGCGATCTGGCACGGGGACGAGATCACAGGCGCATCTACCTTCGCATTAGACGAGGGGCTGGACACCGGCCCGGTGTATGGCACGGTCACCGAGGTGATCCGTCCTGAGGACACCGCGGGAGAGTTACTGTCCCGGTTGGCTGTTGCGGGAGCTGGCCTACTGGTGGCCACCTTGGATGGGATCGCGGACGGGACTGTGCGCCCGGTGCCCCAGCCAGTCGATGGTGTCTCGTACGCGCCCAAGCTCACTGCGCAAGACGCGCACGTGAACTTCAGCGCTCCGGCCTTCGCGGTGCACCGCCAGCTGCGCGCGGTTACACCGGTCCCCGGTGCCTGGACCCGGTTCCGGGGCCAACGCGTGGGCCTTGGGCCGGTGGAACTCGCCGATTCCCGCGATATTGATGGGCTGGCACCCGGCGAGCTGCGGGTGAGTAAACGGGAAGTGCTCGTCGGCACGGCCACCCGGGCGGTGCGGTTGGGCGAAGTCACCGCGCCCGGCAAGCGGACAGTGCCCGCGCCGGACTGGGCCCGCGGTGCACGGCCGCAGCCGGGGGAGCGGTTCGAGTGACGGCGTGTGTGAGCACGGCCCAGGTCGTCGAGGCCTCGCCGTGACGGTGCCCCGCAGGCC
>JALZHU010000049.1:0-4975 GCA_030860695.1 Actinomycetota bacterium
CCAACTCGCGCACCGCCTCCACGGTGTCGAGCACCTGGGTCACCGCCGCGGGCATGGCCTCCAGCTCGGCGAACTCACGGGCCACCTCGTCGGAGTACTTGGTGCCACGAGCCTGCGCCAGCGCCAGCCCGACCAAGAAATTAGCCACGATCTGGGCGAGGAACGTCTTGGTGGCGGCCACCCCGATCTCCGGTCCGGCGTGGGTGTAGAGCACCGCGTCGGACTCCCGGGGGATCTGCGCCCCGTTGGTGTTGCAGATCGCCAGCACCCGAGCCTTCTGCTCCCTGGCGCGCCGGACCGCTTCCAGGGTGTCCATTGTCTCCCCGGACTGCGAGATCGCGACGACCAGGGTGGAGCGGTCCAGCACCGGGTCGCGGTAGCGGAACTCACTGGCTAGCTCCACCTCGACCGGCAGCCGGCACCAGTGCTCGATGGCGTACTTGGCGACCATTCCGGAGTGGTAAGCACTCCCGCAAGCAATCACGAATACCTTGTCGACGTCGCGCAGCTCCTGAATGTCCATCCGCTGCTCGTCCAGCACGATCCGGCCGTCGATGAAGTGTCCGCGTAGGGTATTGGCGATGGCGGCGGGCTGTTCCTGGATCTCCTTGAGCATGAAGTAGTCGTGGCCGCCCTTCTCCGCCGCGGACAGATCCCAATCGACGTGGAAGGGTTCACCCTGCGCCGGAGCACCGTGGAAGTCGGTGATCTGGTATCCGTCGCGAGTGATCGTCACCAGCTGGTCTTGGCCGAGCTCGACGGCGTCACGGGTGTGCTCGATGAACGCCGCGACATCGGAGGCAACGAAGTGCTCCCCGTCACCCACCCCCACCACCAGCGGCGACGAGCGGCGCGCTGCGACGATCAGATCAGGTTCGTCGGCGTGGACGATGACCAGGGTGAAGGCGCCGTGCAGCCGCCGGCACACCAGGCGGACGGCCATTGGCAGGTCACCGCAGCGCGCGTAGGCCGCGGCGATGAGATGCGCGGCGGTCTCGGTGTCGGTGTCGCTGTCCAGCTCCACCCCGCCGAGCTCCAATTCCACCCGCAGTTGGGCGTGGTTTTCGATGATTCCGTTATGCACCACGGCGAGCCTGCCGGCGGTGTCGCGGTGCGGGTGGGCGTTGCGATCGGTGGGCGCACCATGGGTAGCCCAGCGGGTGTGCCCCATCCCGGCGGTGCCGCTGAAGGCCGTTCTCCCAGTGGCGTCGAGCTCACCAATCAGCTTGGCCAGCGCCCCGGCCTTGCGCGCCACCGCCAGCATGCCGGCACGGTTGAGTACCGCGACACCGGCAGAGTCGTACCCCCGGTACTCCAGCCGGCTCAGCCCCTGCAGGACAACATCGAGGGCACCTCGATGTCCTACGTAGCCCACGATTCCGCACATGGGCGTCACGCTAGCCCAACGTGAATTCGGGAATCCGATACCGTCCGGGCTCATGGCACGCACCGACCCCGCGGTTCGCCGCACGGCTGAAGAGCTGTCCCGGCCAGGTCCGCACGCGGTGGCCCGCGGTGACCTCGCAGCGGCCGGCATGCCCGGTGTGGTGTTCACCCCGCGGTCCGGGCTCGGGCTGCCTGCGGTCGCATTCGGGCACGGCTGGCTGCAGCCGACGGCACGTTACGAGGAGTTGCTTCGCCACCTGGCCAGCTGGGGGGTGGTCGCGGCGGCGCCAGTTACCCAGCGCGGCGCGCTGGCTTCGCACCGTCAGTTTGCCGCCGATTTGCGCGCTGCGCTGGACGTGTGTGTGGGAGTGCGGTTGGGCAACGGTGAGATCAGCGTTGATCCCGGAAAGCTGGGCTTAGCCGGGCACGGGATGGGTGGCGGCTGCGCGGTGCTCGCGGCGGCAGCCGACGACCGTTGCCGGGCGGTGGTGACGCTGGCGCTGGCTGAGACCATGCCTTCAGCGGTGGCCGCCGCGCGCAGCTGCACCATGCCGGGCCTGCACCTGGCCGGGGACAAAGATCTGCTGGCGCCACCGGTCGGGCATGCCGAGCCCGTGGTGAGGGCGTGGGCGGGTCAGGTGCAGCTGCGGACGTTACCCAAGGCCAGCCATCTCAGTTTTATTCAGGGCCAGCACTGGACAAATCTGCTCATCGGCAGCAGGCCCCAGTACGGCACGCGGCGGGTCAGCCGCGCGCTGGTCACCGCATTCCTTCTGCACCATCTCACCGGAACCACCGACTACGACGCACTGCTGGTGGAATCCCACTAGTGTGATGAGGGGTCATTGCGAAGGTTGGGGCCTTATAGTGAGCGCAACTCTAAGCGGCGCCGCGCTTACCTAGGGGAGGTATCATGACTATCGGTTACATCATGTTAGGCGTGCTGTATCTGGCGATGGCCATCTTCGTGATCGGGGCGATAGTGCTGCTGCTCAGATCGGCCGGGCGCTAGCGCTCGAACCCACCCTGCGTTCTGCGGACAGCTCGCAGTAATTCGCATCAGCTGGCGGCAGCGACGACCGTGGCGATGCGTTGCGCAATGATGGTAGCGGCGGACTCGGTGGGAGCCTCGACCATCACGCGGACTAGCTGCTCGGTTCCTGAGGGGCGTAGCAGGACGCGCCCAGCCACGCCCAGTTCGGCCTCGGCGGCGGCGATAGCGTCGGCCACCGCCGGGGCCGTTGCAACCGCCGTCTTGTCCGCGACCGGAACGTTGATCAGCACCTGCGGCAGCCGGGTTAGCACGCCAGCCAGATCCGCCAGACTTCGCCCCGAGGTGGCCATCCGGTCCATCAGTCGCAACGCGGTAAGCAGCCCGTCGCCCGTGGTGGCGTACCGAGGAAGCACCACGTGCCCGGACTGCTCGCCGCCCAGGGAGAACCCACCCGCCGTCAGTGCCTCGAGCACGTATCGGTCCCCCACCGCGGTGGTCTTGACCACCACGCCGTGCTCGCGCATCGCCAAGTGCAAACCTAGGTTGCTCATGACGGTGGCGACCAGCGTGTCCTCGACTAGCTCGCCGCTTTCTCGCATGGTCAGTGCGAGGATGGCCATGATCTGATCGCCATCCACCACCTCGCCGGTAGCATCCACCGCCAGGCAACGGTCGGCGTCGCCGTCGTGCGCGATACCGATCGCGGCGTGCTCCGCCAGCACGGCCTTGCGCAGCTGGTCAAGATGGACACACCCGCAGCCGTCGTTGATATTGAGCCCGTCGGGCTGCGCATGCAACGCCACCACGTCGGCCCCGGCCCTGCGGTAGGCCTGCGGAGCGACGACCGAAGCCGCACCGTGCGCGCAGTCGACCACCACACGGACCCCATCCAGCGAATGCGGCGTGGCCAGCATCAGGTGATCCACATAGCACCGGGTGGCCTCTGGCACGTCCCGCACCCGGCCGATCCGGGCACCGGTGGGACGCTCGAAGTCGTGACCGTCCACCCGCGCGGTGATCTCATCCTCCACCGCGTCAGGAAGCTTGTGCCCCCCAGCGGCGAAAAGCTTAATGCCGTTGTCCGGCATCGGATTGTGCGAGCCGGAGATCATCACACCGAGGTCTGCGGCGAGCTCACCCACCAGGTGCGCAACCGCCGCGGTAGGCAGCACCCCGACCCGCAGCACATCGGCGCCTGCCGAGGCGAGACCGGCGGTGACGGCGGCCTCCAGCATCTCGCCGCTGGCCCGCGGGTCCCGCCCCACAACCGCGACCGGGCGGCTCCGAAGGCCTTCAGGGCCGCAGCCGGCGAGCACTCTTGCCGCCGCAGCGGATACGGCTAGCGCCAGCTCCGGTGTGAGCTCGGAGTTGGCCAGCCCGCGCACCCCGTCGGTGCCAAACAGGCGCCGGGTCAACGCTTCGAGTGCTAACGCTTCGAGTACTGGGGCGCCTTGCGGGCCTTTTTCAGACCGTACTTCTTGCGTTCTTTGACCCGGGCGTCGCGTGTGAGAAAGCCCGCCTTCTTCAGCGCCGGGCGGTCATCGATGTTGAGCTCGACGAGTGCCCGGGCAATGGCCAGCCGCAGCGCGCCAGCCTGGCCAGAGGTACCGCCACCGGAGAGGTTGCCGATCACGTCGTAGGACTCGGGCTTGTTGACGGTGAGCAGGGGCTCCCGGATCAGTTGCTGATGCACCTTGTTCGGGAAGTACTGCTCCAGGCTCGTGCCATTAAGCGTGAAAACACCGGTGCCGGGCACCAGCCGCACCCGCACGACCGCCTCCTTGCGGCGACCGACGGCATGTGCTGTCTGCGCGCTGGGCATCGGCACTGCCTGCACGAGGGGAACCCGTGCAACGGCGGCAACCTGTCCGGCCTCGGGTTGCGGAGTCTGCGGGGCGGTCACGGCGTCTCTTGGGTCCTTGCTGCTAGCGGTCTCGGTGCTGGGAATGGTCACTGAAGGGTCGAAAGTGGTCGCCGAAGGGTTGGAAATGGTCACTGGGCGACCTGGGTGATCTGGAATGGCCGCGGTCGCTGGGCCGCGTGGGGATGATCGGGGCTGGCATAGACCTTGAGCTTGCGGGCCATCGCCCGGCCCAGCGCGTTCTTCGGGAGCATGCCCTTGACGGCCCGCTCCACCAACCGCTCCGGCTGGGTGGCGAGCATCTCGCCGAATGAACGCCGCTTGAGCCCACCAGGGCGGCCGCTGTGCCGGTAGACGAAGTTGCGGTCGCCCTTGTTACCCGACAGCGCCACCCGGCCGGCATTGACGATCACGACGAAGTCACCGGTGTCGACGTGCGGGGCGTAGATCGGCTTATGTTTGCCGCGCAGCAGCGTGGCGGCCTGGCTGGCAAGGCGGCCCAGCACCACGTCCGTAGCATCAATGACATGCCAGGCGCGTTCGACCTCGCCACGCTTGGGGCTGTACGTGCGCACGGACCTACCTCGTAGTCGCAGGGTCCGGCCACGGGGCCGGAATCAGGGATGCCGATGCGGCCTCCACGTACGTGGACACCACCGCACAACAATGGGCGACGATACCGGCCTCGGCGCAACACGGTCAAAACGGGGTCGCCGCCGGGCGGGATATTACCC
>JALZHU010000049.1:4985-26129 GCA_030860695.1 Actinomycetota bacterium
GGCGACCGGAACCTCACCCTGGACGGCTACGACCAGCGTGCTCTGTTCGCTGCCTCGCCGGCCTGGTAGTTCTCATTCGACGTACCCAGCGCCACCCCGATCTGGTTCAGCACCTGGTTCAGGTCCGCCGCCGATCGATCCCACTTCGCCTGATGGGCCTGGTAGGCGGTCGCTGCCTCACCGGTCCAGGTCTCCACCATCGGCTGCAGGTATCTCTTGAGGTCCTCCATCTCCCGGCTGATATTCGTCCACGTCGTTTGGATCGCGCTCCGCGCACTTTCGAGCTCGCCGAACGTGACCAAGATCTCGCTCACGTGTCTATCTCCTTATATGTTATATGCCTGAAGCGATACGGCTTATTCGGCGCACTCAGTTAGCCCAGCGCCTGGGTGATCCGCGAGTAGGTCTGGTTCTCGGCTTCGTCGGCCTGCGCATAGGTAGTCCCGGATCCCCGGATCTGCTCACCGATGCTGTTGAGTGCCTCGTTGAGATTGCGCGCGTCAGTGTCCCAGCGCTGCATCAGCAGGTGGAAGGCGGTCGATGCTTGGCCTTTCCACGCTCCTGCCAGCGGTGCCAGCTGGTTGCGTAGGCCCATGAGCTGACCCTGCACGCTCTGGTTCACCTCGGCGACGTGATTTGCCGCCGCCTGCATTTGCTCGAACTGCGCGCCGAACTGCTGTGCCATCTGCTGCGGTCTCCTTGGGTTGGCAATCTGACGACAGGTGGGACGCCACACTGCTAGATCCGGTTGGCGATCCGTGGTCATCTGGTCGCAGGACGTTGCAACCGCGAACGCCGCGACCGAGCGCGGCGGGTCAGAGCCATCCCCCGGCCGAGAGATGTGGATCAACGCCACCGATTCCGGACGCGGCAGCACATCGACTTCCGCCTGGGCAGCGAGTTCGCTCCAGCCGGAGTTGCGGGACGTGATCAGGGTGTCCCGGTCCAGCGGATAACCAGCCACGTAGGTTACCGGGTGACTCAGCATTGTCGAGTATCAGCAGCCACCGGTTATGGCCCCTGAGGTAGGCGCGCAGCGCCCCGACCGCGCTGGCAGTATCCGCGCGGCGGGATCAGGTTCAGCTCGGTGGCCAACGCCGCGTACCGCTCGCCGATCAGACCGGTCTCCTCGGCACTGACCCACCACACCACGTCGCAGTCCCCGGCGTAGCGGTGCGCATATTCGATCGCCACCTGGGTCTTGCCCACCCCGCCCAGGCCATGCAGCGCCTGCACCACGGCCGTCCACCCGGACCGCAACCGCTGCGCTAACTGCCCGAGCGTCGCATCCCGGCCCACAAACCTCGGGTTACGCGGGCCGACGTTCCCCTGCCTGGTGCTTTCTCGTCCGTGTTCCTGAGCCACGCGCCTGCGCACCCATACCTCGACCCCGATCGGTGTCACCGGATATTGTTGGATGATACTGCCACGTCAGTTGCCAGGAACCTCACGCGAGCTCGAGCAGGGCCCAAAGGCGAACAGATGTATGCGGGTCGGTCCGAGTCATGGTGGCCTCGCTTGCTGCGCTCAGGGATAGCGGCGGAGCTCAACCTCTCCGGAGACAACTTGCTTGCCGAACTGGTGCAGACCGACACGTACGGTCACCCGCCCGCCGTCGCTGTCCATAACCTCCGCTGAACAGGTAAGAATCTCCTCGAACTCGCCGAAGTCGGCGAAGCTGACCTTGCAACCGGTTATGGCGACTACTGGCGACTCGATAGCCCCGCTCTCGTAGGAGGTCACGATCGCCGCTTGGCGAAGACCCTCAAGGCAGAACGGCCCCGGCACGTGATCGTAACCGTGATCGAAAAATGACGGATGCCGCAAGTCGACCACGAGCGGATAGCGAAGCTGGCCGTCGGACTTGATCGGCGCGCCGATCACAACGTTGCGCTGGTTCATCCGCCCGACCGCCGTCGGATCCAAGGGCTTAGGTTGGTCGGGAACCCGGCCGGGTTCGATCGGCTTGCGTGAGCGATGAAACGCGCGCAGCGCCAGGTAATCCGCGCGCGACATGAACACGACATCGCCGCCGACACGCATTGCTTGCACACCGTCGACCACGAGCTCCCCGCCGATGCGCATGGTACTCAGCTGACCGTCGCGCATCTGCTTATCAGACAAGCGATAGCGCAACACGCCTTCTAATGGCGAACGTTCGTTGTCGCGGTAGGCGTCGAGACTGCTGACCGTGAGCTCATAGCGCTGCATGCTGCCCGGCAGGTCCACCGGAACACCGAGGTACCGGTGGATCACCACCAACGAGCCCTGGCGCGCGGCTTCTCCGGTTGCGAAGGGATCGTGGTAAGCCACCGGGCTGTCAGCCCACAAGCTATGTGCGCGTGGAATCTGTACCGCAAGTAGGAACTCATCCTCAGCCACTTGCGCCGAATCGGTGATGAACACTTCACCGACGGCCCTGCGGTGCACGAGCGCACGCGGCACGGTTTGATCGAAGGTCAACTCGACCTGTGTGTTGATCGTCATCTGCTCCACGATTGCTCCGTTGCTGAGGACCCCGACTCAGGTGACGGACACGACGGGCAAGAGCCGCCGCAGAATCGTGTCGAGCACCAAGGCCTCCTGGTCATTGAGATAGAAGTGCCCACCGGGAAGCTGGTGGACTCTAAACTCGGCTTCCGTGTGCGCACCCCACCGCTGCAATTGGGCGGTCGATACGGTGGGGTCCGAGTCGCCACCGAGCGCGGTCACCGGGATCCGCAACCGTGGTCCTGGCTTAAACACATGCTTTGTGGACAGCTCGAGATCGGCCCGGATGACGGTCAGGAAGTATTGCAGCAGGTCTGGCACCGCACAGATCGCATCAGGAATGCCACCGTAGACCTGATCGACGTGGCGCAGCAGTTCGTTGTCGTCTTGCGGCACCGTCCACGTGTGCGGGGTGTCGGGTGCAGGCCGCGCCGAGACCACCAGGTGCGTCGGGTCGATGCCATTGCGACTCAACGCACGAGTGACCTCGAACGCGATGGTCGCGCCGAGACTGTGGCCGAAAACCGCGAACGGGCGCGGCACCGTCTCCGTGATTGTCTCGACGAGCTCATGCACCAGCGGTTCCCATTCGCGGGCAAACGGCTCACGCAAGCGGGTCGCTCTGCCCGGTAATGTCACATGCCACACCTCGACGTGCGGGGCGAGGCCGGTCACCCAACCGCTGAACGCCGACGGCCCACCACCGGAATGCGGAAAGCACACCAGGCGGATCCGCGCACGTGGTCGGGGGCTCGGGCAGTGGAGGGGCGACTGCTTGCGAACACCCGTTTCACCGAGGCTGCCCGCACTACTGCTCACAGTTTCCTGCTTTCTGTATCGACCGGGAAAAAGGTTGCGGTGATGGCGCGCACGAGCAGGATCGGCGTGCTGGCCTCCAGCAGCGCCTGCAGCGGAACGCTGATTCCAAATTTGCCCTCGATCTGATTCTTCAGTTCGACGATCACCAGCGAGTCGAGACCGTCCAGCCGCTGATCGATCGGTACCTCGTGTGCCGAGGCCAGCCCTTGGGTTTGAGCGATACGTTCGCGGACGTAACCGAGGAGGTCGTCGACCAGGTCAGCACCCACCGTGACGGCCGGACTGGCATCGACGTCGGGATTCGATACCGTGATCCCGCTGTGTTCGATGACCGTTTCCCTCTTGTCGACCAGGGGGAGCCAGTGTCGGGTGCGCTGCCACGGATATGTTGGCAACCGACAGTGCGCGGCGGGTCGCCCGGTCACCGCTTCCCAGTGGATTTCCAGGCCTGCCCGATACAGATTCGCAAGAGATCGATGCAACGACGCCTGCGCGGATTGTTCCCGTTGGAGGCTGCCCACAGTCACCACGGCCGTGCCCGTGCCCTCAGCAATTTCATTGATATCCTTGAGCAACACAGGATGCGGGCCGACCTCGATGAACGTGGTGATGCCATCGCGGGCCATCGCTTCGATCACCGGTTGGAACGCCACCATCTGGCGGAGATTGCGCATCCAGTGCATGCCGTCGAGGTCCGCGACATTCACCCGTGCGCCGGTGACCGTCGAATAGAGCGTGATCTCGGGCGGGCTGATGACCGGCTGTGGGGCCGCGTCGGCAAGTTCGTCGGCCAAGCCGTCCAGCAGCGGGCTGTGGAAGGCATACTCCACTTGCAGCCTGCGGGTATTCGCGCCGAGCCGAGCCGCCGCGGCCTCGAGCTGGGCCACGGCGGACGGATCTCCCGACACGACGGTCGACCGTGGTCCATTCACCGCCCCGATGCCGATCCTGCCGCCGACCCGAGCCAGTAGCCGCTCGACCTGGCTCGCAGGCAGCGCCACGCTGAGCATGCTGCCGCCGCGCGCGCCCTTCTCGGTGAGTTCGGCCCGTCGCAGCAACAGTTTCAGCGCCGCGGATCGATTGAGCGCACCGGCAGCAGCCGCCGCGATGATCTCGCCCATGCTGTGCCCGACCACCGCGGAGGGTTCGATGCCCCACGAGCGCCACAGCGCGGTAAGACCGAGTTGCAGTACCCCGATCGAGACCTGCGCGATTGCAGTCTCGTGCAACCGACTGGCGTCGTGCGCCGCCTTGAGCTGTTCGATGACCGACCAACCTGCGAGTCGATGCACAATGACGTCGCAGCCAGCCACTTCTGCCCGGACGACCGGCTCGTCGACAAGGATTTCCCGACCCATCGCCGCCCACTGGGACCCCTGCCCGCTGAAGACGAACGCGAGCCGGGGCGCGGATGCCGCGGGGCGAACGTGCGCGGTACGCGCTTTTCTCAGTTGAGTCACCAGCTCGGCCTGGTCCCCCGCACTGAAACACAACCGGTACGGGTGATGTGTTCGCCCGACAGCCGCCACGGCACAAACGTCCGGTGCGACAACGGGATCGCTTGCCTCAAGGTAATCGGCGTACCGTTCGGCCAGCTCGCCGAGGGCGCCTGCGCTTCGTGCGGAAAGGGGGAGCACCAACCGTTTCACCCCACGTGCCGGCTCTATGCTCGCCTTCCGCGCGGGCGGTTGTTCGAGCACCGCATGGGAATTCGCTCCGCCGAACCCGAATGAGCTGACGGCCGCAAGCCGTGGCTGGACATCGGGCAGTGAGCTGCATTCGGTTGGCACCACGAGCCGGGTGCCGTACAGGTCAATTTCGGGATTGAGCTGTTCAAAGTGTAAATGTGGCGGTACCTCACCGTGTTCGAGTACGAGCATCGCCTTGATCAGGCCAGTGATACCCGCGGCCGCTTCCTGGTGGCCGAAGTTGGTTTTGACCGAGCCGAGCGCGCACGGGGTGTCGCCCTCGCCGTAGACGTCCCGCAGCGCCTCCATCTCGATGGGGTCACCCAACCGCGTTCCGGTGCCGTGCGCCTCGATGTATACGACGTCGCGCGGGTCGGCGGATGCGTCGGCCAGTGCCCGTCGCATCAAGGTGGACTGAGCCGTTGGGTTGGGCGCGGTCAGCCCGTTGGTGCGACCGTTGTGGTTGACCGCCGTGCCGCGAATGATTCCGCGTATCGGCCGGTGTTCCGCGGTCGCGTCGGACATGCGCTCAAGCACCAGCACACCGCAGCCCTCACCGCGCACGATGCCGTCGGCCTCCGCGTCAAACGTCCGGCACCGCCCGCCCGGCGCGATCGGCATGACCTTCTCGGTGACCAACGTGGACGACGGGGACAGGATGACGTTGACTCCACCGACAAACGCGAAGTCACAGTCACCGTTGCGCAGGGCACGGCAGGCGAGATGGACCGCAACCAACGACGAGGAGCACGCGGTGTCGACCGCCAGGCTGGGTCCGTGCAAGTCGAACAGGTAGGACAGCCGGTTGGCCGCGACGCTGTGCGCTGCGCCTGGAGCGGTGTACGCGGTGATCTCGGCCTGGCCGGACAGCTGCAGTGTCAAGTAGTCGCCCCCGTAGATGCCGAGGAAGACGCCTGTGCTGCGCTCACGCAGTCGCTCTACGGGCAGCCCAGCATCTTCGGTTGCCTCCCAGGCGGTCTCGAGCACGAGCCGCTGCTGGGGGTCCATGTGTGCTGCCTCGGCCGCCGAGATCCCAAAGAAGTCAGCGTCGAATTCGTCTACTGTGGACAAAAGCCCTGCCGAATGACCATTGGCGTCGCGTTCATCGGGATCCGACCGGTGTCCGTCCACACTGTTCACCAGCGGCGCGACGGCATCCGTACCGTCACGCAGCAAACTCCACAACGCGTCAGGGTGGTCGACACCGCCGGGTGTCCGCACACCGGCACCGATGATCGCGATCGGCTCATGTCGGACACGTTGCGCGTCGGCCAGCCTGGCCCGCGCCTCACGCAGCTGGCGCAGGGCCTGCTCGAGCAACTCTCGTTGAGCGGTCGGCGCCCGTTCGCTCATCGTTGCTCACGTCTTTCTAGCGCATCGAGTCCCTCTAGCGCATCGAGCTCGGCGGCCAGCAGCACGGCCACCTGCTCTTCATCCAATTCGGACAGATCATCCTCGGCTGCGGGGGTGCTCGGTTCACTGAGCGGCTCGACGACGGATGGGGTTTGCCCGGCCGGCTCAAGCCGTTCGAGCAAGGCGTCCGCCAGAGCGTCAGCCGTCGGGTGCGCATACACCAACGTTGCCGACAGCCGCAGGTCCAGTGCGAGTTGCAGGCGGTCCCGCAGCTCGATGACCATCAGCGAATCGAACCCGAGATCCTGAAAGGGCACGTTCGTCGCCGGCAATGGGGCCACCGCCGGCTGAGCCGGCGATTGAACCACCGGCGCCCGCAGGACCATTGCGACCTGGTCGGCCAGGAATTGGCTCATCGCGCGCCTGCGCTCGGAGGCCGAGTCGAAGGCCAACACTGCATCGCGGGCCGAGCCGCGTGCGACCGCTGCCTCACCCGTACCCTTTAAGATCAGCGGCTCCAGAAGCTGCGCGGCGGCGGGGCCGGCGCCCGCGCGGCCCAACTCCTGGGGCGCGAATGCCGCTGCGGCGAGATGGGCTCGGCCGCAGCGCACCGCGTCATCAAACAGGTCCATGCCGGCGGCCGGGTCAAGCGGCAGCACGCCCCGACCGGCCAGCCGGTCTTCCCCCCCTGCCGCGACCGCGAGGCGAGCACCGGCCCATGGTCCCCAGCTGATGCTCTGTGCGGGTAGCCCGAGCGTGCAGCGATGCCGAGCAAGGGCATCCAGGAAGGTGTTGGCTGCAGCGTAGGCCGCTTGCCCAGGTGAGCCGAGCAGCCCGGCCAGCGAGGAAAACAGCACGAACAGCTCGACCGGCTCGTCTTTGGTGAGTTCGTGCAAGTGCCAGGCGCCGACGGCCTTGCCCGCCAACGCCCGCCGTAGCGCATCCTCCTCAAGATTGACGACCAGAGCGTCTTCGAGCACGCCCGCCAGGTGGAAGACGCCCGCGATCGGCCGGCTGTTATCCCGTCTGAGGACCGCATCGAGCTGGGCCGCGTCTGCGATGTCGGCTAGCTCGAGGCGAATGTTCACGCCATGAGCACGCAGTGCGGCGAGCTCCCTTTCAGCATCCGTCGACGCGGCACTGCGCCCGATCAGTGTGAGATGGCGCGCGCCGTGCGCAACCAGCCACTGCGCCACGTACCGGCCCAATACGCTCAGACCACCAGTGATCACGTAGTCGCTGTCGGACCGGATCGCCGTCACAGTGCTGGACCTGCTCATCAGCGGGCCAAGCCTGGGCACCACCAACTGTCCCTGGCGCACGGCCAGCTGGCTTGGTGGCTCGGCGAGACCCAGCACAGAGCACACCGCATTGAGGTCGTTGGCCGGCGATTCGAGATCCACGATCGAACAGCCCCACTCCGGATGCTCGTTGGCGATCGTGCGACCGAGACCCCACAACGTGGCGCCAGCCAGCAACGTGGCATCGGAGATTGCCGTCAGCAGCCACAGCCGTGGCGGGTGGTGCGGCCACGGTCGGTTCACCATAGCCTTTGCGAGGCGGAGCACTCGGGACGTGGTGTCGTCGAGTGTGTGCGCGTCGACGGTGTGGCCGCCAAGAGCGCGCGTGTCAATGACCCCGGTTAGCTCACCATCCACGTCGGCCAGCGCGGATTCGTCGTTGGAGCCTGGGATGATGCATTGCGCTCCCGCGCCGATGATGCGCGTGGCCAACGCCTGCCCAAGGCCTACCTCGTCGGCGATGACTAGCCAACTGCCCGTCACCTTGCGCGACGGCGTCTGGGCGACCGGCCGCCACACGATGTCGTAGAGCCTGCCGTTTTCGGGCTTTCGTTGCGGTGCGATCAGTCGCGCTCGAAACCCGGTTGCCTCCCAGATCGGTTCCCCCGCGTCGTCGACAACCATGACATCGGCGACGATCTCGGCAACCGGGTCCCGGTCTGCGCTCGCGCTACTGCTGACGATCCGCGCATAGCACCATCCTTCGCGCACGGGCGTGCTGTCCGGCGTGGTGGACAGGCCACGCGCCCAGACCCGCTTAACCCCCGCCGGCAGCGGCAACCCGCCACCGCCGCCGACCTGATCGGTGGCCGCCGCCACCGTGTGCAGGCAGGCGTCGAGCAGCGCGGGATGCAGCGGCCACCTGCCTACGCCCAGTTCGGCAGGCATGCGTACGCGAGCCACCGCCTGCCGCTTACCGACGCGAAGCTGCGCCAGTCCACGGAAACGTTCGCCGTAACGCACGCCCAGGCTACCCAGACGCTCGTAAAGCTCATTGACCGACGCCTCCACGGCGCAGTGCGGCGCAAAGGTTTCCGGTGTAGCGGCCACCGGGCGCTCGTCGGGAGCCGACGCGCGAAGTGTGCCCTCGGCATGGATGACCGGCGGTCCTTCAGCTGCCAATGAGGTGATCGTGAACCGGGCTCCCCGCTCACCGCCTGACCGCAGAGCAAGCTGCAGATCGCCGTCCGCCGATACCGGACGCGGGTGGTCGAAGTTCACGTCCTCCAGGACGACCGTGTTGGTGCCAAGCGACTCGCTCGCCGCTTCGGTCGCGGAAGTGAGCCAGTACGCCGCCGGCACGATCGGCACGTCTTCCACGACATGGTCGGCAAGCTCAGGGGTGGCGTCCAGATCCAATGGCACCGTCCAGAGCTGCAAGGTGGGGTCTACGCCCACCCGGATCCGGTCGGCGATCAACCGGCCAGGCTTTCTCGCTGCCAGCGGGCCAGGCATCGACTTCGATGCGGCGCCGACGCGAGCGATCGGGAAGCGGGTGTGTCCCCACTGGTGGCGCGGAAGATCCACGTGCGGCACCTTCGATACGCCGTGCAGCGCTGCCCAGTCGACCTGCCCGCCCAACGTGTAGTAATCGCCGAGAGCGCCAAGCATGCAGCGCGGCTCACCGCCGTCGCGCCGCATCGACGACAGCACGGCAGCGTCGTGGCCTGCCTCCCGCACAGCCTCGGCGATTGACCGACCCAACACGGGATGCGGTGCGATCTCCAGGAACGCGTCGTAACCGTCCTTGATCAGGCACTCGACCGCGGACGCGAACAGCACCGGCGCGCGCAGGTTAGTCACCCAGTAACCAGGCCCCAAGTCCATGCCACACATCAGCTCACCGGTGACGGTGGAGTACAGCGGGATGGCCTCCTTGCCTGGGGCCAACCCTTCCAGAGCCGCACGCAGCCGCGGCTGCAGCGGCTCGACCTGGGGGCTATGTCCGGCGACCTCGACGGCGATGCGTCGGGAGAACACGCCACGTTCATCCAGGGTGCCGAGCACATCGTCCAGCGCGTGCTCGGTTCCCGCTAGCACGGTGGCACGGGGTCCATTGGCCGCCGCCACCGACAGCTCATGTTCCCGACCGATCACGAGCTCGCCCGCCTCAGCCATGTCCAACTCGACCATCGCGAGACCACCTTTGCCGGAGATCTCGGCGAGCAGCCTGCTGCGCTCACACACGATCCGCGCAGCGTCGTCCAGCGACAGCGCCCCGGAGATATGCGCTGCGGCGATCTCACCCATGCTGTGCCCGACGGCGGCGGCCGGTTCGAGACCCCACACGAGCCAGGTCTGCGCAAGGGCTACCTGGATCGTGAACAGTGCCGGTTGCACGGCGGCCGTGCCCTCGGCCACGAGGCCGTCCTCGTCGCTCCACAGCGAGCGCCCCAGATACCGGGCAATGGCGGCGTCACATCTGCGAATCGCGGCCCGGAAGGCCGGGACGGATGCAGCCAGCTGGCGACCCATGCCACTCCACTGCGACCCCTGTCCCGGAAACACCAATGCGACCCGGGGTGCACGCCGACCCGTGGTACGCGGCCCGCTCGCGCCCGGTGGCCGTTCGCCACGTCCGATCGCTGCCATCCCGGCCTTGATCTCCGCCGCATCCTCAGCGACCAGCGCGATCCGGTGCCGATCGTGGTCGCTGCGAAGGGCGGCCGCGGCAGCGGCGCAGGTGCTCCAACTGGCATCAGCCGTCCTGGCACTCGCGTACTCCGCCCATGCCTTCGCCCGCGCGATCAGCGCAGGTTGCGACCGGGCGGAAAGCGGCAGCAAGAACGGGATCTTCCGTTGCCGCACCGTCGGAAGTTGTGGGGACTGCGGTGCGGCAGCCAGCACAACGTGCGAGTTGGTGCCGCCGAAGCCAAACGAGCTCACGCCGACCAACGCAGTTCGCTTGCCTCCAGACAGCGCCGTGACCTCGCTCGGTACATCGATGGGCAGCCGATCGAGCCCGAGCAACGGGTTAGGCCGTTCAAAGTGGATGGTCGGTGGGATCCGGCGATGGTGCAACACGAGGGCGGCCTTGATCAGGCCGGTGACCCCGGCTGCCGCTTCGAGATGGCCGACGTTCGACTTCACAGAGCCGATCAACAGTGGCCGCGACTCCCGCTGACCCGTGACAAGCACCGAGGCCAGCGCCGCAACCTCTATTGGGTCGCCGACCGCGGTGCCGGTGCCGTGTGCCTCGACGTAGTCGACATCGGCAGGGTCGATGCCCGCAGCCTGGTACGCCGCGGCGAGCACCGCCTCCTGCGCGGGCCGGTTCGGCGCAGTCAGGCCATTGGTACGACCGTCCTGATTGACCGCACCGCCCATGACAACGGCGTAGATGCGGTCGCCGTCATCGAGCGCCCGCGAAAGCGGCTTGAGCACCACGACACCCGCACCCTCGCTGCGCACGTACCCGTCCGCGCGATGGTCGAACGGCTTGCACCGTCCATCGGAAGCCATCAAGCCACCTGCGCTGAAGCTCTGCGCGATCCGGGGACTGGTGATCACGTTGACGCCGCCCGCAATCGCAAGATCAGCTTCATTGGCGCGTAAAGCCTGGCACGCCATGTGGATGGCGACCAGCGACGACGAACATGCGGTGTCGATCGCCATGCTCGGTCCGTGCAGGTTGAGGCAGTAGGACAGGCGATTCGCGACGATGCTGAGCGCGCTGCCGGTGCCGTCGTACGCCTCGAATCCTTCCTGGGTGCTCAGCAGCGCGGTGCCGTGATCGAAGGTCGACACGCCCATGAACACACCGGTCTGCGAGCCCGCGAGCCCACCCGGTGCGACGCCGGCGTCGTGCAGCGCTTCCCAAGCGACTTCCAGCACGATCCGCTGCTGTGGGTCCATCCGTGCCGCCTCACGGGCGGAGATACCGAAGAAGTCGGCATCGAAACTGTCGACGTCGTCGAGGAATCCACCCCAGCGGGTGTTCATCTTGCCCGGTACGGACAGGTTCGGGTCATAGAACGTGTCCGCGTCCCACCGATCGGTGGGGACCTCGTGCACCGCGTCAATCCCGTCGCACAGCAATTGCCAGAAGCGTTCCGGGTCGTCTGCACCGGGAAACCGGCAACCAATCCCGATGATTGCGATCGGCCCCACCCCGCTGGCCAAGTGTTGCGCCGGACTGTTCACATCGGACACGCCAGATGACTGCCATTCAGGATGCCCGACGACGAAGGCCGCTGCCTGGCCGATCGTCGGATAGTCGTAGGTAAGTGTCGGGGGCAGCGTCAGGCCGGTCCACCGCTGCAGGTCGTCGGACAGCTCGACAGCCTGCATCGAGGACAGGCCCAAACCGGAGAATGGTGCATCCGGGGTGATACTCGCGGCGTTGATGTCGAGTAATTCGGCAATTCGGGCTATGAGCCAGTCGGTGACGCGATCGTGTTTGTCCATCAGCCGGCTTCCTTCAAGGCTCGGGCCACGGGAACGCGCGCGGGAGCAAGCTCGCCGCGCTCGTAGTGGGCTCGGCAGGCGGCACGCTGCAACTTGCCGCTGGACGTCTTGGGTACCGAGCCCGGTGCGACAAAAATGATGTCGTCGACCTGAATGCCGTGTGCGGCGCTGATTGCGACGCGCACCGAGCCAGCCAGCGCGTCGAGATCGGGCACGACCGCGTCGGCACCGGTCGCGCCGAGGGGCCGCTGCACCTCGGCGACCACGACGACCTGCTCGCGGCCGTCGTGGTCGCGGGAGAACACCGCGACGCAGCCACAGCGAATCCAGGCGTGCACCGATTCAACGGTCAGCTCGATGTCTTGCGGGTAGTGGTTAAGTCCGCCGACGATGATCAGGTCCTTGATGCGCCCGGTGATGTAGAGCTCGCCATCCTGCAGCACTCCGAGGTCGCCGGTGCGCAGGAATGGGCCGTCCCCGCTGCCTGCGAGACGCGCGCCGAAGACGCGCTCGGTCTCGTCGGGACGCCGCCAGTAGCCCGCAGCCATATCTTCCCCGGCGAGCCAGATCTCGCCGACCGTGCCATGTTCGACGACCTTGCAGGTGACCGGGTCCACAATCTCCACTCGCCGGTGCAACTGTGGCTTGCCCACCCCGATCAGCACCTGGTCAATGCCTTCCACAATGCGACCTTGTTGCAGGGCAGCGGATTCCACGACGATTGTGGTCGGATACGCGCCGGGAGTCCCGCCGCACGCGATAAGCGTTATCTCGGCGAGCCCGTAGCCGGCGACCAACGCGTTCCGGTCGAACCCGGATCTGGCGAAAGCCTCGGCGAAAGCCTCCATGGTCGACGCTCTGATCGGCTCCGCACCGCTGAGGGCCACCCGCCAGCTGCTGAGGTCGAGCTCTGCTCTGTCCTGCGCTGGGATCCGGCGCACGCACAGGTCATAGGCAAAGTTAGGCGCTACGGACATGGTGGCCCGGTAGCGCGAGATGGCTCGCAGCCAGCGCGCCGGTCGCTGCACGAACGCCAGGGCGGGCAGCACGACCGCGTGCGCGCCGAGGTAAAGCGTCTGCAGGACCATGCCGATCAACCCCATGTCGTGGTAGAGCGGCAACCACGACACAATCACGTCTCTGTTGCTCATCTGCATGCAATGGGCGAACATCTCCTCGTTGAGCAGCAGCGAGCGGTTAGTGACCACCACACCCTTGGGCTCCGAGGTCGAGCCGGAGGTGTATTGGAGAAACGCCACGTCGTTCGGATCAATGCGTACCGGACGGAACTCGACCGCTGTGTCGGTTGACACCTTGTCGGCCTCGATCCAAGTACGCTTGGCCAATTCCGGTGCCGTCCCCCGGATCGCCTCCCGGATATCGGCCGGTCCAGCAGTCAGCACGGCAGCCGCATCACAGTCATCCGCGATGGCGCGCAAAGTCGCGATCCGACGCTCCGATCCGATCGGCACCGGCGGGCACACCGGCACCGCGATCACCCCGGCGTGCTGGCAAGCCATGAACGCGCGGATGAAGCTGTCGTTGTCGGTGGCAAGGACCAGCGCCCGATCACCCTGTTCGGCGTCGCGCTGAATGCGCGCGGCGAGCGCGCGTGCTTCGAGATCGAGCTGCTGGTAAGTGACCGCGCGACTTTCCTCGTCCCCGTTGCCCAGGAAAGTATAGGAAACCTTGGATCCGCACTCCCTAGCCTGATCCGACAATAACACCGCAATCGTCTGCGCCTTCGGCAAAGCTTTCGAGGTTTCCACAGTCAATCTCCTCTGTCAGCAGCAGACAGCCGCTCGGCGGCGGCGTTGCCCGATCGGGTGCACGCCTCAAGCGAGACACCCCAGAGGTAGTCACCGGCGAGCTCTAGACCCGGCAGCTTGGCGACTGCGCCGCTGACCTCGGCAAGAAACTCACCGTGAAAGGGAATGTAGGCGCAGTAGCCTGCCCTCCAGCTGCGACTGACCGTGCGCACCCGCTGCGCCCGGCCCGCACCCAGGTAGCGGATCAGCCGCTCCTCGGTCGAGCCGACCCACTCGTCGAGCCGGTCGCTGCTGGGATCGGAATAGCTCCGACCGTTGCGACCGCTGAAGGTGTACCGCACAATATGCCGGTCCTGCCGGCCATAGGAGCCAGCGTTGCTGCACGGCCCACCGTCGTTCATCGCTAGCGCACGCACCTCGGGAGTGAACACCGGCCGGTCGTACTCGACGAGCACCACCGTGGTGGGGAAATAGCGGACCTCCGCGAGCCGCTTGCTCAACGTCGGGTGCTCTGCTCTGAGGATTTCCGCCGTCACGTACGCGGGCGTGGCGACCACGACGCCGTCATAGGACACCTCCGCTGACGGCTTTCCGTTCGCGGCCACGCGCAGCCCAACGACTTCGCCGTCACGCACGACAATGCTCTCGACTTGCGTGTTCATTCGGACGGTCACGCGTTGAGCGATGGCGTCCAGCGCCGGCTGGATACCAGCCTTAAGCTGGTCATAGCTGTCCATGAGGAGCGCAAGGTTCGTGCCAAACGTGCCGAGATATACCTCGTCGGGCTCCGCGCCGTTCATCCGCACGGTCATCGGCCGTAGCAGCGTACTGGTCAGCGCCTCACCGAAATGCGCACTGAGCGGTGCGTGGTCATGACGCCGGGACAGCCGGGTGAAGTAGTTCGAGCCGAGGAACCGGTTCGACTCATCGGCTCTAATCCTGGCCGCCATCATCACCATCCTGGCCAAATCCCGCACCGAGCCCATCCGACGGATGTTGCCAAGGCTCCTACTGCGACGAGAGCTGTCAAGCGTCAGCACCTCGCCGTCCTTCATCGTGGACTGGTTAATACCAAACGGTTCCCACTGGTAATCGCCGAGCGCCGCGACGAATGACCGAAACGCGTGGTAGCGACGGCCGATGTTCTTGCCCCCCAGCATGACCGGCCGGTCACCGAGCTTCGCAACGCCAAAGCGTCCGCCAAGGGCGTCGTCCCGCTCGATCAATTCCACGTCGTGACCACAGCTTTCGAGGCGGATCGCCGCGGAAAGACCGGAGATTCCGCCGCCGACGACCGCTATCCGTCGACCCTTGCCGGCCGGGCCACCTAACACGATATTTCCTCCGGTTGCGGGCACGAGAAGCACTATTGATGTGTGCGAGAGCTGTTTGCCGCGCGCGAACTCAACCGTGGTGGGGGACTTCGGGTGATCGCGCCGTTGTTTGCGATGGTGTCGGCTGGGTATCCGTAGAAGATCCGCTCGGCCAGTACCTCGACGATGCGGCCAGACCCGAGCTGGTGAAGTGAACTCCTCAACTGAGCTGCCCGACATATCGGAACAATCTCAGCCGCCCGGTATATCGGGACATTCGCAACGATAGCGCTCAACCGTAGCGGGACGACACGGCTTCACGCAGGCCTGTGGCGTTAGCGTGACAGGTCGGCCAGTCGCCGTCAACCCCCAGGACCTGCGCTAAGCCACCTGGTTGACGCGCTGCAGGGGCCACACGTTGCATGGAGTGATCTTTGGTCGGGCTCGGGCGGCAGTTGGCCGTGCCACGGTAGCGGCGGACCGATAATGATCACCGAAATCAGTGTCGGGAAATCAGTGTCGAAGCAAGTCAGAATTCTAGCCCACAAGGTTGGCCGGGGATTGGTGGCGGGTTGGCGCTGGATTGTCGCCAGGCTGGATCACCCATCCGGCTGATCGGGATCGTCTTGCCGGGCCGGTTCGGCCGCGTCCAAGAGATACGCGGCTGTGGTGAGCGTGTGAGCCGCCTTCAGGGCGCGGGGGTGGTCCTCGCCAAACACGCGCTGTGCCCGGGTGAACGTGTCCTCGCTAAGCTGTCGCGCTGCTTCGACCTCGCCCACCGCAAGGAACGCGGTAGCGAGATTATTGGCGACATCCACGGTGAAGTGGCTTTCGTCGCCGAGCACCCGCCGCGCCCGGGCCAGAGTGTCCTCACCGAGGCGTCGCGCCGCCTCCAGCTCACCGAGCGCGAGCAGATCACTGGCGAGGCCGTGGGCGCTATCCATGGTCCAGCGATGGTCCTCGCCGAGCACCCGCCGCGCTCGGGCGAGCGTGTCCTCATGCAACTGTCGCGCGGCGTCGATCTGACCGAGAGCGTGCAAGTCAAGGGCAAGTTCGTTAGCCGCGAAAATGGTGTCGGGACGGTCGTCGCCGAGCACTCGTCGCCCGTAAGCCAGGGTTTTCTCATGCAGCTGTCGGGCCGCCTCGACCTCACCTAGCTCACGCAGGTCGCGGCCGAGGTTATGGGCCGAACGCTGAGATTCGAAGTGATCTTCGCCGAGCACTCGTCGTCTGCGGGCGAGGGTGTCTGCGTTGAGCTGCCGAGCCTGCTCGAACTCGCACAGACGGTGCAGGCAGGACGCAAAGAAATACGCGGCATGCAAAGTGTCGGGATCGTCATCACCGAGCACCCGTCGACACCGGGCAAAAGTGTCCTCGCCGAGCTGACGGGCTTGGCTGTAAGGACCGATCGTGGCTAGGACAAGGACGAGGATGTAGGCGGCCCGCAGGGTGTGCCGGTCGTCGGGCCCTAGCCATTCGGCCCATTTCTGGTGGAGGTGCTCGGCGAGGTCGCGGGCCGGGTGGATGTCACCGCGGTAGTACAGGTGCCAGACAGCGCGGCAGGCCAGGTCCCGCAGCTCGGGGCTGGGACTGGTGGCTAGATCAGTGGCCAGAAGATGGGGCAGCAGTTGTGCCCAGCCCGGCCAGTACGCCGGGTTTCTCTCGTCACCAGGGTCCGCTGCGACCAGCAGCGCCTGGGCATAGCGGTGATAAGCGGCGGCGTGGGCGTCGGCGAGCTGATCACGCAGGACGGCTTGGGTGAGCCGGTGCAGCTGCAGCCCGCGGTCGATGCGGGCCAGGCCGTAGCGTCCTATCCATCCGAGGCTGCGGTGCGCCGCCACTGGACTGGCCACGGCGGCGATCAGCGCGTTCAGTTCCGGTGGCTGGCCATCGCCCGCCACAGCAATCGGGCGGATCAGGATATCGACGGGGATGGGTTCGGAGGCGAGGAACGCGCCGATGCGCACCAGCGCGAGCGCGGCCGGGTCGACCTCAGCGAGGCGGTCGGTGGAGACCCGGATCGCCGCGGCAAACGACAGCGGATGGCTTTTCGGCGCGCTTTGGTTAAGCAGTTCCTCCGTCCGGGTCTCGAGCAATCGTAGGTATTGCTCGACCGGCATGCCGGTTTCGGCCAGGAACCCGGCCGCCTGGGCCAATGCCAGCGGCAGGTCGCCAAGAGCCTCAGCCAGCCGGTCAGCCTCGGTCTCGCCGGTAGCGGGTCGGGAGACGTGAATCAACTCCACCGACTCCGCACGAGGCAGCACATCCACCTCCACCCGGGCGGCAAGCTCACCCCAGCCGGGGTCGCGGGAGGTGATCAGCGTGTGTCCGGGTCCGGCGGGCAGCCAGTCCCGCAGGTCCGCGGGCGAGTCCGCATTGTCGAATAGCAGCAGCCACCGGCCCTGGCCCCGCAGGTAGGCGCGCAGCGCCCCGACCGCGCTGGCCGTGTCGACGTGCGATGGGATCAGGCCGAGCTCGACCGCGAGCGCCGCATACTGCTCGCCGATCAGGCCGGTCTCCTCGGCGTTGATCCACCACACCACGTCGTAGGCCTCGGCGTAGCGGTACGCGTATTCGATCGCCAGCTGGGTCTTGCCCACCCCGCCCATACCATGCAGCGCCTGCACCACCGCCGTCCCTCCGGACTGCAGCCGGTCCCGCAGGTCCACGAGCATGGCGTCCCGGCCGACAAACCCCGGGTTACGCGGACCGACGTTCCAGACCGTCGGCAAGGCCCCCGGCAGCTGTGGACCCGCCTCCTGGCTGATCAACGCCTCGCCACGGCCTGAACCGGGCGATGGCGGGGTGGTTACCGCAGCGGTAATCGGTGCCGGCGGCGCCGGCCACATGACGGATACGGTCGGCGTCGAGTCGGGTGGGTGCCAGTCCAGTGTCGGCGCCTGAGCGAGGATGTCACATTCCAACCGTTGCAGTGCCGCACTCGGGTCGATGCCCAGCTCCTCGACCAGTCGCCGGCGGGTATCCCGCAGCGCCGCCAGCGCCTCGGCTTGCCGTCCGGCTCGATAGAGCGCCAGAGCCAGCAGCTCACAACCGTGTTCGCGCAGCGGATGAGCTCGCACGTGCGCGTCCAGTTCGGCCACCGTGTCCTGATGTTCACCCAGCGCCAGCCGCGCGGTGCATCGCTCTTCGACCACCGACAGCCGCAGCTCCTCCAGCCGCGCCACCTCCGACACCGCCCACCTGGCATCGCGCACGTCGGCATAGGCTGGCCCGCGCCACAGTCTCAGCGCTTTATCGAACTCGTCCACGGCCTGCGCTGGGTCGGCTCGAGCCAGCGCTTCCCGACCGGCCGTGGCATGCCCGGTGAACCGGTGTACGTCGAAGTCGACGCCACGGCTGTCCAATAGGTAACCCGGCGTGCGGGTATGCAGCACGGTAGCCGGCGCCCGGGGCGCCCGACCCGGCTCCAGCACCCCCCGCAGATTCGACACATACACCCGTAGCGATGTCTTCGCTGCGGCAGGCGGATTCCCCGACCACAACTCCTCAATCAGAGCGTCGGCGGTGACCAGTTGATCCACCCGGCTTAACAACAAGCCAAACAGCGCACGCTGCTTCGGCGGGCCCAAATCGACTATCCGCCCACCAACCACGACCTCCACCGGCCCCAGCGCACGCCACTGGATACTCCCGGCAGATGGATCATTCCGAACCGCTGCCAGGTGTTTTCTCGTCCGTGCTAGTGGTCCCCGCGCTTGCGCACACATCCCTCGGCTCCGATCGATGTAACCGGATCTTGTCGGATGTTACTGCCATGTGAGCTGCCAAGATGCCGAGCATCCGCATCGTGCTGGCCCGCGGCAGCACCGGCGCGCCGTCGGTGAACCTAATTGTTACGTCTGAGCAGATTTGCCAGCCGGCTAGGCGCCGTCCCCATCATGATCGTTGTAGTTCTGATATGTCAGGAACTTTTGACAGGCACGGCGGGAGCCCGGGTGGGCCCGATGCGACGACGCTCGTCCAAGCGCGCGCCCTCGGTTAGGCATAGGTGGGGTCTGCCTCCCGGTGGTGTAATGGGATGACCAGGTATGCGGCACAAGTCCTGGTGCCTACCGGACGGAGGAGCAGCATGACCGTTACCGGCATTATCACCGCTATCGTGATCGGCTTGATCATTGGTGTGCTGGCCCGCCTGGTCCTGCCGGGCAAGCAGATCATCCCGATCTGGCTCACCATCGTCATCGGCATCGTCGGCGCGATACTGGGCACCCTGATCGCCCAGTACCTCGGGGTGGCTGTCACGCCGGGCATCGACTGGATCGAGATCGTGCTGCAGGTTGCGGTCGCCGCCGTCGGGGTCGCGCTCGCCGACGGTGCCTACCGCCGACGTCGCGTGCGCCCCTGATCGGAGTCACCCTCTCACCGATGCCCCAGAGCAGGTGGAGGGGTCGGTGAGGAGAGATCTGGGTGAACGCTGACGACGACGCATGCACGATCGGTCGGCGGGCTCGCCTGATCCGCCGGCGCCGTGGGTTGAGCCTTGAGGTGGTGGCTGGGCTCGCCGGCATCGGCAAGAGCTATCTGTCGATGCTGGAACGTGGCCAGCGCAGGTTCAACCGGCGTGGTTTGCTTGAGGATCTGGCTGCCGCGCTCGGCTGTTCCGTGGTGGACTTGACGGGGCAGCCGTACCCACCACCGGACCGACCGTCGGCTGACGCGTTGGCGGCGCTGCCTGGTATCCGTGAGGTCATCTATGACGCCACGGTAGACGACGCGCCTCAGGTACAGGCTCGCCCGGTCGAGCAACTGGCGGCAGCGGTACGGCGCGCGAATGAGTACCGCGATGCTGGACGCTATGGCGCGGCCGGGCGCGAGCTGGGAGCCCTGCTAGCTGAGTTGCATGCACACACAGCGGCCGGAGGCAGTGCTGTCCGTCGGGCAGCCCTGCCGGTTCTGGTGGAGGCTTGCCACGTGGCCGCAGCAGTAGCTGAAGTGGTCGGTCACCAGGATCTCGCCTTGGCATGCGCGGTGCGGGAAGCCGATGCGGCCGAGGCGCTCGGTGACGATCCGGCGCTCGCCTCGCTCGCGGCCTACAGCCTGGGGCAGACATGGTTGAAGGTCGGCGCCCGCAGGCAGGCCTCAACCACCCTCGCCAAGGCTGCCGAGGCGAGCGCAGATCCCGACGCCGAAGACACGGCCGCAGCCGAGATGGCGGGCATGGTGCAGCTCGGTTCGGCGCTGCTCGGTGCCCGCACCGGCGACCGTGACGCGGTCACCACCCATCTATCCGAGGCGGCTTCGCTGGCTGAACGAACCGGTGAACGCAACACCCAGCTACAACACTTCGGGCCGATCAACGTGGCTCTATGGCGGGTGGCGCTGGCGGTCGATCTGGGGGACGGCCCGGCCGCCGCGGAGGGTGCCGAAGCCGACCCCATCCCGGTCGACCTGCTCGGCAGCCCGCTGCGAACCGCCAACCTGTCGCTAGACGTCGCCCGCGGATGGGCACAGGCCGGCGGGGACTGCGACGATCGAGCGATCCGCGCGCTTGATGTTGCGGACCGCGCGGCGCCAGCCATGGTGCGCAATCATCCGCTGGCGCGCGAGCTGCTCGCCGGTCTCTACGGCCGCGCCCGGCGCCGCAGGTGGGAGCTGGACAGCTTGCGTAACCGCTTCGGCATCGGCGGCCAAGGTCCACGGACTGTGAACAACTAGCATCGAGCCGCGCCAGCATCGCTCTGGTGCAGGCGCGAGCGGTCGTCGAGTCGGACACCGACCCCACCGGGGAGCGGCCCGAGCTATGCCGAGCGACTTGACGCCGACGCCAGCGTCGCACCTCAATCCGCGGGACGGTGCAGCCGGTTGCGGAAACAGTGGCCAGCTCGGCGCGGAGCGCGGCGGCCACGTCGGTGTTGCCGAGTTTCTCCTCAGCATCTGATGGCCCTGCGGGGCCGCGCGGTTCCGCGGTGAAAATGGGGTCTCCTGCTGTTCTGCGGGTGGTGATCGTGGTTTGGGTTTACCCGGGGGCAGGGCGGTGCAGCAG
>JALZHU010000489.1 GCA_030860695.1 Actinomycetota bacterium
GCGTCCTGTTTCAGGTCGGGCTCCACCGCACCAATCGATAGACGACGTCACCCAGACCGCCCACCGGGATTTTCACCCCTCACGGGCGGCAGCGGCAGCCGCCATGAACTGTTCCAGGGGATTGCCAATTCGTGGATCAGCCCGCCGAGCCGGTCGCGACGTTGGAGGCGAAGGTCGGGTGGTGATGCGGGCGGGGAGTGGGCTGAGTGGTGCTGCCTGGTGCAATGTGCGGTTGGGGACGATGGTGATTGAAGTGGGCTATGTCCTTGGCCAGCACGGCTGCTCTGGGGTTAATGTCTGGTCTGGTGGGTGGAGTCGGCGTGCGGACTCGTGTTCCTCGGCTAGCCGGCGCAGGGCGAGTAGGACTGGTTCGTAGAGCACGGTGCCGATCACGGCTCGTTGGACTAGGTCGCTAACGGACGCGTCGCTTTCGGCCGATGTTGCGAGCAGCGCGAGTTCGTGGGCGGCGAGGGTTTGGGCGGCGGACGCGTAGGGGCGTAGCTCCTCGTTGGTGGGCGACGCGTCGAGTCGGCGTAGCGTCAGCAGCGCGCGGGCCAGCTGATCGCGGGCCGGGGCGCGGGTGTTGACGTGCCATCCCAGCTCGTCGAGCAGCGCGTCGACTTCGGCGCGCGCGGCGGGCCAGTCGGGATCATCGGTGGCGGAGCCTACGTCACCGGCGAGTGCGTGGTGCGTCTGGCCGAGGATTTCATGCAGCCCGAGGTTGGGGTCGTCGACGGCGGTGAGGATGGCACGCACGCTGGCCAGTGACAGCCCGCCAACCTCGCTGAGAGCTCGTACCAACCGCAGCCGGCGCAGGTGGGCCTGGTTGTAGTCGGCCTGGGTCGCCGCGGTGGACCTGCCGGGGGGCATCAGGCCCTCCCGCAGGTAGTACTTGATCGTCGCCACCGGCACACCACTGCGCCGGCTCAGCTCTGAGATCCGCATGTCGCTACTCCCTCTTGACAGACTGGACACTACCACTATCTAATATTGGATAGTTGTAGTGTCCAATATGAGAAGGGCATCTGATGACCACGACACACAGCAGTCAGCAGGGCAGACAAGGCACCACCGCCAATCCGTACCTGGCCGGACACTTCGCGCCGGTCAGGCAGGAGAAGACACTGACCGAGCTGGAGGTGACCGGCACGATCCCGGAGCATCTCGATGGCCGGTACGTGCGCAACGGACCCAACCCAGTCGCGGAACTCGACCCGCGCACCTACCACTGGTTCATGGGCGACGGGATGGTTCACGGAGTACGGCTTCGCGAGGGTCGGGCCGAGTGGTACCGCAACCGCTGGGTACGCGGTCCACGGGCGGCCCGAGCACTCGGCGAGCCTCGCCGCCAGACCCGGCTTCGAGCGGGGATCGAGGCGATCGGAGCCAACACCAACGTCATCGCCCACGGCGGGCGCACCATCGCCCTGGTCGAGGGCGGCAACGCTTGCCACGAACTCACCGAAGAGCTCGACACCGTCGGCTCATGGGACTTGGGTGAAACCTTGTCCGGCGGCTACACCGCGCACCCCAACGCGACCCAGACACCGGCGAGCTGCACGCGGTCTCCTACCACTTCGGCCGGGGCAACACCGTGCAGTACTCGGTGATCGGCCGCGACGGACGCGCCCGCCGCGCGGTGGACATCATCGTGGGCGGCAGCCCGATGATGCACGACTTCGCGCTGACCCAAAACCATGTGGTGTTGCTTGACCTGCCGGTCACCTTCGACCCGCGCGCCGCCGCGGCGGCGATGATGCCCCGGCCACTGCGGATGCCGGCGCGGCTGGTGCTCTCAGCAATCATTGGCCGGATTCGGGTACCGGACCCGATCGCCGCGCTGGCCGGGCGAGGGCTGCGCGCCAACGGCGATTACCCTTATCGCTGGAATCCGCGCTACCCCGCGCGCGTCGGCATCATGCCACGCCAGGGCGGCAACGGGCTACCCACCAACTGATCCGACCCGACGCCCGCCCGGAACCGCAGCCACCCAGACCTTGTGGCTGTGGGTGCCGTATAGATCATCCATGTCATGTGACCTGGGCATACTCGTGGATCAGCCCGCCGAGCCGGTCGCTGCGTCGGAGGCGTAGGGGGATGGTGAGGCAGGCGGGGGGAGTGGCCTGAGAGTGCTGCTTGGTGCAATGCGCGGTGGGGCGATGGTGGTTGAAATGGGCTACATACTCGGCTAGCTTGCTTGAGCCGGCGAAGCCGGAAAGATCGAGTCAAATTTGAGTTTTCCGGATGGTTTCAGGCCGCGAGGCCGGCTGTTTGGGTGAGGTCGGTGATGGCGGCGTCGTAGGCGCGGGCGGCG
>JALZHU010000287.1 GCA_030860695.1 Actinomycetota bacterium
GGTGATATCAGGCTGAAGCAGGCCAGGAACTGCTGGGCTCGACTCGGAGAACGGAAGCCCTTCATGGCCCGCTCCCGCTGGCGGGTGGGTTGGTGAGAGTTCTCCGCCCGGTTGTTCAGGTACTTGGACTGTCGGTGCTCGGTCGAGGACATCAGATCCCGGTGCGCCGCCGCGTAGCAGCGGAGTTTGTCGGTGACCAGCACACGCGGGGCCCACCGCTGCTTTGTCATCAGCTTGGCCAGGAACCGCTTCGCGGCCTTGGCGTTGCGCCTGCTCTGAATCAGGATGTCCAAGACGTTGCCGTCCTGGTCCACGGCGCGCCACAGGTACTGCCGCTGGCCGTTGACTTTGATGAACACCTCGTCCAGGTGCCATTTGTCCCCGGCTTGGGGCCTGCGCCGAACTTCGCAGACCACTGCCGGATGGTCTCGTGCGAGACGATCACACCTCGCGCGAGCATCAACTCCTCGACCTCGCGGAAGCTCAGCAGGAAGCGGTGGTACAGCCACACGCAGTGGGAGATGATCTCCGCAGGGTAGCGGAACCCCCGGTAGGACACCGCATCCGCGTTCAATGATCGTACCCACCCCCGTTCCCTCGGGCCACGATCAAACCAGATAGTCATGCCACGGACGGAACGCGATCAGGCCACCGCTCAAGTTGACAACGCCCGTCCGGGAGATCTTCGGTTGTGAGCAGGAAGTCCGACGGCGCGTTTCTTGATGACTAGGGAAACCTGCGGCGATCTGGTGTGCTGCGATTCGGCACCTGCGGGGTGTTGCGGACTGGTCGAGGAGGGGTAATGACTTATGTGTTCGCTGAGCAGTGGCATCGGGAGCGAAAGCGACTGGCCGGTGTCGAGGCGGGCGCGGATCCGATCAGCCGGGATGTGCTGTCCCGGCTGGGGGTTGGGCCGGGTTGGCGGTGTGCGGAGGTGGGTCGCTCGCCCAGTGGCTCGCCGATCGAGTCGGCGACACTGGCCGGGTGGTCGCTACCGATCTAGACCCTCGTTACCTGGTCGCTATCGAGGCGCCGAATCTGCAGGTCCTCCGACACGACCTGATGGTCGATGCCCCCCAGGTGAACCTTTTGACCTGGTACACACTCGGCTGGTCATCGAGCACCTGGCTGACCCGGAGCGCGCCTTGAAGCGGCTCATGGGTTGGCTGCGGCCGGGAGGCTGGCTGGTCGTGGAGTCCGGCGACTGGTCCACGCGGTATGAGATCACCCTGTCTGTGGTATTCGAGGCGGTGTTGGTTGCCGTGCAGAAATTCCTTACCTCAGCCGGTTTCGCGCCGATGTTTGGACGCCGCCTGCCTGTGCTGTTTGGTGACCCCGATCTGGTTGAGGTCGGCTGTGAGGCCCGCAGCCGAATGGTGTGGGGTGGTACGCCGGAGATGGAGCTTTTCACGTTGACCATCGAGCGGGTGCGGGCTGCCATGGTTGCGGCGGGATTGATCAGTGACAAGGAAGTCGCAGCGGCGCTGGCCCTGTGCGCGGATCCGTCTTTTGCCGTCATGTCACCAGCTTTGGTATCTGCTTGGGGTCGCCGTCGCTCCGCTGGAGCAGGGGATCGCTAATTTGAGGACGAGCTAAAGTAGACGTCGGCACTTTTGGGATTGGCCTTGGTGAGCAGGCGTGGCACGCCGTACAAGTGGGGGAGGCGCCGGTGTTGGCACTTCTCCGGCTTGTGAGCGGTGCCCGAACGTGTGCTCATCAGGTGGCCATTATACTTATACTTGAAGTACTTTCCAGTCTTCTGTTGCCAAGTATTAAGCTAGTAGCAGCTGACTCCATTGCTGGGAGAGGCATTCGTTGCACGGACTGGTACGGCAACACTATGAGAGTAGTGCATGCCACAGGACAGGGGTGCCGCCATTGTGATCTTGTCCTGGGGTGGGACGCAGTCCTGATCTAGCTTGTCGATCGCCACAGATTCCGCGTAAGGCGCGCAGACTGCCGCCGTTGTGGCAAGCGCCGTGATGGCCAATCCACACAGCCGGTGCTGAGCGCGGGCAGCAACTGCTTGACGGTTACCGTGCCACGGCGCAGGTCCACCGGCTACTTGGTGAGCTGGAGTACTTGACCAGCTCGAGCTGTGCCAGCCGCCAGTCAGCGGCGACTTTGCAATGGGCGCCGGATGTCCGGTGGGCACGTGAGCCGGGTGTCCTGCGCTCACCGGCCGGGGCCGTGGCATGCAAGGTCTGGTGGTAAGCGGGATTGGTGAATCCGGCGTCAAGAGGCGGCGACACAAGATCACGTGTGACGGTGTCTTGGTGCACAGATCGCCACACCGAAGGACAATTACCTCATTCCGAGATCAACGGCGGTGCGAAAGAAATCCAAAGCGGTATCACAGGCCGTGGACGGCGGCTCTTCTTCGTTACGTATGCCGTCGAGGTTTGAGGTGTGGACAGGAGGCGCAGGCCATGGCTGAAACACTGGTCGAGGCGCTGGTTGAGGCGCCGTTTGCGAACACTGACGGGGTGCAGCGCCATATTCGGTATGCGGAGCTGACGGCGGCTGGCCCGGTGCACCAGATTGTGTTGCCCACGGGACAGCCGGCTTGGCTGATCACCGGCACCACGAAGTGCGGCAGGCCCTGAACGCTGCGCAGCTGGTCAGGAGTGAGGCAGCAGAGGCGGTGCTGCGCCGCGACTGGCTGCCGCCTGAGGTGTGCGCGGCGATGGGCAATCACATGGCTAGTCGCAACCCGCCCGGTCACACCCGGCTGCGCCGGCTGATCACCGCCGCGTTCACCCGCCGTCGCATTGAGCAGTTCGCACCGCGTATCCAGCAGATTACTGATGAGCTGATCGACGCGATGGCCCACGAGACCCAGGTCGACCTGATCACCGCGTTCGCCTACCCACTGCCGATCACCGTGATCTGCGAGCTGCTGGGCGTGCCCGCGGATCGCCGAGCGGAGTTTCACCACTGGTCGACCACGTTGGTGGCCGGCGCACTGGCCGACCCGAACACCTACTGCTCGGCGGCCACCGCGCTGGTGCGCTACCTCCAGGAACTGCTCACGATTAAGCACGATGCCCCCACCGATGACCTGCTCTCCGCCCTACTAATGGTCCGCGACGGCCAAGACCGTCTCTCCGAGGACGAGCTCACCTCAATGGTCGCCCTGCTGCTCATCGCCGGCCATGAGACCACGGTCAACTTGATCGGCAACGGGATGCATGCACTGCTTATTCACCCCAAGCAGCTGGCGCTCCTGCGCGCCCAGCCGCAGCGGCTGGGCGCCGCAGTCGAGGAGCTGCTGCGCTTTGACGGCCCATTCCAGGTCGCACCCTTCCGTGTAACCACCGAGCCGATCGAGATTGGTGGGATCACCATCCCGGCCGGTGAAATTGTGGTTCCCGGCTTGCTTGCCGCCAACCGCGATCCGACGTGCACCGCCAACCCCGATACGCTCGATATCACCCGCACGCCCAACCCGCACCTGGCGGCACTGTTGCATTGAGCGATCGGCTCACCCGACCTGCTCCACTCGCCCGCCCAGAAGCCGTGGGAGAGGCCTTCAGATGTCCGGTTTATTGAGTTTCCAAGGTGCCTGAGGGGCCTTGCCTTCCTGCTTGGTGCATGGCGAGGACGCTCTTCGCCGCAATGCAACAGTGCCCCGCAGCTGGCAGCTTGCCTGCACACCGCGCTCGCCATAGCCACTGACCTGACGCCGAATCAGCAAGCTCCCATCCCGACCAAAGAATCAACCCGGCCCCCGTGGAACCCGGCGCCCACCCGAGGCGAGAGTCGGAACTCCAGCTCGATCGCAACTTGAAAATAAGAGCAACAACCAAAGCCGGAGATCAACACCCAAGATGCGAGAGGCGCACCCGCCGACCCCACGAATGATCAAGGCTAACGGCGGATGGCGTTGCGTCGGACAAACCCGATCGCGGCGGTACCTACGAACAGGATTATCGCAATGATTGCGAGCCAAAGCAGACCTTCGAAGGCGAACCCAATAACCGCCGCAATAAGCCAGATCACGAGCAGAACGATGATGAGAACGGCCACACTATCCTCCGAACATTCGAAAATTAGGTTACTGCTGCAGCTTAACGTACTTGTTCCGCGCTCGGGGGCGACGTCGAAGCGGCGTGTCGAATAACTCCAGCATCCACCCAACCCCGTCACCACGCCGGCGCCCGTCAAGCGTAGTCAGACAAGCTCGCCAGCTTCCTGTCTCATTCCAGATGACGCGGTGACGGATCGGCCTCAGTCGATGGGTGCGCAGTGCCTAGCCGATTCTGCGGTTGGTGGTGTGACACTCACCATCTCTTCACCGCGTGCGTGCCCGACCTGGCGATCACCGAGCCTCGAAGTTCGGCGGCAGGTCTGCTTGCTGTGCTGAGCGGTTGAGGTCGGCTGGTCGGAGTCGGAACACCTGCATGGTCAACCCAAGATACTTGCTGGTCTCCCCGACCCACTCCATGCCGTTGCGGCGCACCGTCGCTGCGGCACGAGTGTTATCCGGCCTGACCACCGCAAAGATCTCGTCCGTCCCCTGGCTGAATGCCCACTGCGCGAGAGCGTATGTCGTCTCGCTGGCGTAGCCGTGGCCCCAGACGTCGGGATGCAATTGCCAGCCGATCTCAAGGTCCTCATTGCCCGGCGGCAGGGGCAACAGGATCGCCCCACCTATCACACGCTCATCCTCCTGCCGCTGAATGCTCCACCGGCCCGCGGGCGGAATCGCCCGGGCGTCCTCAACGATCCACTGCTGCAATAGCAACTGCATGGCCGGCAGGTCGGGAACCTGGCCCATGATCGGACTAAGCCATCGTGCAACGTCGAGGTGCCCAAAGACGTCCAGTGCCGCTTGCGCGTCGTCGATGTGCCAAGTCCGCAGGATCAGTCGGTCTGTGACCACCAGCTGCGCCATATCGCCAGCCTAGCCCGCTGGTCACCCAGCTCGCTCCCCACCTAATGGCGATCAGCGGCTACGCGACTTTGACCGCCGCGAAAATCATCCGGCGAGACAGCCGACGGCACGCGGTTCCGGTCCCGGCACGCCTACGCCCGCCACAACGGCACCGCGCCCGTCCCAGTCTGGTCTGGCCACCGTCACCGACTTTCAGCATCGGCAACCGCGAGCTCAACACCACTCAACACCGCAGCGCGATCACCCAGGCCCACTACCACACCGACGCCCGGGAATTCCTCCAACGCCGACGCGCGGCCGGCGACACCGAAACCGGGTCCATCCGCGCGCTCCAAAGATGCCTCTCCGACACCGTCTATACCGAGCGCTACTCACCGACGCCAACCAAGCTGCATCCCCCGCAGCTTGACAGAGGAGCAAGAGGACGCACCCTGCAGCGGCCCGGGCACGGGTGTGACGCGGTTGGCGTGGTGAATCGATTGAGGGTAGCCTCGGTAGTGACCGACTACTCGTCGTGCGCCGGCATCCTAGCCCGCGTCGTTCTCGGCTCACTATGACACCGGCTGTGGTTCATGCCGGGACGGGAACGCTGACATGACGTCGGTTTGCATCACCAACTCAGACCACCTCGATGCGCGCAGCGTGGCCGCCCGCGACTGCTCGGCACGCCTGAGCCTGAAGCCGAGTAGTTCCGCCAAAGGTGCTCTGGACGGCGCGTGGTGGCCACGGTCGACAGATCCCGCCATCGAGCTCGGCACACTGATTGAGGCAGTCGGAGTGCCGGTCCGTCGGATCGCGCTGAACATGGCCGGATGGGACAGCGCTCCTCGCCGAGTCTGGCGCAGCGGCCGAAGGGTTGCCGTGGACTGGTTCCAAACCTCGGGTGTTCACCTGGTCCGGATCGTCGGCACCGATGACCAGCGGATCGATTTGCTCCTCATCCCCGTCGACATCGAGGACGCCACCGCTGACCTGGCGCTCACTATGGCTACCGACGGCCACGATCCTGACATTGCCGCCGCTGTTGGCTACCACTCTGCGCCCGTGGGCCCTTCGGCGGAAGCCAAGGCATCCCCAGACAATGAAGAGGGCGCCCGGGACCACCATGCCAACGACCGGGCCTGGGGCAACTCATCCAGCGACGTCGTCGGCCGCTGACGCATCGCTCTGCTGTCGGCGCACGGGCCGGCTGAACAGGGTGATCTCCCACAGCCTCCATCAGAAGGACCACCAACATGACCATGGGCGACAGGATCAGACCCGACAACAGCTACTCGACGAACAAGCTGACGCCGCACATACCCGGGCAATCCCCGGCGACGACCGACACGACGAGAGCGCTCACCCTCACCAGGCACACGACAGCACCGTGCAACACGTGAACCAGGATGGTACGGAGATCCGGGGCGGCGTGGATGCTGTGCGGCAGGAGTTGGCGCAGCTGCGCGAGCGGATGGCCGTGATCAAGCAAGAGGCCGCCGTGGAGGTGGACCGTAACTGGGTATCACCGTGGCGAACCCCCGCCACGTTCGACCTCAAGGTGAAAACGAGGCTGACGGGTCACCAGGAATACCGCTCACTGCAAAACCGGGTCCGGGCCACCAAAGCTAGCCTTCCAGCGGAGTCCGACGCTGCCACAGTGCCCGGCGCGGCCAGGTAGGCTGCCTTCTCACCCGCCTAGACTGTGCGCGGTCGGCGCTGGGTGAGCACCAGCAGGGCCGCAGCTCGACGAGGACGCCCTGACC
>JALZHU010000490.1 GCA_030860695.1 Actinomycetota bacterium
CACAAGATGTGGCGGTCGTGCTCGCCGAACGGTTGCTTATTTTGTGATTGCTTTAGCAAAGTAGATCATGATCAAGGTTAACTTGACAGTGCCCTCGGCGTGCCAGCAGATACACCAACGAGACGATCACGACGGCATCCTGCCGGACCCATCCGGCCGCGTGACCGTCACCTGCACCGCAGGTCAACGACACGGAACCGAGGTTTTCGGCACCTACAGGGGTTGTCATTGCCGGTGCACGTTCGGACCAGGGGTTCACCAGCTGGTCCACTCCGGCAGCCGGCTGATATGACATCCAAGATTCGTACAGTTGGGAGCGGCTGTAGCCCAACCGGCGAGCCACCGCCGACCGGTCGAGTGCTCGGCCCCTGCTGCAGCCAACCCGGCACAGAAATCTGCAACCGGGCCGGCGCTTTCCTGCTTGCCACCGAAGTGTCCTTGGATGTCCGGTGTTGTCCGGCATCCCGCCGTCGCACACATATTATGACCTGCATGAATGTGCGTCGGGTACAACACGTCCGATGTTGCCGACAGCGCCTCTCCGGTGGGTTTCAATAGTCCCACACATCTCTGCGATTAGGGGAGCCCCAGCCATGTACGATTACGGCAGCCTTCCCTCCACCGGTACTAGCGAGTTTCGCGCCGTTCTGTCCCGGAACACTTCTCACTCTTCAGAAGAGCCCATGGAAAACCTTGGGCTCGTCTCATGGCTGCTGCACCGCCCGTTAGCGCGGCGCCGCGCCCGGCAGCTCGAACGCACGCGCCAAGAGAACAATCAGCGGCTCGCCTGGCACCTTGAGGATATTCTCGTCGGACGCGGGCTGGCCCAGCCTTACTACAGCCTCGTCGGCGGCCGCGGCTTGCACGTTCCGCAGGTGGTCTCGATGGTCGCCGGGCCTCCGGTGAGGCTGGATATCCGCACCCTGCCTGGCCAGACACCCGACGACTTCGTCGCACACGCCCCGGCGATCGCGCACAACCTCGGTGTGGCCGAAGTCCGGGTGGTCCCGCTCGGGCCCTCCTTAATCCGGCTAGAGCTGCTGCCGGGACCAGATTCAGCTCGGCGTTGGTGACCGCCTCGCAGGTCTTGCCTCCGTTGGCAGCCATGCCGAACTGGTCGCATTGCGTCCCGCGCCTCTCCCTTGGGACGGCCACTCCGAGATCCATGGGCGTCGCTGGCTTTGGCTTGTGCCTGGGGTGAGCCTGTGGCGGGGGCGACGGGGTCGATTCGTGGGGGGTTTGTGTTCGTCGGTGAAGGGGAGCTCGGCGAGGGCTTGGCGGAGGTGCCAGGTGAGGTAGGCGGCGAGCAGGCAGCAGAAGACGTGGGCCCGGACGCGTTGTTCCAGGTAGTGCCGGACGGGGCGGAGATCGAGGTCGTCGACTTTGATGATGCGGAAATCGCGTTCGACGAAGGTGAGGTCTTTGTAGGCGGTGATGGTGCCGACTGTGTCCAGCATGTGGGTGGGAGACTGGTCCGAAGGACATAGAAACCGTCCAGGTTGGCTTCCTCGCGGATTTTGTCGTCATCGCGGCGCCAGGCCAGGGCGGTGTCGGTGATATCCAGGATGAAGTGTTTGTCGACCTTGTGCTTGTTGATGACGCGCCCGACGCGGACCCCGATTTTGTCGGCCCCGGCCAGGCGCCTCGCGTCCACCACTTCCCTGATCTTCTCCAGATGGGCTTCGGTCGCGGCGAGGAGCTCTGTGCGGGTGTGCGCGCTCGGCGGCTAACACCGGGTTCCGGCAGCCGATCAAGCGTTCTGCTGGGTGGTTCTCGTGAGTGAACTCTGCGAAGTTCTGGACGTCGAACAGCGACATCTGCAGAGGCCGTCATCGCGGGCCAGCGCGGCGATCTGGGAGGCTTTCAACGCCCCGATCCAGTCGCAGCCGCCCAGCTCGCGTAATTCCTTGATCCGCGCACTGGTGATCATCCCACGGTCACCGACGAGACCATGCGCTGCAAACCGAGATCCTCCCGCACGGTGCGCACAGCTTCGGGAAACGCCACGGCGTCGGAAGTGTTACCAGCAAACACCCGGATCGCCACCGGGACACCCCGCTCACCGGTGAGCAGCCCGTACTCGATCTGCTTCCTTCCGCGCTTGCCATCCCGGGAGTAACCGAACGCCGCCAGCGGGCACTTCGTCCCCTCCACCCAGGAACTACTCAGATCAAACATCGCGATCCCACCCGGGCTCAGATGACGCCTCGCCAGGGCACTGTCAAGTTAACCTTGATCATGATCTACTTTGCTAAAGCAATCACAAAATAAGCAACCGTTCGGCGAGCACGACCGCCACATCTTGTGTTTG
>JALZHU010000288.1 GCA_030860695.1 Actinomycetota bacterium
GAACTGGGGTGCGGGCAGCGGCACGGCGCGCTGCGACTCGCGGTGAATCACCGCCTGTCCCCGGTGGTGTCGCACACCGGGCAGAGCCGGGTCGAGTCGCCCGGCAGCGCCGGTCTGCGCGGCTGCGCCACGTGCGCTGGGGGGTGAACTCCACCCCGCACAGCGCGAGCACCCACCGCGGCGCAGATGGCCGCGGTGGGTGTCGTGCTCGCCGGACGAGCGTGGATACCACCTCATCGTCTCAGGCACCCACCTGCCGCGCCCGCAGCGGGATCATCAGTCCCAGCCACTCCCCCAGCGCCTCGAAGAGCTGCACCGCGGCCGGTTCATCCAGGGTCACCACGCACCCGCCGGTCACGTGCGGATCAAACTCGATCACCCCGTTGAGCGTGTCGACCTTGCGCACCAGCAGATTGGTGAAACCCCGCGCACCCTGATGCACCGAACACGTCGCCGGAATCACTCGGCGATGCTGGGTCTGGGCCGTCATGAGTTGACCCCCAGCCGGGAGTAGGTGCGCCACCGCGCGCAGGGCTGATAGGAGCTGGCGACCCGCTGTGTCGGATCGTGCATGCGGCACAGGGCCACATAACCCGCACAGCCGGCGTCGGTGACGATGACCCGGCGCACACCACAGGACACCAGATCGACATCACTCAGAGTGAGCAGCCTGTCACGGGTAAGTCTGTCCAAGGCCGTGGCCAGGTAACCGGGCACCGGACGGCCGGAGTCCAGCCAGTGGCCGGCCAGGTTCGTCACTGCACCCTGGTGGGCTCTGTGCAGGGCGATCCACACCGCGATCCCGGAGCCCGATGTGCGGTCACTGAACGGTGGACGTGACTGGCCGCACTCGTTGGTGGGGGCGGGTTTCATCATGATCCCCTTCGCTGACGTGGGTGGCGCCACCTGACCTGACTGCGGATCGCCCTGGTCGCGATCGACAGTCGGGCTGGTGGGTGGGGGTGGGGGTCCGCAGCGGGGACTACGGTCCTGTCCTGAGCGAGACGCCCGACCACCGATGACGCACCAGGGCCACCACAGCACCCAAGCGGTGGATCGCTTTTGCCCTCAAGCGGGCCCGCGAACAAGCCGGACTGACCCGCCAACAGGTCGCCGAACACCTGGACTGCACCCTGCCGCACCTGTCGCACCTGGAAACCGGACGCAACCTGCCCAACACAGTCGAATGCGAAAAGCTGCTGGGCCTTTACGGTGTGGGCGAGCGCTGGCTGTTTTTCCGCGAACTGCTCAAAGCAGCCAAAAAGGGCCGCGACTGGTGGAAGGCACCGGCATTCGAAGGCACCGAGCCGGAATGGTTCGACCTGTACCTGGGACTAGAAGCCTGGGCCAGCGCGGTCAGCTCCTACGACGCGCTAGTCATCCCCGGCCTGCTCCAGACCCCCGACTACGCTCACGCCGTCATCACCGCGGCCAACTCCGGCCTGCCCGAGTCGGAAATCCAGCGCCGGGTCAACCTGCGCATGCAGCGCCAAAGCGTGCTCGACCGCGAGCCCGACCCACTGCGGGTCTGGTCCGTACTCGACGAGACCGCGCTGCGCCGCCCCGTCGGTGACCCCCAACTGCTGCGCGCCCAACTCCACCACCTCACCCACCTCGCCCAACAGCCAACCATCGACCTACAAGTGCTCCCGGCTGGAGCCCACCCCGGACTCGACGGCACCTTCACCGTGGTCGACTTCCCCCACGAGCTGCCCGGTGATCCCGGAACGGTCTACGTCCAAACCCTCATCCGTGGTGTTTACTACGGACAACCGGCCGAAATCGCTGACTACCGGCTCGCGCTGACCAGGCTGCAAGCCCAAGCGATCGCCCCGGCCGAGGCACCCGCGGTGATCACCCGGATCGCAGAGGAGATCACACCGTGAACCACCCCAACCCCCACACCGCCCTTCACCACGCCGAGGGCTGGTTCACCTCCAGCCGCACCGGCCAAGGCCAAAACTGCGTGGGAATCACCCACGCCATCCCCGGCTGGGTCGGCATCCGCGACAGCAAACAACCCCACAGCACGCTCCTGACCACCACCCACCACTGGCAAACCTTCCTCCACCACATCACCACCAACCCACCCCAAACCCCCAATAACCACACCCCACCATCAGCGCTTTCAAGGCCGCCCGACAAACCCAGCGAACAACTCCCGTTCCCCGACCAGTTTGCTGATCACTGGTTCAACGCTCGCAGCCAGCGCACCTCGGCTCCCGGTCCACCCGCTTGGCACCCTGCACCGGCTTGGCCGGGCTCACCAAGCTCAAGAGCACCGCGCCCAGATACCGGCATTGGTCGACCCAAACCACAGGTGCGCCCAGTACCGACCTTGGTGTCCATCCGAACCGCCAGCGTCGAGGGCGTCATCGAGGTAGGGCGCGGCAGTGTCCTGGTTGGCCTGCGCCCCGGCAGGGCAGCCGACAGATGCAACGGGTTCCCGCAGCAGATCACCGGATGACCCGGGCGTAGCAGTCCAGCAGGGCGGCCAGATGATCCGCTGGATCGTGGTGGGTGTGCGCCCGATGCCAGGCCGCGGCGCCCAGCTGTACGGCACGCCCAGGGTCGGCCGCCAGCGTCTGCATTGCCACTGCCAGTGCGGCTGCGTCCCCGGGTGGGACGAGCAGACCGGTGACCCCGTCGGTGACCAGCTCAGGGATCCCGCCGATGGCGGAGGCCACCGCGGGCACCCCTTGGGCGGCGGCCTCCAGGACCGCCATCGGGCAGTTCTCGTACCACAGGGCGGGAAGCAGCGCGGCGGTGGCACCAGCGAGCTGCCGGTCGACAACCGTGCGCGTCGCGAAGCCCCGTACCTCGACGGGCAACCGCTCGGCCGTGACCCGGGCCCGCACCGCCCCCTCAAGCCGCCCGGTGCCCAGCAGCACAACCTTCACCCCAGCGGGCAGCAACCGGGCCGCCTCCAAAAGCACATCAAGGCCTTTCTCGGCGACCAGCCGTCCCGCGTACAGGAAGGTCGGCACACCACCGCAGTACCGGGTAAGCCGATCGGTGGCTCGCACGGGGTTGGGCACGACCACAACCCGCGCGGCCGGCAGCCCTCCGGCCACGACCTGATCACGCAGGAAAGCACTGGGAGCGATGAACAGGCCGATCCGGCTCCACCAGTGCCGCAGGCCGGCCAACCCGGCCTCGGCGCCGGCGGCCACCGCTCGCCAGCGGGAACCCTCACCGCGCAGGCAGTGGTGGCGGACCACATTCCAGACCCGGCCGTGGTGCAGGCAGCGCCGGCAGGGTCGCCCGGCGGTGAACAGCCGGTAGTTCGGGCAGACGGGCCGGTAGTCGTGCAGGGTCATCACCACCGGGATGCGGTAGGCAGACAGCACGTCGAGGACCGACAGGGTAAGCAACTCGAAGATGTGGTGTACGTGGGCCACGTCCGGTCGCGCGTACCGGATCAGTGCCTCCAGGCTGCGGCGCGCTGGACGGCTGTAGATCGCGGCAAAGCGGGCCCCGGGCTCGGTGCGCGCCCCCGCACCCGCCGGGGGCGGGAAGAAGCGCTGCCAGGGCGTGGGGATGGTGTCCGGCTCGCGGGGAGCGAACGGGATCACCTCATGGCCGGCTTGCTGCAGCAGGGACTCGGTCATCACGGTGACCGTCTCGGCGCCTCCCGGCCCGGCCGTGTAATGCCCGGTGAGCAGCAGGACACGCATCAGGCTGGGGCCGCCTGGCCGGGGAAGGTGAACACCGCCTGCAGGGTCTGGCGGCGACGGGTTGCGAGGTCGGCCAGGAAGTCGGGTGCCTCGGCAAAGGGCACCATGTCGGTGATCAGATGCTGCTGGATGTCTGTCCCGCGGGTTTGCAGCAACACCAGCGTCTGCTCCGACAGCGCCGACTGGGTCCAGCTGCCGACCAGCGTGCGCGGCACGCGAGCGATCTGGGCACACCGGATGGCCAGCCCGTTGTGGTGGAACTCCTCACCCAAGCAGACCTCAGAAGCCCCGTTTTGGTAGAAGGCCAGATCGATCACCGCGCCTTGCGGGCGTAGTGCTCGCAGGGCCGTCCGCAGTGCGCCGGCCCGGCCTCGGCATTGGAAGGCCACATCGGCCCCACGGTCGCCCGGGCCGTGTCGCCAGCGCTGCTTGCACCACACCGCAGGATCGTGCTCGTTGTCATCGATCGGTTCTAGACCTAGCGCATGGGCAGCATGTAGGCGCTTTTCGGTGCTGTCGGCGACCGCGACGTGCGCGGCGCCGTAGTGGGCGGCGAACAGCCCAGTGAGCAGGCCCACCACGCCGGCGCCGGTGATCAGGACATGGCGTCCGGCGACCCCGTCGCTTAGCGTGCGCACCTCGCCCACCACCTCGGCAGCGGCGTGCAGCAGGCCGTTGGCGCAGATTGGCCCCATCTGGGCTAGGTAGATCCCCAGCAGCGGGTCCAGCCCATCCGGCAGCACGACGTGGTGGTCGCGGCTGGGGTCGGCCCGGAACCCGGTGCGGTGACCGAAGGCCATGGCCACTGTCGTGCCCTCGGCGACCACGGCGGTACGGCTGTCGGTGACCTGGCCGACTTCCATGTAGCCCAGGCACGGCACCGGATAGTGCTGGGCCGGCACGCCGTCGCAGAACAGTCGCAGGTCCCGGTCCCAACGATGGCGGAAGAAAGGGTTGGTGCCCTTGATGAAACTCAGCTCGGTCCCCGCGGACAGGCCCGAATACCAGGTCTGCACCCAGAATTCGCCGTCTTGCGGCGGGGTCTCGCCGACCTCGAAGAACGCCGGCCGGCCCGAGCCTGCGACTCCGAGGGTGCGCACCAGACGGTCAGGCATCACCACTCTCCACGGGGATCTCGATGGTCGACCCTTCCTGGGCTGCCGTGGCCGCGGCCACCGCCACCCGGTGGGTGCGCAACGCCTCCGGGTACGGGGCGCGGATGCGGCAGGTCTTGCCGCGTACCGCGTCGATGAAGTCGCGATCCTCGCAGACCAGCGGGTCCAGGCTCGCCTGTGCTGTCCAGCGGCCGGTTCCGTCGTCGACCGTGAGCTGCTGTTCGGTCAGCTGCACGACCATGCCGTCGCAAAACAGCTCCATGCCGATCCGGTAGCCGCGCCGCAACAGGCAGGTGGAGACGACCGCGCCGACAGCACCAGAGGCGAACCGTAGTGCGGTGTTGGACACGTGGTGAATATCGCCGTCGAAGACTTGGGGGGAGCGGGCGCCGTCGGCGCGCACGAAGCTGATCTCGCCGGCCAGCACCCGCGCGAGGTCGAACAGGTGGGTGGCTTGTTCGATCAGCTGGCCACCAGAGCGGGCCTGGTGGATCCACCAGTCACTGCCGGGGGTGCGGTCTAGCCAGTAGCCCAACAGCAACCGCGGTGGCCGGTCGGCGAGCAGCGCCCGGGCCTGGTCGACGGTATCCAGGTAGCGCCAGTGGTAGCCGGTGGCGCTGGGCACGCCGCAGTTCCGTATCTGGACGCAGATCCGCTCCGCCGTGGGGACATCCAGCGCCAACGGCTTTTCCACAAACAACGGCAACTCGCGGGCGAGCACCGCCGTCTCGGGCGGACCGTGCACGTGAGGCGGCACGCAGATGTAGACCGCATCGAGGTGCTCAGCATCGAGCATCTGCTGGTAGCAAGGGTAAGGACGAGCCCCGGTTTGGGTTGCGAAGGCCGCGGTTCGGTTGATGCGCGGATCGGCGACGGCCACGATCTGCACTCCATCCAGTGCCGCCAGGCTTTGCGCGTGGCGCGAGGCGATGAAACCGGCGCCGATGAAGGCGACCTGCGTGGCTGTCACCGGCCGCTATCGGCTTGCCTGCTGGGTCCGCTCAGCTGTGGGATCGGTTCGTGAGCTTGTCGCGCAACCGGTCCACCAGACCAACCCCAGGGCCGACGAGCTTGTGGAACAGCGCACTGTTGGGCGCTCCCGGGTGTGGGCGGGTCGGCGCCACCTTCTTCGCAGTCTCCACCTGCTCCCGCATCTTGACCAGCTGCTCGCGCGGCACCCGATCGCGGAGCTGGGGGAACCGTTCAGCCTCCTCGTCCTGGGCGTGGTGACGCAGCTTTTCAGTCATGTCCCGCACGAGCGCGTCGAACCGGGGTTCGGACGGCTGTACCGCCTCGAGCTGCTTCATGACCTCCTCGAGCTGTTTGTGCTCCTGAATGTCGTGCTCGACGGCCTGCTCGCCGTTGGGCAGGTGCTCACGCATCGCGGGATAGACGTACATCTCCTCCGCTACCGCGTGCCGGACGACCTCACTGATCACGGTGTCGGCAAGCTCCCGGCGCTCGTCTGGGTCGGTGCTCGACGCGATGCGGTCGAGGAGCTCGAGTGCCTCGCGATGGTCGGTTGTCAGCTCGTCGATGACGTCGATGCCGGTGCGCTGGTCGGCCATGTGAGCCTCCTGGGATCGGATTCGTGGTGGGTCCTTGGGGTACCCGCTAGCGCCCTGCCCAACGCACCGAGACTGCGGCGTTGCGGCAGTACGGCGCGTGGCCAGCGGACTGATCAGGCGGCGGTGCTGTCACCCCGCTAGCCGTCAGCCAGCGTGGAGGGCGTCCCAGAACGCCGCGCGTACCGCGCTGGCTCCCCACGCATTGGGCTCGATGACGTTGCAAAACCACAGGTCCCGGTTCGCTGGCCGGGGATTACCCTGGGC
>JALZHU010000491.1 GCA_030860695.1 Actinomycetota bacterium
GGTGAGGGCTCGTAAGCTGGCCCCGCGCATCGGGCACGCCCCTGGCCTGCCCGCAAAGCTCGATGTGAGCCCTCACGAGGGTCCCAGGTCAAGCCGTGTCGCGATGACCACTAGAGACCACCCCCAAACCACGATCACCGCTCCCCACCCAACCGCAGCAGACCCCATTTTCACCGCGGAACGCGCGGCCCACCGGGCCACCAAATGCTGATACACGAATACGCCCAGGCCGCCTGACATGGATGACCTATTCGGTACCCACAGACTCTCAATTGGTCGTACCATGTACATATAGCGGTCCATTGGGGAGCACGCCATCTGCATGCGAACATCGTTCCAGCCCAGATATCGGCAGCCCACTTCTCGGCATGCGGTGTTCGATAAAGGATGCGTGCATCTTCGGCCATATCCTGCGACCGGGAATTCATCGCGTCGTAAGTCCACACAACGGAGTTAGCAGGCCAAATTGCACCGGCTATCCATAGTCTTTGTCGAACAGGCTGAGGTAGGGCAATGACTCACTGGTAGGCTCCGCCGGTCCTGCTCCCTCAGCTGACGAGGTACCAACATGGGTCAACGCGTGGTCCGCTTCTCTGACCTGACCAATAAGATCATCGAGGATGACGCTGTAGCTCGCATCGTGGTTGAGCAGCACCCTGCCCTTGAGAACGGGCCGGTAGAGATCGAGGCTGCTCAGGACGAGATCAAGCACGTCCTGGGGACCTCGCTCGATGTCGTTAGCCTCAAGGTCTTCATAGGCGAAGGGTCAGAGCCGCAGACAGTCACCATGGACATCGCGGCCTTCAACAAGCTCGCGGACGGTATGGATATGGCCGATGTCATCCGTCGCGCTCAGCCTGCATATCCGCCACGGAGGCAGGCCAGGCCAGCCCCAGCATCGGCAGACAAGCTGGATTACGCCTCTTTAGAGCACGCCGGCAAGCCACACCGTGGCAAGACCACGGATGCCGAGAAGGAGATCGTCCGCCACAACCTCGACAAGATCAATGAACGGCTTGAGCGAGACGGCCTGCGAACGATCAGGTTAGATGACGCGGAAATGGTAGCCCGGTACGGCCTCGAAGACCTCGCTGGCCACTTCCAGCAATAGAATTCAGAACCCTGTGGGTGCTGAATTGGTCATCCATGTCATGCAACCTGTGTATATTCGTGGATCAGTCCACCGAGCCGGTCGCGGCGTCGGAGGCGAAGGTCGGGTGATGATGCGACGTGGGGCAGTGGTTTGAGTGGTGCTGCTTGATGTAATGCCCGGTGGGGGCGATGGGCGTTGAAGTGTGCCACGTACTTGGCCAGCACTGTCTCGAGGTGGTGGCGGTTGACGATTAGCACTCGGTCGAGTAACTCGCGGCGGAGGGTGCCGATCCATCGTTCGGCGATCGCGTTCGCCCGAGGCGCCCGTACCGGTGTGCGCAGGATCGGGATGCCTTCGCTGGCGAAGATGGCATCGAAGACGCCGGTGAACTTGCTGTCGCGATCCCGGATCAAAAACCTGAAGCCCGCCAGGCGGTCGTCGAGGTCCATCAGGAGATTGCGCGCCTGCTGAGCGATCCAGGCGCTGGTGGGGTTGGCGGTGATGCCGAGGAGGTGGACGCGGCGGGTGGCGTGCTCCACGACGAAGAGTACATAGAGCCGGTGCAGCAGTACCGTATCGACGCAGAAGAAGTCGGTGGCGAGAATGCCGTGTGCTTGGGCGGTCAGGAACTGTCGCCAGGTGGGGGCGCTGCGGCGAGGTGCGGGGTCGATGCCGGCTCGCTTGAGGATTGACCATACGGTGCTAGGCGCAATCCGGTAGCCGAGCCCAGCGAGCTCGCCGTGAATCCTCCGGTACCCCCAGGTCGGGTTCTCCGAAGCCAGTCGCAGCACCAGCTGACGCAGCTCGGATGCCGTGGACCGACCGCCGGCGCGGCGTCGGGGCTGGGTCCAGCGCCGGGTCACCAGATCCCGGTGCCAGCACAGCACCGTGGCGGGAGTGACGATTCGATGCACTCGGCCAGCCTGGGATAGCAACCGGCTCAGCGCTGCGAATACAGCTCGGTCTGCCTAGGACAGCTGCGGTCTGCTGATGGGTCTACCGTCTTTTTGCACGGTGGATCCTGGTAGGGAGTGCTTGGTCTGTTTGTCCCGTGAGGACTTGGGTGAGAGAGCGCCCCTGCCGGGCCCCGGCGAGGGCCTGATGCCCAGGAGGGTGTTGTCCCTGGAGGACTGGTTCATCAGCACGGCATAGTGCCTTCCTCGATCCGCCGTGAAAAGGGAAGAACACTTCGACGGTGAGGGGATGGCGGGTGC
>JALZHU010000289.1 GCA_030860695.1 Actinomycetota bacterium
GGTGTCGAGGTCGTTCAGCCGCGGGGTGCTTCACCTCGACACCTGCCCCTGACCCGCTTCAAGGCAAGCTCGCCGACGCGACGGGATACCCGCTTCCGTACCCTTTCGTCGGGGTCAGGTGATGGGCCAGTCGGAGACCACGGTGTGCAGCACGGTGATTGCGTCACCGGACACCCGCGCGGTGACCGGCAGACCCCCGGGCACGATCAGCGACGACTTCCGAGCCCGGGTGGCATGGCAGGAGTCACTGAACCCGCCGAGATAAAGCTCGTCGCGGTATTCGAGGGTTTCCCTTCGCGCGAATAACGGCCCGTCCTCCCCTGGCGCGAGGCGGTGGAAGGCGAATCCTTGGCGCTTGGCAAGGTCCAGCAGCTGTTTCGCCGCCTGCAGCTGCGGGTTCTCAGCACTCATCCTCGGGCACTTCCCCGGGGAGGATCCGCACCAGGTGTGGCCGGATGCGGGTCAGCGCGGTCTCTCCCTCGACTCGCACCACCAGCCGGGTGGCGCCGCGGCGCAGCACTCGACCCCGCTTGCCCAGCCGCGAACGCAACGTACCCAGTGCGGCGTCACTATCGGTCTGCTCAACCCGGGCGCGCACCGGGATAGAAGCCCCCTGCGCCTCCCGCCAGGCATCAGCGGCCCGCCGCTCCCTCACGGCGCACTCCGCACCGTGTTGTGTGGTACCGGCTGGCCGCCGGGAGCCGAGTCGGGGGCCTGGCTCAACCAGCGACCAGCCGGGGATCTGAGGACAGCAGGAGATCGGGGTGTGGCGCACTCAGCCAGTGCCAGCAGCCGAAACCGCAGCTGCTCCTCGGTAAGCCCAGGCGCCTGATCGGCCAACCTGATCAGCTCCCGGAACACCGAACGCGCCGCCGCCAGGTCCACCGCCGCGACAAGCAGATCCAGGAACGGACGCGGGTTAACCATCGAGATCACCCACTCGGTGCCGCACGCCACGCACGACCTTCGGTACGGAGTAGCACTGACCTGTTCATTCCGGTGGTAATCCGGCAGGAAGGGCACCGGCCGCCGTGAAGCCCGGTCACCGGGACGGGCCTTGCTCGGTCTCAGTCATCGAGCCGCCGCCAGGATCGCTTCTGCCACCTCACGGGCCTCGGGACAGGTGAGCACTGTTGCGGTGGTCATCGTGGCATCCAGCGTGAGCACCACCCGGCGCACCACCCTGCCATCCACCAGGTCGAGTTCCCGCCACAAGATGATCGTTCGGTTACAGCCTTCCGGATCAGAACCGGTCAGAGCGAACCGGTGTGATTTCTCCGCGGTCATCATCGGCTCTGCGCCGCTCGTGGGCAGCCTGACGCTCCGCGCGTCCGCAGTCGCTCGACGCGACTGGCCATCAGAGCCGTCCTTAACCACGGCAGCTATCTCACCGAGGACATCGAGCCGCGAGAAGGTCTTGCCCCTAGTCTGCTTCCTCCCGATTACGCTAGTCCCGATTGACAGACACCCCTGCACCGCTCACGCACACGCGCAGCGTGACGGCCCATGTGCCTGCTGTGATGAATTTCCTTACTCGGGTCAAGCCGGGCCTGACGGCCCGGACGCGCCGCCGCTGCATCCGGCTATGCGCTCGCTCCCGCTCCGCTCCGCGAGCGCGCCGGGCGGCTGGCTCGCGACACAGGAGCCCGGACGTGGATGTTGGCGTGGTTGCGTCCGGGCGACGGAGGCGCGCATTGTACGAAGTCGCCCCCCAGCGTCCAGCCCGCTGCGCGTCCCGATTTGTCCGGCCCTTCGCGCACCGATCTTTTGAGCTGTGATTGTCACTGTGGTAAACGGGTCACCTCCGAAGGGCCGGACAAATCGGGAGTAAACGGCTTGACCCCGGGGCCCTGCTACTCCTCGGCCGGCTATTGCCGGCAGGCCAGGGCCTGCCGCAATTACACGCGCCTTCCCTTTCCGTCCCTTAGCACCGAGGTTGGATTATTAGCGTTGCAGGTGCAATAAGTAGTTAACGGGTAGGGGGCTGGACGAGCCCAGTTTGATAGGCAGCAGCCACTGCTTGTGCTTTTTCGCGGACGCCGAGTTTCGTCATCACGTGATAAAGATATGTTTTAACAGTGGCTTCACTGAGTGACAGCTTTCTGCCAACTTCGGCGTTAGACATACCTAGGGCCAGAAGGCTAAGAACCTCTCGCTCGCGGGGAGTCAGCTGCGCCATTTCAGCTGGTGTTACTGTATGCTGCCCAGGCCGGGCGGCGAATTCGTCGATCAGTCGGCGGGTGACGGCGGGATCCAACCAGGCCTCACCGGCGGCTACTGCACGGATCGCGGTCACGATTTCGAGAGGGCTGGCATCTTTGAGCAGGAACCCTGAGGCACCGGCGCGCAGTGAAGCATAGACAGCCTCATCGATGTGGTAGGTGGTGAGGATAATGATACCGATGGGTTGACCGTTCTCGGCAGTTAGACCCTCATCGATTACAGCGCGGGTGGCTTCGACGCCGTCGGTGCCCGGCATGCGTATATCCATGAGGATCACATCCGGGCGCTTGGCGCGGGCCTGGGTAAGAGCTTCTTCGCCATCGGCGGCTTCGGCCACGATGACGAGGTCGTCCTCGCAATCGATCAGCATTGCTATGCCGGCTCGCACCAACGACTGGTCATCGACTACCATTACTCGAATTACGTTCATATATTTCCTTAATTTCTGCCACCCTGGCTGGAAATACGCGGCGCGGTAGTCGACGAAACTCCAGAATGCGTAGTGGACGTAGCGAAGGGAAGCGTAGCAGTCAGCCGATAACCGGGCCCGCGAAGGGGCCGTGCGTCCAGCTGCCCACCGACAGCAAGGGCCCGCTCCCGCAGACCCACCAAGCCGCTGCCGTGGGATGGTGCTTGCACGGAGTGCGCCTCCGCTAAATCGGTGCCATTATCGACTTGGATGAGTAACTTGTCGGCTTCCCATATTAACCGCAGTTGCGGGTTGGCATTCTCGCCGGCATGTTTAAGGACGTTGGTTAGGCCTTCCTGCACGATCCGGTATGCAGCTAAATCGACGCTCGGATCCAACTTGCGTGGCGTGCCCTCGATGTGCTCGGTAATTCGATTGCCGGTGGCACGGAATGACTTGATGAGCTCGGCAAAGTTCGCTAATCCCGGTTGTAACTCAAATCCGTCGTCACCTGTGGTGTCATTATTGGGGTCTCTATTTAACACTGTGAGTAGATGTCGTAGTTCAGCCATCGCCTGTTTGCCCGCTGCCTCGATGCTCCCCAGCAATTTTTTTACACGAGCATGATCGATATCGGCGACTCTGATCGCCCCGTTAGTTTGCAAAACCATCACGGTCACCGCATGGATGATGCTGTCGTGCAGCTCTCTAGCGATTCTCCTTCGTTCGTTGGCCAGCGCTTCTTGAGTCTCCTCTCGCTGGCGTGCCAGAAAATAGCGTTGAGCGTGCAACTGATTGGCTCGGGTTACACGGCCCCATGCCCACGCCCCGCCGGCCACGAGGACAAGCAGTACAGCACTTTGAATGAATAACTCGATCCGTTCAGTAGGGATGTAGTAAGTTCTGAATGCTACAGTAGCACTGAGGCCAATCGGAATCAAGGACGCCAGCAGTGCAGACAGTGCGATCCTCCTGCTGTACTGAATAGAAACCGCGTACAGAGCAACCGGAATCCCGACAACAGGAGTGTAATAGGTCATGAATGGCCAGGCAGCGACAGTAAGCACACATTGTATGGCGAAAACAGTCAAGGGCGCCTTGTCCCGCCAAGCTAGAGGAAGCAGCATCAACAGCCCGTACAACCACACGAGAAGCAACCATGGCTTAGTCGGCGCCTGAGCCAACTGAGTCCAGGATGAAAAACTGAAACAGTTGAACAAGAATAGCGCAAGAAGAAAAAGGCCATCCCGTTTTAGTGATGGTTGGATCTGGACACTGTTTGATATCCAGTCCGACGTTTTCATCAAATTTCCTTACTGTGATGACTGGCCAAACGCTTCGTCTGGCTGCTGTCTTCGTCGTTACCCACACGTGTATTACGACAGGCGCGCCAGCGTGCAAGATCTTGATGGTCCAACACTGCGCCGATCGGCCGTGCTGAGCACCAGGCCGCCCAGCGGCGGCAACGCCGCGTCGATGCCGTGCCGCAACCTCTGCGACCCGCCGCGCGTTCGCCGAGCACCTCCTCGCCACCCGGGAACGGGCCCGCAAAGCCGGCACCCACCCCCGCAAGCACGCCACCATCGATGCTCGCCTGACCGCCGTCCGAGACCTGGCCCGCCGACCCCACCCCACACCGCTGGACCCCTGGACCTGCCAGCAGGACTGAAACAGACCACCCAACAACGCCTCCAGGGTCACCGTGCTCTGCGACCATGCGGCCACTTCGATGTTCTACGCAACCCAGGGGGTGCTGCGCCTCGCAGCGAGACGTGGACATGATCGCCTGCTCCTGTACCCGAATGGCCTACATCAGATGTTGACACACTCAGTCTATAGTACACCATGTGAGGATAGTCTAGGGTAGATGTAGCTATCTTCACAGAGAGATATGCCTGATAGCTTCGTCATCTCTGGGAGATACTGTGCCCACCGAGTACCGCTCCAGTGCCCTCGGTGCTCGGTCGATCGAGGGCCACATGCACCAGCCGTTGTCTCCGTCGGGTTCCACGAGCTGCCGCCCTGCATCAGGTATGCCGGCACTGGTGAGCCGCCTCATCGGCGGTGCCGGAGTGATCGGCGCCGCCTACTACCAGCCGATGGCACTCGGGGGTATCGCCGCACTCGCGCTGCTGCTCATCTTAGGAGTGGTGTTTCCCGCGGTGTGGTCACGGAGTGCGGCGCGGCGACGCGCGGCGGCAGTCGTGCTGCGACTCCTACTCATCGCGCTGGCCGGTCCCCGAATTGCCACAGCCGCAATCCCACCGGTCGAGTACGAAAAACGATAGAAACAGCCAGCACAGAGTCCGCTGTTCGAGCGGGATTACAGGTAGAGAACTCGGACGGTCACACGACGTCAATGTCGCAATGCTCCACTCGCTGTCAACTACCCCGCCCGTAGTATCTCCACGTGGCGAGCGATCGGGTAGCGCTCGAATCGCTCGATCTTGACACCTGGGTTCGGGGCGCGAGTGCCCTCCGTGCGTCTAGATCAACTAAATCAACTAGGTCTCCGCAATTTTGATCAACTAGGTCTCCGAAACTTTGACGTTTGAAGTGCCCCAGAAATATGATATGGACCGTGCCCGAGGAATCAGCTAGCGGGCGAGGTCGAATAACCATGGGTATCGAGACGACCCGGGGACGGAGGGATGACAAAGATGCCTTCACCGGCATCACCTCCTTAGGCCAACGGCAGGATACCACCATCGAGCGCAAGTTATGGGTCGCTGTAAAGCGCACGTTGGGCGCGCCCTTGATTTGGATGTCTTCGTTGGATGCTGCGATTGGTTTGTATAGAATTTGTCTCATACGACCACATACTTTGCGATTCGGACCCCGTGCTGCGGGGATGTCCAGCAAGATCCCGATCAGACTCCAAGGGTTGCACACGGGGTTGCAGTTGCATGCCCTTCACGCCAGTCCAGTCCGGTCCTCCCACCAACATCAGGCCCTGATCAGGACGGCTGTGGGCGTAAGGAGACCACCAATCTACGAACTCGTAATGAGCAGACCGATAAGCGTCCCGGCTCCGGTCGGGTATAGCTCGCGGGCAACGTTGATCTCGTAGCGGTAGCGAAATGGAAGCGCAAGCAACACCACGGGTCCACGTTCAACCGTGTACAACCATCATTGCTCCTCATGACAACCAGCACCAACAGCGTTCAACAGTGTTAACTAGCAGACCTGATCCGGGTTCGGGACGAGGTGGTCAGCGAGCGAGACGCACCATGTAGCAGTCGTTTAACAACCGACCGGGACGGACGCAGGCCAGCCCACATCACCGCATCGCATCCTCCGTGGTCGGCCGCCACGCGCACACTCCGGCACACGGTCCGCCCGGAGCTTACAAGCGAGAGGCTCTGCTGTCTGGCATCGATTGAAGATCCACACTCGCCGAACGACAGCTTACTACCTACCTCGACTCCACTTGTCACATAGCGTCACACAGCTGTTACGTTTCGTTGCTGCCGAAATCGGCTCTAATGGATCAAGCACGCCGGCTACGCCGGCGCGGTACGTAGCTGGGTTTTATAGTCCCAGCGGTGGCCGCCGGGCCGGCTCCGCTTGCTGCGCGCGGCCTGGCGGCCGTGCTCGCGCGGGCCGGCCTGGCAGCCACTAGGGGTCACCGAATTCCATGGCCGGGGCTACTGGGTGGCATTGTTGTTCTCGTCCAGACGGTCCCCGAGCTGAGTAATCACCGCGCGGATTGTCCACCCCACATTGGTGCGGTTAGGGCTGCTGCGCGTCGCTTTGCGATGGTCCTGGCGGTGGGTGGTCGGGCCCGGATCGAGCGGGATTGTCATGGTGCAAGGCCTTGCTGGTGGGGTCTGTGGTGAGGGAAGCCAGCCAGGTCAAGATGTGGGCAAAGCTGCCGGTTCTGCGCAGGACGACGACGCCGTAGCCGATGCCCGCGACCCCGGCGCCGATGAACGCGACCCCGGCCAGCACATCGCCCTCGCGCAAGACGGCGACCCCAACGC
>JALZHU010000290.1 GCA_030860695.1 Actinomycetota bacterium
GAGCACGGCGACCTCGTGGCGCAGGACGAGCAACTCGATGTTCTTGACTGCCGACGAACGACCGAGCAACACCAGCCAGCCCACAAGCCGGCTGAAGATCAGATAAAGCAGGCGCAACGACACGGCACACGATCACTCATCAAGCTGTCGGCGTCCCGATCACCGCAGGCCACGGGCGCGGCCGACTTCTGGAACCCGACAGGCTCGGGCGCTCACGATCGCGCTGTTCGGCCTCGGCGGGGAGGTTGGAACGCTTCAGACCAATCAGAAGAAGATCGTGCGCGACGGTCCGGTACACAGCGACCATCACACGTCAGCTGTGGAGGATTTGGGCGACATTCTATGGTATGTGGCCGACACTGCCACGTGGCTCGGAGTGGACCTAGGCGCCGTGGCCGAAGCCAACCTCAGTAAGATCGCTGATCGATGGCCGCGCCACTCAATACCCAGACCACCGACGGTAGAACCGGCTACAGCGCCCTCAGCAGTATCGGCCGTCGACCAAGGAATCGGACCTGCACATCTATTCGACGGTGCGCACCAACCGGCAGGTGAGCGGCTACCCCGCACACTCACCGTCCAGATCGCACCAAGCCCCTACGTAGCCAAGGCCGATTTGCCACCGCGAGTTCTCCCTGTTTCGGACGGGAAACCTTGCGGAAACGTACTCGGGGACAACGCGTACGACGACGATGGTTACCGCTACCACGATGCCTTTCACCTAGCGTATCTGGCCGTGCTCGGGTGGAGCCCGGTGCAGAGGGCGTTGCTTGGACGAAACGGAAGACCTCTCCGCTAGTCGACGACGTGGAAGATGGAGGGCGGGCCATCGCGATCGAAGAAGGCATCTCGGCGTTTGTCTTTGAGGCAGCCAGCCGGGCAAGCTACTTCGAGGGCGTCGCTCATGTCGATAGCGAAATATTGCGTGTGTGCCAACGTATGACCGCACACCTCGAGGTCAGGGTATGCAATCCCCACGAGTGGGAGCACGCCATCCTTCAAGGGTTCAAGGTCTGGCGACTACTACGCAAACAAGGCCACGGTTCGATCAACTGCGATTTGAACGCTCGCACGATCGTTGTCCGCCCTTTAAACCCTGGCGAACTTGCTGAGCACGCCGCAGTATGCAAAAAGGCCACCGCGACAAAGCAAGCAAGCCAGCCGCAGCAGGGCTAGCCTACGCTAAGTTAGTTGTGCAAAAGGTCACGGTGACGCAAATGGTCTATGAGGAAAGCGGTCGTTGTCTCCTGGTCGCCAGGAGGCACTACTACGGTTATCTCCGAATGTTCCTCGGCGAGCGCTGCGTAGCCATGGAGAACCTCATCGCGGTTCAGTTCGTCATGCTCGAAAGGCGTATTAAACAGGAAAACCAGGTCGGCAGGCTGGCTAGACCAAATGGCATTAATCGTCCCGAAGAACACCACCTCACTGACACCAGCCTCAGCCAGGTGACCGGCGTGCCAACCGTAGGCCACAGTCGACCACCACCAACGGTCAAGAAAGACACCGCGGCGCTGGCGGGCGTCCGAAATCGCGACCATATTTTCCGCATGACATGCCAGATGCAGCAGCTGGCGCGCCAGCGCTGATCCAATCTTCATTCGCTCGGTAAGAGCGTAGATGTCCGTCGTTAACTGTGTAAGACCGGAAGGAATATGGATAAAGACAGGCCCTGGATCTGCCCAGTTGAGCGCCGACAGCCGGTCACGCTGCGTTGACTTGCCAGTACGGTCTAAACCCTCTAACACCACCAGTGAACCAGACCGAAGGCGCGGCTGCTTTGGCATCGCTGAGGTACTTTTCATGAAGCTAGATTCCACTTGGGCGGGAACCATGCTGTGACCGGCTCAGCTACTGGCGTGAATAGCTGTTTGATGCGACTGCGGCCACTGTGGCCAATAATGTCGGGATGTGTCACCCGAGCATACTTGTCCACTTCGCAGAACAGATTCTGACAATCGATCAATTGCAGCGGGCGTCCGCGTAAGCCAAAGAAGGTCAATCCCAGTCGGGTAAAGTGTTCATCCTGATGATCTGCCATGTAACGGATGATCTCAGGTTCTATACCGTCTGAAGCCGAGCCGAAGCATTTGCGTATGCCGTCACGTGCACCCGGGCCTGGTACGACGAACTCCATCTCATCGAAGTCGACCACCACCGAGTAGTTTAAATCGATCGCAAACTGATAGGCCAGGAAGTCACCCATCGCAGGATATGACCGCAGCACCCGAAATACTCCACACAAAGAATCAGATGCGGCAATGCGTCCAGCAATGCCGGTGCTCATCATCAATTCAAGAAGTCGCAGGTGGTTAGTGTGTTTGTGGCGCCCGCCCAGCTTCGGGGGAGGAATCACATAGGCCGGCGAGTATAGCTTGCGACCACCCGCAAACGCCGCTGTCAGAACCTCATCGTAGGCGTTGAGGTCGTAATGCGCCAAGGCGATCTTTCCGAAGGCGTCGGCTAGCAGCTTCCACGTTGAAACGCGGTTGAACATCTTGAAGAGCAATGTTCGGAAGACGACTTCTTCCACCTGCTGCGAGCCTGTGTATGACACCTCGCGTATGAGGAACTGACTCACCCGGTCCGCCGCTCGATAGCAGTTGGTGAACCGGTGGCGCAGCAGCACCGGATCGTCCGTCCATGGACCCGGATGGCCAGCCAAGCGCGCCTCGTACACCGTCTGGCGCTCCGCCGCAAAACGCCAGTACGTATCGAAAACCGCCGTTGGCTGAAGCACACGACCCGCAACCCGAATAGTGGGCGGCACGACCTCAGTTCGATGCAGAAGTCGCGGTTTTGCAGTTGCTGGGGGTACCACAAGGTCCAGCACACCCTGCTCGGCTCCCACGGTGGTCAGTGCGCCCATCGCTGGTGACCTCCTATACGGGTCATAACAACCGGCTTTGTCGGCCTCTCCACGGCATGCCACGCTGCGTCGCGGTGAGACAACGCTCTGTGACTGCCGATGGGTGCGAGCTTCGCCGGGACACGGCGATCGGCTGATCCCCGATGTACAACACCGATGTACAACACCACTGAAGGCAGCCGCACGGCGGCTAGCACGCATGTACGTGGGCGACCGTCGCTTTGTCGGTCCAGGCTCGCTGCCGGTGACCAGGATCCGTACCGGCCGGCGGGTCATCACTCCGCCCAGGACCATGGACGGTGATGATCCGCTCGGTCAACTGATACAAGATCTTAAATGGCAAAGGCGCCTGCGGTGAGCCTGCCTGTCAGAATGCTGCTCGTGGGCAAGCAGGGCACCCGGTTCCTCGGTGGCGCGACTTTGATCTTGATCTGTGGTGCCAGCGTGTGCTTGTGGTGGGTCTACTCTCGCCCGCCAGCACAGCGTAATGATCTCATCCAACTCGGCGGATTCGCGTTGGCCGTGGTTAGTGCGCTGGTTCCAGTGGTGAGTTGGCTTTGGCTTCGCCACGTAAAGAGCCCGGCTATTCCCCAATCTGGGGACACGCTGGCAGAGTGGTTGGCGCAGGCGGTGCACGGGCAGTGGCGCAAAGCGGCTACCGAGCGGCTCTTGCTGACGCCCGCGCCGATCTCGGTCCGTTGGTCGCTGACTTCGCTGCCGGTGACTGGGGCGCTGATGGCTGCACTCGACGGGCCATTCACGCCGCTGCCGGGCCTGGCCTCGGTCACTGAGGGGCAGCTACTGGCCGGTGGTCGGCGTCGTGAGCTGTTCGCTGTGTACGGTGGGATTGCCTCCGGTCGCATGGTCGTGGTTGGTGCGCCGGGAGCGGGCAAGAGCGGAACCGCAATCTTGCTTCTGCTCGATGCGCTGGCACACCGGGACAGTGTCGAGGACACCCAGCGAGCTCGGGTGCCGGTGCCGGTGCTGTTTACCGCGCATGGTTGGGACCCCATCACTTGCTCGGTGCAGGACTGGCTGAGTGCTCGACTGGCTGCGGATTACCCGTTGTTCCAGCACCGCGGCGGCCAGGACGAAGCCAAAGCGCTGGTCAACGGTGGGAAGATCGCACTGATCCTCGACGGGTTCGATGAGATGGACGAGGCGGCGCGCCCGAACGCACTGCGGGCCTTGAGCGACGCCCCCTTTCGCGTGGTGGTGCTCAGCCGCAGCGACGAGATGGTTCAGGCCACCGGCGCCGGGTGGCTGGTGGGGGCCGTCGCGTTACACCTACATGACGTCACTGGGTTCGAGGCCGCCGACTACCTGCAGCGGGCCCGGACGGGGCCGGCCCCGTTGGGGTGGGAGCAGGTGCTCAGCGAACTGCGGGAGAATCCTGAGAATCCCCTCACGCGCACGCTGACCAATCCACTTGCCCTTACTCTCATCCGCGACACCTACCGAGCTGACGACGACATCAGCTCACTGCTCGACGCCACTCAGTACCGCAGCCGCGATGATGTCGAACAGCACCTCATCGCCCGCATTCTGCCCGACGCTTACGCTCCCCGACCCGGCAGGCCGAAGCCCCATTACAACCTGACTCAGGCGGAGCAGGCGTTGACGTTCATTGCCGGGCAGATGAACGAAGACAACACCCGAGACTTCGCCTGGTGGCGCATCTCACGATGGGCTCCCACCACGCCCCGCGTCTTCGCCAGCATGCTCGCGGGCGCACTCCTCGGCGGGTTTATAGGCGCCCTAGCTTTCGGGCCGACGTTCGGGCTCATATTCGGGCTCGATACGAGGCTTGGGTCCGAGTTCCTAGGGCTCGGGTTCGGCGTCGGGATTGGGCTCTCATTCGGGCTCGCGTACGGGCGGGGAGGTCACCAGCCTAAGCGGATCAAAAACTGGCGTGCTATTAGCTTGCGGCGCGTCCTCATCGCCGGGCTCGTCTACGGGATGGGGATCGGTGTCATCGGGCTCGCCGTCGCGCTCCTGATGGTGTTCGCGCTCTTTAGGAGCATTAGTCCGGAGATCAACCCGAAGATACCTATATCCATGTGGGGCCTGGTGTTTGGGCTAATGGTCGGGTTTCCCTTCGCGCTCAAGCGCGACCTCGTGTCGGGGTTCGCCGAAGTCGAGGGCAACTCTCAGGGACAGCTCAAGAACTGGCGTCTGGACCTAGCTTTCACGCTTACGTTCGGGTTTACGGCCGGACTCGCGGTCGGGTTCATGTACGGGTTGATGTCCGGGCTAGTATTCGGACTTGCGGTCGTTCTTACGTCGTCGTTCGTGCACGCCCTCGTGGGCACGGGGCCCGCAGCTGGGTTCGAGGAGGGCAAGCGCAGCCCTCAAGGGCCGCTCGAAAGCTGGCGTAATGATCGTCTGTTCGGGCTTGCGGTCGGTCTCACCTTCGGGCTCGCGGTCGGGATCGGAGCGGCGTCCGCGTTGGGACTACTTCGGCTTGCGAGCAGTAGCGACGTGGTGCCGACGCTAATGATTATCGGGATAGGGTTTGGCAGCGGTCTCGCGATCGGGCTCGTGTACGGGATCACGTCCTCTGTGACTTGGCCGACCGCCCTGGCTTGGCTCCAACTACAGCGTTCCCGCTGCGTTCCCGCCGTTGTCCTCATGCCTTTCCTCGATGACGCCCGGACTCGAGGCGTCCTGCGCACCGTCGGAGCTGTGTATCAGTTTCGGCACGCAACCCTGCAAGACCACCTGGCCCGACAGACCACTTCGGCTCGGTCTAGATCTGCTCCTCGCGGCCGAGCGGCGCACGCGCAACGGACTGAGAGTCGAGGATAAATATCGCGAACCTTGCATGCCATCAACCTATTTTCCTGGTGAACCGTGTATAGACACGCATGAAATCACTTTGAGGCACTTCGATAGTTTCTGACCCCTAGCAATCGGCCATCGATCCGTCGAAAAAAGAACGGCTGGTGGCCTGTAGGACTCTGGTCCGAAAACAGAAGGTGACTAGGCGGGTCTTGAAGGTGGCCGAGCTGGTTGTGAGGGCAGGGGCTAGTTACCGGGCTGGGCAGGGTCATGGCTTGATCGGCACCTGCTGGCGCGGTGGGTGAGCGGGGTGGGTCAGGCGGCCTGGATCGGATCGAAGCGGACGGTGAATCCCAGGGCGTTGGCTTGGCGGATGATGCGGCGCAGGGCGCGTTCGGGGTCTTGACGGGTGAAGTAGTCACCGCCCAGATCGTGGTAGTTAACGTCGTGGGTGAGCATGTGCCAGACCGCGGTCAGGATCGAGTGTTGCAGGGCGACGATCGCTTTCTTGTTTCCGAGCCGGGGGACCAGGCGGTGGTAGCGGGCGCCGAGGTAGGCGGTGTCCTTGGTGTGACAGGCGGCCATCGCCGCGGTGCCCAAGGCGGCGGAAAGCCACCGGTTGCCGTGTCGGGTCTTGCCGGATGTGCGTTTCCCGGCGGATTCGTGGTGGCCGGGACAGACCCCGGCTCAGGAAGCCAGGTGCCCGGCGGTGCGAAACCGACCCATGTCGCCGCCGGTCTCGGCGATGATGACCTCAGCGGTGGTCTGACCGACCCCGGCAATGGTCTGCAACTGGTCAAGCTGGCGGGTAACAGGGCGCATCTGTTCCTCGATCCGCTCCGACAGCTGCAGGATCGCCGCCAAGAGCTGGTCGATGCGCTGCAGGTGCAGGCGACACAAAAAGGCATGGTGGTCACCGAAGTTCCCGGTCAACGCCTCGGTCAGCTGGGGGATCTTGGG
>JALZHU010000291.1 GCA_030860695.1 Actinomycetota bacterium
GAACCCCTGCGCTGCGCCCCCCGTCCACAAGAAAAAGAGTAGCAGCACATATCTCAGGGTCAATAGTTTATTACTATGAGTGAACGGTGAGTAACTATCTGAAGCGGATTTTCCGGGTCCAATGTCCCCATCTGATACCGGCCGTCGGAACTCGGCGCAGTCAGTCCACAGTCATCATAGCTTGGCGCCTTTTGGGATTTGGCCAGATCAGGCAGATCCAGGGCGGCGATCGCGCGGTCATGATCGGACAGATGCCGTACACCTGCCACTGCGGGCCGGCGTGAGCGCGGGCCGGGACCACGGCAGGTCATCGTGGTCAACCTCGGCCTATGCCTCGCCCGGCTCACAACCAGGAATACGTCCGTGACACATCGCCATCACGCGGCAGCGTCAACGGCGATGCGTGTGGTTAGTGCGCAAGTCCCCCCTCGGACACGAACTCGGGGCACACGGTGCTGGCGGAGGTCTCAGCGAGGACCGTCTTGCTGTCTGGGTGGTAGGTCTCGACGTGTCGGATCTGCATGGAGTTCCCTATTCGCGTCAGCTCCTATGCCTCCGCGTCCAGCACCGTGTGCCAGATGCCGGTTCCCGTCCTGATCAGTAGTGCATTCACCTAAACCTTCTTGTCGTGGCCGACCTCCCGCCTTGGGAGCTCGAAGCTCTTCTCGACCACTAACGTACCAACGAAAAGCCGCTGTTCAGGCCCGTTCCCATCCTTGGGTAATCCCGCCGGGGGCGCTAGCTGCGCAAACAGGTGGTATAGCCTGAGCACATCGCTCATAGAGCTAAAGATTATAGTGCCGCCATGAGCACTGCGCCGCCCCAATCCACCACAGTGGACGTTGGTGACCTTTCCGAACTTTTACCCGACTGGCGCCGCCACCTGCGCGCCGCGAACCGCGCTGAGTCGGAGCTGTTGCGTTAGCGGAAGGCAAGACACGCTCGACGCCGAAGATATCTTGTTCAGAGGGCGAGGGCGAGGGCGAGTTCGGTGAAGGCCTCCGGGAGTCGATGCCTCGGGTCGATGTCGATGCCGAGTTCGTAGTGGCCGCGGCGGAGGTTCTGGACGAACGCGTGCCCTGCGCAGATCACGCGTGCTGACCGGAGTTGTTTTAGCCCGCGCATCGACCGCAGCCGGGACTTGAGCCGTCCATGGTCGGACTCGATCGGGTTATTGGCGTACTGCTCCATGACATGGCACGCAGTGGGCAGCAGCTCATCGACCACTCGCGGATAGGCCGGTGCCCGGTCAGTGCTCACCTCGCTTGGGCGTGGGCCGTGCCCCAGGGCGCGGGTGAAAAACCGCCGGGTGGCCGCCAGGTCCCGCTTCTCGGACACCAGGACGTCGATGACCTGCCCGAATTGGTCGATCACCCGGTACAGATACACCCACCGCCTAGCGACCTTCACATAGGTCTCGTCCACAAACCAGCGATCACCTGGCACGTGCCGGCAGGGCCGGGCCGCGTCGATCAGCAGCGGAGTAAACCGCTGCACCCACCGGTAGGCCGTCACGTGGTCAACGGTGATGCCCCGTTCGGCCATCAGCTCTTCAACGTCGCGGTACGACAGGTTGTAGCGCAAGTACCAGCGCACGGCCACCGTGATCACGTCGGGTGGGAAGCGAAACCCGGCGAAGCTGGACCTCGGCGCTGGCACACCAGCAGGACGACGACGCATCAGCCCAGCCTGCCCGAACCCGTCATAGGTCAATGCAACAGACCCCGCGGCCAAACTGCGTAAGGTGCGCCGAGCTCTGGGATTGCTGCAGATCAACCCCCGTCACCCAGGGTTACACTCGCATCAGTACGAGAATTTCCCCGGCGCCCCAAAGGCAAAGGTGTGGGACTCCTATGTGGAAAATCGCACTCCCGGGGCATGGCGGATCTGGTGGATGTACGACCCCGATGAGACCTGCGACAATCAGACCGTCGCGGTGATCACCGTGCTCGACATCGGCCCTCACCCCTGATCCTTCGCTTAGCCATCCGGAGCCGGAAATTAGGCAGCACACATCTTCGTGTTACCTCGAGAACGATGTCGATTGAGCAAGCTTCCCGAGCTGGAGCTCGCAGCTGCTGACCATTTCCAACATCAGAATCGTCTCTATTCCCATCTCATTTGCATCCGTTCGCGAGCGTCTGTCCGCTGCTACGTGGTTTTTCTGGCGCGTGCTAGGACGATGCCGACTGAACACGTATGCAAGACCGGATTCCCGAAAACCCCGAAGATCAACGGTTCGGCCCCACCTTGGTCACCACTGCCGCAGCGATGATGCGGTCAACCGTTGCCGCGTGGTGCGGATCGTGGTGCGAAATGAACCAGAACTATGCCTCGGGAGGACCGTGGTGCGACGCAAGGCGAACTGTAGCCGCTGGTAACAGGCCTAGGGGCCGAGGACGCAGCTCTTCCTAAACTGTGTGTTGCAGGTTCGGACTCTGTAGCCTCGCCGCCATGCGCGACGGTCTCCGTGCGGGGCGACCGATCCCGGTGGTCTCATCTTTGGTCTCATCCGCATACGTTCCTCCAAGTTCGTCGGCATTCGCATCAACGCGGCAGTGCAGGTCACGAACGTAGACGTTATTCGGCGAACTGTTATCCCGAGTCCTGAAGACCGGAAGGTCAGATCCCGCCCCAGACCGCCGCCTCCCGCGACCCGCGCGCTCCGATGATCAGTGATTTCGTCCTCGTTACGGTCGTCAGCGTGGTCGCCTCCACCGGCGCGGGCCCGTAACCGAGCGCGGGTGAAGAATCGGCGGGTGGCCACAGCTCATCGTCATGCTTCCGCTGTGAGGGATACAAGTCCTTTGTCTTGAAGCCCGCTCTTCTGTCATAGACATCAGCGGACCCAGATAAAGCTGTAGACCTGGTATGCATCTGGTTTCTGTTTAGCGACTGGCCTGACATAGAGGAAGCCGTCGTGACCCTCTGCCGTCTTGATACAGAAGATGCTGAATTTGGCCTCGAGGTCGTCTTTACTGAACGTATCCTGCCCCTCGATACGCTTTCCTTGGCACTCTTGTTCGCCGGGGAAGTCGCTTCTGTTGTCGGGCTCATTCCCCCACGGCGACCACCCCCATCCGTTGTCCTTATTGTAAAGCGAAACCCGTGCCCCGTTAATTGGTTTCAATTCCCCAGTGAAGTGGTCGTAGGACAGGTCGGCGTCCCTCCCCGCAGGGGAATGTTCCAGATTTACCGCGGTTTCCTGACCGGCCTCCCAAAACGAGAATTCTTTAACAGCCCTGCAGGCTCGACCGTGTAGTTTCAGCGTTGCAAGTGGCCCATTATCGGCAGACCATCTTGGGTAACAGATGCGGCCACAATCATGTACGGTACGTTATGATGACGTGGGTTGTCGGGTGCAGCTAAGTTAGTTCACCGTCAAGCATCAGCCCGGAACCACAACCATTACCCACACCGCATGCCATTAACCCGCCATCAGGACCGGTAAGCCACCGTCAACAGCCAGGGTGCTGCGACCTTGGATCACCGTAGGCCGAGCACCCAACCGCGCATGAACCGCTGATAGCGTGTGCGCCGCCAGCAATGAAGCAGGTGACCTCTCACGTGATCAATCTCTCACACTAATTGATACAGGCCGCGAGTCTCGATCATCGCGATCATCCGGCGCTGCACAGTGGCAGGGATCAACCTCGCCACGACACTCGCCCCCGCGCGAAGGAGACCACTATGGTCATCTCCACCCTTTACCTACCCGGAACAGCCGTCAACGTCCAGCACCAGTACGCACCAGTCAGAGACGTCTGCGTTGGTCAAAAGTAGTGTTCCGTCATGACCAGCATGTCCGGTAATGGCTTCTAGTAATCGCTAGCTCGCAGGTTGGCCCCCGCGCCAAGCCGGACGCCAGGTTCAGCGAAACCAACCGCGGGCGCTCGCCGCCCCGCACCCTGCGGGGTTCCAGAAGTCGGTCACCTACGCTGAGCAGCGGCTTTACGCCGTGCAAGGGCCCTCGTCGTTGTGCCCGTTTGGTGGCTGGTTGGGTTTACGGGTGGCTGAGCCGGTAGTCCAGGGTGGTGTGACGACGTCCGGCGCCGACGGTGCGGACTGCTTGGCCGATGGCTTTTTTGGAGCCGACGAGCACGACGAGTTTTTTGGCTCGGGTGACGGCGGTGTAGAGCAGGTTGCGTTGCAACATCATCCAGGCGCTGGTGGTGACCGGAATGACACGCAGGGGTATTCGCTGCCCTGGGAGCGGTGAATGCTCATCGCGTAGGCGTGGGTCAGTTCATCCAGCTCGCCGAACTCGTAGTCGATGTCTTCATCCTCGTCCGTCCGCACGGTCAGCGCCTGGTCAACGAGATCGAGGGCCATGATGACACCTTGGGTACCGTTGAACACCCCGTGGGCGCCCTTGTCGTAGTTGTTGCGGATCTGGATGACCTTGTCACCAACGCGGAAGACCCGACCGCCTAAGCGCCGCTCCGCCACATCGGGACCGGCCGGGGTCAGCGCCTCCTGTAACAAGGTATTGAGCACACCGGCTCCAGCAGCACCGCGATGCATCGGGGTCAGCACCTGAATGTCGCGGCGGGGGTCCAAGCCGAACTTGGCCGGAATGCGCCGAGCGACCACCTCGACGGTGACCTGGGCGGCCTGCTCGGCATCGTCGACGTTGAAATGGAAAAAGTCACTTAATCCGTGGGTGCAGGGGTAGTCCCCGGCGTTGATGCGATGAGCGTTGGTGACCACTCCGGAGTGGCTGGCTTGGCGAAAAATCTGGGTCAGGTGCACGTGCGGGATGGGGGTGTCCGGCGCGAGCAGATCACGCAGCACTTCGCCGGCGCCCACCGAGGGCAGCTGATCGACGTCTCCGACGAACAGCAGGTGCGCTCCGGGAGCGACGGCCTTGGTGAGTTTGTTAGCGAGTAGGAGGTCCAGCATTGAGGCTTCATCGACCACGACGAGGTCGGCGTCGAGCGGTCGGTCCTTGTCGTAGGCGGCGTCCCCGCCGGGCCGCAACTCCAGCAGACGGTGCACGGTGGCGGCGTCGTGCCCGGTCAGTTCGGCCAGCCGCTTGGCGGCTCGCCCGGTCGGAGCGGCCAAGACGATTTTTGCGTGCTTGGCTGTGGCGAGGGCGACGATGGAGCGCACGGTGAAGCTTTTTCCGCAGCCGGGACCGCCGGTCAGCACGGCGACCTTGTCAGTCAAGGCGAGCTTGACCGCGGCTTGCTGTTCTGGCGCGAGTTCGGCATGAGTGTGGCGGTGCAGCCAGGACAGCGCTTTGTCCCAATCGACGGTGCGAAAGGCCGACATCCGGTCCACGCTGGTGTACAGCAACATCAGTAACTGACTGGCCAGGGAGATCTCCGCGCGGTGAAACGGCACCAGGTAAATCGCTACTGCGGGTGGTTCGGTGTCGGCCCCGGAACTTCCTCACGAATCACTGTAACGTGCCAAAACGCATCACAAGTGCAGTGAACTGTGGTTTCGTCCACTCCACGCGATCCTGCCATGATCGCATGTCGTGCTGTTCCGACTGCTGTACCTGATCTCTGTCACAGTGTTCGGCTGGCTGCGGTTGCTCGCCCGCAGCGCCGCTGCCAAGGACATCGAGATCCTCGTCTTACGCCACGAAGTCACAGTGCTGCGCCGTCAGGTCAGCTGACCTCGGCCCTGCTGGCCGGATCGCGCGATCCTGTCCGCTCTGACCCGTCTACTCCCCCGCCATCTGCGTCGATTTCACATCGTCACCCCGACCACCCTGCTGGCCTGGCACCGTCGCCTGATCACGAAAAAATGGACTTATCCGAACCGGCCTGGTCGCCCATCAATCAGTGACGAGATCCGCGATCTCGTGCTGCGCCTGGCACAGGAAAACCCCTCCTGGGGCCACCGTCGGCTCCAAGGTGAACTTGCCGGGCTCGGGCACCGCGTGGGTGCTGGCACGATCCGGCGGATTCTGGCCACCGCTGGACTTGGCCCGGCACCACGCCGCGCAGACACCGGCTGGCGGACCTTCCTGCGCGCCCAAGCTGCCGGGCTGCTGGCCACCGACTTCTTCACCTTCGACACCATCACGCTGCGCCGTCTCTATGTCCTGTTTGTCTGACCATGGAAGTCCGCACCCGCCGAGTCCCGTATTCTCGGCGTCACCGCACATCCCACCGCAGACTGGGTTTGCCAGCAAGCCCGCAATCTGCTCATGGACCTTGGCGAGCGCGTGGCGAGCGTCAGGCGTCGCGGTAGGGACCGCCCTCGCGGGCGGCCCCCCGCACGGATCCCGACGTGCGGAATTACCGCATCGGGCTGCTGCCTCAGGTTCTGGCTGCAAGGCGCACGTTCGGGTAGGGATGCATCGTCTGGACTTTAGGAAGCCATCGAGTCGCGTAGCTGTCCATCCGGTCCCAGTTGACCCGTCCACGTTGGCTTGGTCGCCGTAGCAATCGATGCCACAGCAGGGTGAGCTGGTAGCGCAAGGCCGATATCGCATCGGAGTTGCCCGGCACGCAGTAGTAGGCCGTGTGCCCTGGCAGCACGTGGGTTAGCCACCGTCCCTAAAACCGGGATGGGGGTCATGCTGGCGACGCCGCAGCTGGTCTTTGACCTCTGCCAG
>JALZHU010000292.1 GCA_030860695.1 Actinomycetota bacterium
CCTTCTTCAACCAGTGGCGCCTGGACAAGACACTTACCCCCGGCCGGAAGGCGTTGTTCGCGGGACGGGTGACGACGTACGGCAAGAAACGGACCCTGCAGCTCACACACCCGAGGTACCAACTGCTCGACGGTGACGCCGATGAGCTCGCGGAGTTCTCCCGGCCACTGATCCCGGTCTATCCCGCCACCAAGGATTTGCCGTCCTGGACGATCCAGCTTTGCGTGCGCCAGGTCTTCGACGTCTTGGACGAACCGCTGGACCCATTGCCCCAGTCGTTGCGCGAGCAGCACAGGTTGCTGGGCCTGGGCGCTGCGTTGCGGGCCGTGCACCGCTCCAACGACCGATCCGAGATCGCCGCCGCTCACCGCCGGCTGAAGTGGGACGAGGCGATGGCGGTGCAGCTCACCCTCGCGCAGCGCCGTCAGGAGGCGGCGTTGCGGCCCGCGCCGGCTTGCCCACGCCGAGACGGCGGGCTGGCCGCCGCGTTCGACGCTGCGCTGCCCTTCACGTTGACCGCCGGGCAGCGGGAGGTGGGCGAGCTGCTGGCCGCCGAGCTGGCCGGCGAGCACCCGATGAACCGGCTGCTGCAGGGTGAGGTCGGATCCGGTAAGACTGTGGTGGCGCTGCGTGCGATGCTTCAGGTCGTCGACGCGGGACGGCAAGCCGTGCTGCTGGCGCCCACCGAGGTGCTCGCCGCGCAGCACGCCCGGTCCCTGCGAGACATGTTGGGCGAGCATGGCCGGGCGGGCGAGCTGGGGTCAGCCGAGCAGTCCACCCGAGTCGCCCTGCTCACCGGATCACTGCCGGCCCGGTCTCGTAAGCAGGCGTTGTTGGACGTGGCCAGCGGTGCGGCCGGGATCGTGGTCGGCACGCACGCTTTGATCCAGGATCGGGTGTCCTTCGCCGACTTGGGCCTGGTGGTGATTGACGAGCAGCACCGCTTCGGCGTCGAGCAGCGCGACGCGCTGCGTGCCAGGGCGCTCGAGGGCACCAGCCCGCACGTGCTGGTGATGACCGCGACGCCGATCCCGCGCACCGTCGCGATGACCGTCTACGGCGACCTGGAGGTCTCCGCGCTGCGCGAGCTGCCGAATGGCCGGTCATCGATCTCGACCACGGTAGTGCCGGTGGGGGAGAAACCTAGCTGGCTGGACAGAGTGTGGCGGCGGATCACTGAGGAGGTCGTCGCTGGTCGGCAGGCCTACGTGGTGTGCCCGCGGATCGGCGGTGTGGACGCCCCCGCTGAGGACGCTACGGATGGAGGCACTTCGAACGGAGACGCCAGCGAGGACGGTGGGCGCCCGCCGCTGGCGGTGCTCGACTTGGCACCGCAGCTCGACGAGGGTCCGTTGGCAGGGTTGCGGCTGGGTGTCCTGCACGGCCGCCTGCCGGGGGACGACAAGGACGCCGTGATGCGCTCCTTCACCGTTGGCGAGATTGACGTGCTGGTGGCCACCACCGTCGTCGAGGTCGGGGTGGACGTGCCCAACGCCACTGTCATGGTGATCATGGATGCGCAGCGATTCGGGGTCAGCCAGCTGCACCAGCTGCGCGGTCGGGTGGGCCGGGGGGTGCATCCCGGGCTGTGCCTGCTGGTGACCGACTCCCCGGAGGGCACCACCGCCCGGGAGCGGCTGGACGCCGTGGCCGCCACCACCGACGGTTTCGAGCTGGCCCAGCTGGACCTGGAGCTGCGCCGCGAAGGCGATGTGCTCGGCGCGGTGCAGTCCGGCCGCCGTTCTGGGCTCAAGCTGCTTTCGCTGCTGCGCGACGAGGACTTGATCGGTCAGGCCCGGGACGCCGCCCAACAGCTGGTCCGGACTGATCCCGAACTCACCGAGCATCCGGGACTCGCCCAACTAGCTGCCGATCTGCTCGACGAGCACCGCGCGCAGTTCCTGCAGAAAGCGTGACGGCACGTCACACTTTCGCCCGTGATCGCCGTACTCGATTCACTCATTAGGGTCAGTGCAGTGACGGTTAGTGCGAAATCATCGACAACTGTGACCACTTTCGGGCCATTTGTTTAGAACCGATTCATCTCACGTTCAGATCCGCATTGTTGGATCCAGGTTGGTTTCACGCGCCTTGCGGCAAGGCGGCAGAGTTTGTCGCCACACCGTTATTCCCACCACGGAAAGGGTCCGTTCGTGATAATGAAGCAGGTACGCCGTGCACATGCTGCGGTCGTCGTCGCTGCTGCTGGTCTGGTGCTGGCTGCGTGTGGCGGCGGCGGCGGTGCTGGCGGCGGCGGCGGTCCGGAGCTCTCCGGTCCGGTCGTGATTGATGGTTCGAGCACAGTGGAGCCGTTATCTTCGGCTGCGGCCGAGCTGTTCCAGGGCGAACACCCGGGAGTGAACGTCACGGTCGGCACGTCTGGCACCGGGGGTGGCTTCCAGAAGCTCTGTAACGGCGAGACGGACATCTCCAATGCCTCTCGCCCGATCTCCGACGAGGAGAGGGCCGCCTGCGAGGCGAGGAACATCGCTTTCGAGGAGCTGCAGGTAGCTAACGATGCCCTCACTGTCGTGGTCAACAAGGAGAACACCTGGGCGAACTGCTTGACCGTCGAGCAGCTCAAGGCGATCTGGGAGCCGGGCTCGCAGATCAGGACGTGGAACCAGGTGGACCCGAGCTTCCCGAACGAGCCGTTGATCCTGTTCGGGCCGGGTGCGGACTCGGGCACGTTCGACTACTTCACCGATGAGATCAACGGTGAGGAGGGCGCAAGCCGCACCGACTACAGTCCGTCAGAGAACGACAACGTGATCGTCCAGGGTGTCGAGGGATCCAGGGGCGCTATGGGGTACTTCGGGTTCACGTACTTCGAGGAGAATCAGGCACGCCTCAAGGCCATCCAGATCGACAACGGTAACGGCTGCGTGGCCCCATCCGCACAGGCCGTGCAGGACGGCAGCTACACCCCGCTGGCCCGGCCGCTGTTCATCTACGTCTCCGACGCTGCTGTGAAGAAGCCGCAAGTCGTCGCCTTCACCGACTTCTACCTAGCGGAGAACGACCGGATCGTCGAGGCCGCGCAGTTCGTTCCGATGACCCCCGAACAGAAGCAGAAAGCCCTCGATGCGCTCGCGGAGCTGAAGCGCAAGGCCGGGGCTTGATCGCGTGACAGCAACCACCGTCGACCCTGTCTCCCCAGGACCGGGCCCGGGGAGACACGGGCGCCATGAGCTCACGAAATCCTCACCACGGGTGGGGGAGCGGATTATCGAGGCTGTGCTCGCCGGCGCTGCAGGGCTGTCAGTACTGGTCACCATCGGCGTCGTCGCGGCGCTGGTCATCCCACTGTTCACGTTTTTCGCCCACGTCAGCCCGATCGAATTCCTCACCGGCACCACCTGGACTGCGTCATTCGGCGACAAGTTCTCCTGGGACAAGGACTGGGGCGTCCTGCCGCTGGTGACAGCCACGTTCATGGCAACCGGGATCGCGCTACTGGTCGCGATCCCGCTCGGCTTGGGCATTGCCATGTTCTTGTCGGAGTACGCCAGGCCGCGGGTACGCAAGGTCGTCAAACCCATCCTTGAGTTGCTCGCCGGCATCCCGACCGTGGTCTACGGCTTCCTCGCGCTGACCGCAATCACGCCGTTGCTCCAACCCCTGTTCGGGATCCCGAACATCTACAACCTGCTCGTCGCCGGCATCGTCATGGGATTCATGATCATTCCGACGGTGGCATCGCTGTCCGAGGACGCCATGTCCGCGGTGCCGCAGGAATTGCGGCAGGGCTCATTCGCCCTGGGGGCGAACCGTCGTATCACGACGTTGCGGGTGGTGTTCCCGGCGGCGTTGTCAGGCATCATCGCCGCGATCGTGCTGGCGCTGTCCCGCGCGGTTGGCGAGACGATGATCCTAGCGGTCGCTGGTGGGAACTTGGCCCAGCTGACCGGTGATCCCCGCGAGGAGGCGCAGACGATGACTGCATTCATTGCGCAGATAGCCAGCGGCGATGCCCCGCAGGGCAGTCCGGTGTACTACTCGCTGTTCGCGGTGGGTGCACTGCTGTTCACCATCACTTTGGTCATCAACGTGATCAGCATCAGGCTGGTTCGCAAGTATCGGCAGGCGTACTGATGACCGCCGACGTACTTGGTCCCGCGGAGGCGGCGTTATGACAATTACCGAAACTCCTCGCCCAACGTCCGCGCCGGGCACCCGGGCGCTGGACGGTGGCCCGCGACGGGACGCAACTTCGATAGTCTTCGTTGCCGCGCTGTGGGCCTGCCTGACGATGGCTGCGCTGTTCCTGATCTTCATACTGCTCACAATTATTGTCGAGGGTATCGCCCGGTTTGACCTCAATCTGATTACCGGGGTGCCCTCGACGATTCGGCCGGAGACCGCCGGCGTCCAGCCGGCGATCATGGGCACGCTGCTGGTCATCGCGATGACGGCGGGTATCGCGCTGCCGTTGGGCATCGCAGCAGCGATCTACTTGGAGGAATACGCCGACCGCGCCCGCTGGTACAACAGGATGATCGAGGTGAATATCCAGAACCTGGCCGCAGTGCCCTCGATCATCTTCGGCATCCTGGTGCTCGCCTTCGTGGTGCGCAGCCCCCTCAACGTGGGCGCGGTGGCACTGTCCGGATCGATCGCGCTCGCCCTGCTGATCCTGCCGGTCATCATCATCTCCACCCGCGAAGCCCTGCGGGCGGTGCCTGGGGAGATTCGGGATGGCTCGCTGGCCGTCGGGGCGACGCAGTTTCAGACCGTGTGGTATCAGCTGCTGCCCGCGGCGGTTCCAGGCATCGCAACCGGTTCGATCCTGGCCATCTCACGAGCTATCGGTGAGGCCGCGCCGTTGATCCTGATCGGAGCCACGACGTTCATCACCTTTACCCCGGATGGGCCGCTGTCGCGCTACACCGTCATGCCCGTGCAGATCTTTAACTTCGCGATCCAATCTCGCGAGGCGTTCGTCCCGCTGACCTACGCCTCCATTCTGCTGTTGATCATTATCCTGCTTGCGATGAACGGCTTGGCAATTTTCCTGCGCAACCGCTTCCAGCAACGTTGGTGACATCCGCATGGCCCGAGAGGACCACAAACCGATGAGTTCCTCCGAACAACAGACCGTCAGCAGCGACACCCGGCCGGACAGCGGGCCTGAGGAGGACCGTGAGCTGCACGTGGAGGTGCGCAGCCGTCGGACGGTGCGCACGAGCGGGTCCGCTGAGCCGGTAATCGCAGTACACAACCTGCACGTTTACTACGGCGACTTCCTCGCCGTGCGCGAGGTCGACCTGACCTTCGACGACGGTGCGATCACCGCGTTGATCGGACCGTCGGGGTGTGGCAAGTCGACCGTGCTGCGTTGCTTGAATCGGATGAACGACCTTGTCGCGGGCGCCCGCGTCGAGGGCACGGTGACCTACCACGGCGTGGACATCTACGGCCCCCAGGTCGACCCGATCGAGGTCCGCCGCCGGATTGGGATGGTGTTCCAGAAACCCAATCCGTTTCCCAAGTCGATTTACGACAACATCGCCTACGGCCCGAGGGTCACCGGCATGAAGGGCAGTCTGGACGACATCGTCGAGCAGGCGTTGCGCGCCGCGGCGTTGTGGGACGAGGTGAAGGGCAAGCTCAAGCAGAACGCCTACGGTCTGTCCGGGGGCCAGCAGCAGCGCTTGTGCATCGCCCGCGCCATTGCTACCCAGCCCGACGTGATCTTGATGGATGAGCCGTGCTCGGCGCTGGATCCGATCGCGACAGGCAAGATCGAAGACCTGATGATAGAGTTGATCAAGAAGTTCTCGATCATCATCGTTACCCACAACATGCAGCAAGCGGCCCGGGTCTCGCACCGGACGGCGTTTTTCACTGCCGAGGTCGATGCCGACGGCAAGCGGGTCGGCAGGCTCGTCGAGGTGGATGAGACGTCAAGGATCTTTTCTAATCCTGCCGACAAGCGGACCGAGGACTACATCTCGGGCCGCTTCGGGTGAGCACAGCGCAGGCTCAACGGGTTAGGCGGACGACGGACCAGCTTTTGGGAAAGGCGACAGGTACCCGCCGCCCCCTTGTCGGCGGGTACCTGTCGCTCGCTCAGCGCAACCGCAGCGCAGTTGCCCAGAGCCCCTGGGGGCCATCCACCAGGACTGGTGGCTGGGTGTCCAGGTCGGCCAGCCGATGGATCCGCTTCGCCGAGGTCAACACCAGCCGGGCACCTGTCTCGGCGGCGATGGCCGCGATGTCGGTCGCGGGCAGTCCCGGATTAACCGGCAGTGGCACTGCGCCCCGTTGCGTTACCCCAGCGAAGGCCTCGGCAAAGCCAGGACCGTCGGGGAGCATGATCAGCACTCGATCGTCGGGGCGCACGTCGAACTCAGCCAGCGCCGCAGCGACTGCCGCAGCTCGGTCAGCCAGCTCGGGGCCCTTCATCCAAATAGCCACCCTTGCGAATGATTTTTCGTGTCGCAGGACCCGACCGGCCGGTAAAGCTAGTGTTCTGAGTCGTAAGTTTCTAGGCGGTATAGTGGGTGAATGCGAGGTCCGAAACCTGTTGCTGTAGAGCTGACCGACAACGAGCGGGTGACGTTGGCGC
>JALZHU010000050.1 GCA_030860695.1 Actinomycetota bacterium
GAGTCACCCTCGAACCCACAGCCTGACCCACCGCCAGCAAACACGTCACCTTCACACCAACCCGGCTCCGCTCACGCTCCGCCGGGTAATGAAGCACGCCGTCCCCGACATAATTTTCGGATCAGGTGAATAGGTTGGTCCTTCTTGGACTCAGCGGCGGAGTCGTAGTAGGACCCGATTGCTTTTGTTCACAGTGATCGTGTGCGCGCATTCATCGCTTTAGTCGTCTCGTCGCGGGTCAAGGCGGCGCAGGCCGCTGCCAGCGCGGCCTGCCAGTAGCCCCGCTCCAGCGAGAACCGCACGTCCTCCAGTACCCGGTGCAACCGGGCCACCTCAGGGTCGGGGAGGACAGGCGCGGCCCGGGCAGTCATAGCGCCCCCTCCGACGCCAGGTTGTCTAGCAGCATGTCCAGGGGCTCCTGCGACTTCTCCGCGGTCATCAGGCCCCCGCGTCTCGTAGATCAACGAATCACAAAGGTCGGCGCAGCGGTCATGGCGAGTATCGTCCGTTGCTCTGACCGGCGCTGGCAGCTCGAACAGGCCGTACTTATTCATCACTAATTCTTCTCGATTTCTCCTCAGGCCTCGATCTCGGCGTACCATCCGCTCCGCTCACTGATCCGCCAGGCCTCGCAGCCCCGTTCCACCAGCTCGGCAGCAACATAGGCAGTGACCGGGCCTGGCGAGGGGTAGTCATGGCCGGGTACTGTGGCGAACGATTCGTGGGCACAGCTTCTCTGGTTGATCTGATCGGGCGAGGTCATTCAATTGGCAGATTCTGGCTCACAGCCTGACAATTAGGCGCGTGAAATTTATTCAGGGGATAACGCGCCGCCCACAAACACTCGGACCTCTGGGGTCTGGTGCTGGGTAATGTGGCCACACTGGCCACAGATACCGCGGGCTTGGTGTTGCCAGGTGGTTCCCGCCGCAGCAGGTGCAGCGTCCAGCCGCAGCGGCCGGTCGCAGGTCCACGGTGCCTCCTACTGTCCAGTTGCGCACCAGGCTGGTGCCCTACTGCAGTTCAAGCTCAGCCATCCGCATCGCTTTGCGTGACAGGCAGCACCCCTCGTGGCAGCGACGGCTCGGCTGAAGCTGCAGGAGGGACAAGTCACCTCGACCTGGTGGAGGTAGTCGTCAGACACGGCTGGAGTTCCGCCCGAATGCGCGGTCGATTTCGTCGTTCGTCGGCGGAGAACTCCTCCGCGAGGGTGGCGAGGAGCTCCTGCTGGCTGGTGGTGACGGGCAGGTTGCCGAGTCGGGTAAGCAGCCGGCGTGCCCAATATCGACGGTCGACGACAAGGGCATGTAGGTGGGTGACGGCCGGACGGGGTGAGGATAGGGGGGTCCTTGCCCGGCCGTCAGGCGGAAGACTACCGCCACCACATGTGCACTTAGTTAGAACTTAGCTAGAATTTCGTTAGAATGATCTTTGGAAGGCGGGATGGAGGGGCTTCCCCAGTAGTGGGCGCCTGACAGCACGTCAATTACCAACTTTAATTTTGCTTGGAGCGACGGTTGCCCGCCACCTCGGGAAGGGTCGAGCCCGAGAGGCTCAGGTCGTCGAGCCAGCCGTGTGCATCCGCCAGTATCTCCTCCGGGTCTGCGGCTCGTGCCCGCATCTCAGGTCGAAATCCGATGACCAGGTTCACGCCACCGGTGGTCGACAGTGGATCAACCAGGCTTGCCGCACCGGCCACAAGCTGCGCGGGCCGGACACCCGGGTGCAGGTCGAACTCCAGATAGGCGTGCTCCGACGTCCCGAGGGCGAAAATGCCCGGCTGCGCGTTCACCCTGCGATGCTCGCAGGTCGCCGTCCAACCCGGTCGGCAGGGCGCCAGGTACCCCGAGCGGCCATTCTCCATCAAGGGCTGATGGTCACGTGAGGTGGCCGAGAGCCGAGAGGTGGACCGGCGCAACGCGCGGTCCGCTCATCATCCCGCGACAGTCAGCTTTAAGCACTGCTGGGCGGACCCGATGACGATGACCTGGCCGCCGCCTATCCATCGCCGTCGAATGAAACTGGCGCAACTTCAAAGGGCTGCACGCATTGACGACTACCAGTTTAGAGAAGCGGATGGTTCAGGAAAGTGCGGAGACGATCCGACCATCCGCCTTGGAGGCGCGCCGGCTAGACAGCCAGCGGCGGGTAGACCGAGCCGTTATTGGCGCGTGTTCGTTGCTGTCCGTGCCTGCCGCACCGACGGCTGCTTCAGGTGCCTCGCCGGCTAGTGGCCTCCGATGCCGGTGCTAGGGTGTCCGCCACGCGTTACAGCTAACCCGTTGAACCAGCTATTTTCACCCACTGTAGTCATTGATATACATAAAGTTATCGTTGCAATTGCGACTGTCTTGGCCTATTTTCAAGCTTGCGTGACCACGGAGAGTAAGGGGGGTCAGCTCGGGTCATCTGAGGGCTGTCGAGTGCGGCCGATTGACACGCTGCCGATGTGACTCCGGGGCAGAGTCCGCTACGACGCTGGACTGCGTCGACGATTAGGGCATCGTGTCAAAACGTTTCCCGGGCGCGGGCCTACATCAGATAGTAACCTGACCGACAGTGCATCGACCGCGCAGTCTAGGCGGCTGTGCACAATTCCTAGGTCGCTTTTGTGTCCTTTTGACGTGCATGACTCCCCCATCAACTGGGAAAGGGGAAAGGGAGCGTTATGAGGATCTCAGATGTCTTTGCAATGGGTGGCGGCTATGGACAAGGCGATGGCAGCTACTACAGTGGTTGCGAGAGCAGCCGCGGTCGCTTCAAGGGCTGCATCCCATTCGACGACCCCAAATACACCCGCACCGGACTCGCCCACATCCTAGGGAGTTCCCGCGATGGAAGTGGGCTCCTCGGCCTCTTTGGGGGTAGCAAGTCATAACGCAGGTCTACCGGCGGTGGCCTCAAGTCCCAGTGGGCTAAGGCCACCGCCCTGCCCTGCCCAAAATCGGCCAATCCCGGTCTCCCCCGTTCTGATGCAGAGTAGGTGCGAGAAACAACGTTGTGCATGGAGCAGACCATGACCGACCGAGCGGCCACCTGGGCGGGTGCCGACTGCGTGGCAGCGCTGACAAGGCCTTGCCCGAGGCGACACTGCTGCTAGAGGATGACCGTTATGACTGTTATGTTCTTCTAGAGTCAACCGGCAGCGCGGTGGCCGCCAGGTCTGTCCAGAGTCAGGGGTCACCGTGATCATGACATACCCGATCAAGAGAGCCTGCGCGTCATGATCTCGGCTGAAGGGATCTCATTCGACTACGACGGCAACCTCGTGCTCGCCGATGTCGGTCTGGTCGCCCAGCCGGGACAGGTGGTCGGCCTGATCGGCCCCAACGGCTCAGGTAAGCCGATCCTTCGCTTAAGACACACCTAATTCACCTGTTTAGGTGTACGAACAGCGCATAAAGCCGGCGGAATAGCAGCGTGTCGACGCAGAAGAAGTCGGTGGCGAGAATGCCGTGTGCTTGAGCTGTCAGAAATTGTCGCCAGGTGGGGCCGTCGCGGCGAGGTGCCGGGTCGATACCGGCTTGCTTCAAGATCAAACCACACTGTACTCGCAGCGAGTGTGTGGCCGAGCCTGGGCGAGTTCACCCTGGATCCGCCGGTATCTCCAAGTCGCGTTTTCCGACGCCACCCGCAGCACCAGCCTACGGGGCTGCGGTGCTGTCGAGCGGCTCCGGGCTGCGGCGTCGCGGCTGGGTCCACCGTCGTTTCACTAGGTCCCGGTGCCACCGCAACACCGTCTCCGCAGTGACGAGCCGATGCAATCGGCAGGCCTTGGACAGCAGCGGCGTCAACGCCGCGAACACCGCTCGGTCCGCCCGAGACAGACGGGGTCTGCACACCTGCCGCCGGAGCACGGCGACTTCATGGCGGAGCACCAGAATCTCCGCGTTCTTCGATCGTGAATTACGGGCCAGCAGACCAAGCCAGGCCAGCAGCTGTCGGAAGATCAAATAAAGCAGTCGTACCGCCACGAACGGCGATCATGCCCGACGGTCACTGTCCAGTGATGATGCAGGTCACCGCTGTGGATGACCCGTTCGGCACCCACAGGGTTCGCCACTGACCCGGCCCGGGTCCGCCATGCCCAGGACAAGCCGCGGGTGGAGCGGGTCGTGCAGTACGTGCGCGGGAACTTCTTCGCCGGCGAGGAGTTCGTCGATCTGGCCGACGCGCAGGCCCACGCCGAGAAGTGGTGCCGCGACGTCGCCGGCCGCCGCATGCACGGCACCCTGCAGGCCCGGCCGGCCGAGGTGTTCGCCGAGTACGAACTCGGGGCACTGCTGCCCGTGCCGGACGCCTATGACGTGCCGATCTTCACCCGGGTGAAGGCCCACCGCGACTTCCACATCGAAATCGGCAAGGCGCTTTACTCGGCGCCAAAGGCCTACCTCGGCCAACACCTCGACGTCCGGGCCGACACCACGCTGGTCAAGCTGTTCTGCCGCAGGCAGCTGGTCAAGGTCCACCCTCGGCAGCAGCCGGGCGGCCGTTGGACCGACCCTGAGGACCTGCCCGCCGAAAAGACCGCGTATGCGCTGCGCGACCTGCACCGGCTCATCGCCGCCGCCCGTCGTCACGGCGAGGATGTGGGCATCTATGACAAGCGGCTGCTCGATGACAAGCTGCCGTGGACCCGGATGCGGCAGGTCTACGGCTGGTTGGCCTGGCCCGCCGCTACGGCGACCAGCCAGTCAACACCGCCTGCGGCCGGGCGCTGGAGCTCGACGTCATCTCCGTCACCAAGATCGCATCGATGCTGGAACAGGCCGCCGAGAACACCCCCACCCCGCTCCCGGCGCCGGTGGCCGCCGGCGCGACCCGGTTCGCTCGCGATCCGGCCGAGTTCCGCCGAGTCAAACCCTCCTGGATGAAGGTGATCGACGGCGGCATCAACCCAGGCCAGGAAACCCGATGAGCGCGACCAAGGTGACCGACCCAATCTCACCCGACCTCAAGCAGGTGCTGCGCACGCTCAAGCTCGGCAAGCTGCTCGACACCCTGCCCGAACGGCTCACCCTGGCCCGCCAGCAACACCTGCCACACGCCGACTTCCTCGAACTCGTCCTGGCCGACGAAGTCACCCGCCGAAAGACCAACTCCGCGCGGCTGCGCGCCCGCACCACCGGCCTCGACCCGAGCATGCACATCAACACCTGGAACCCCACCGCGGCAGTACGCTACGACCAGCAACTCTGGGCCAAACTGACCAGCCTACGGTTCCTCGACGGCCCGCACGGCGCTCTGCTGCTAGGCCCGGTCGGGGTGGGCAAGACCCACCTAGCCACCACGCTCGGCCACATCGCCGTGCGCCGCCGGCACAGCGTGCTCATGGCCCGCGCCGACAAGCTGCTCAAGCGGCTCAAGCCCGCCCGGCTGGACAACAGCGTGAGGCCAAGATGCGCCGGCTGGCCCACGTCGAGTTGCTCATCCTCGACGACTTCGCCCTCCAACCGCTATACCACCGAAACCACCGACTTCTACGAGCTGATCGTGAAACGGCACCGCAAGGCCGCCACCGTGCTGACCTCCAACCGCACCCCAAACGAGTGACTGGCCATGATGGCCGACCCACTGCTCGCCCAGTCCGCCGTGGACCGGCTCGTCTCCACCACCGACGAACTCATCATCGAGGGCCAGTCCTACCGGCGCCGCCAAAAACCCAGCCACAGCAACACAACCAACGCCAACACCGGCGTGTCAGTTGACTACCCCAACGGAGATCACCATGCTCACTGACCAGACCCGATGGTCCCTAGGTCATGGCAAACCGCTGGTCCCTTCACGCTGGCAAGCGACACCTGAACAAGGAAAAGACACGAATCAGCCGAATCAACGACGGATTCGACTTTCTGGCCTTCACCATTCGCCGCTACCACGTTCACGGTGGTACCAAGGTGCTTACCAAACCGAGCCGTGACGCGATCAAAAAGATCCGGCGCAGGATAGCCACAGAGCTGCGCGTCCTGCGTGGCGCCAGTCCCCTCGAGGTGATCAACACGATGAACCCGATCATCCGAGGCCAGGCGAACTACTTCCGGCCCGGGGCGTCCAAGAAGGCCTACCAGACACTGGATGACCACCTGTGGCAACACCTCTACAAATGGGCCCGCCGCAGGCACCCCCACAAGAGCCGAAAATGGGTCACCGCCCGCTACTTCGGCCCGTTCCAGCCGACCAGGCATAACCAGTGGCTCTACGGTGACCAAGACACCGGCGCCTACCTCCACCGCTACGCCTGGACGAAGATCGTTCGGCACGTTCCGGTCATCGGCAGGAACTCACCTGACGACCGGCCCTAGCGCAGTACTGGGCCGACCGGCGACGCAAGCGCAAACCCCCGCAACTGGCCCCGTCCTGGCAACACGCCCTGCGTGATCAGAACGGACAATGCCCGCTGTGCGGGGAACCGCTGCTCTACACCGACCGCCTGCCCGACTCCCCAGCCAATGGGAGACCTGGTACGCGGCCATCCGCCAGGCGATGACCCGCCAGGCCATCACCGAGCACAACAGCCACCGGACGACACACCACCTTGTACACGCCCACTGCGCCCGCCGTCACCCAGACGACAAACCGCACGGCACGGACCAGTAGAACAGATGCCTGCCCGCCCCCGCGGGCTGCTTGAGCCGTGTGCCGCGACGAGTGGTCCGCACGGTTCTGAGGAGGGGGTGCCGGAAAACGGCACCCCCTATCCGACAACCACCTGCACTGGGTCCGCGACGTCACCTACGACAAGACCGCTCCCAAATCCGCACCGGAAACAGACCCCCGCACCATGGCCTCGCTCCGCAACCTGGCGCTGAGCATCCTGCGAATAAACCGCAGCACCAACATCGCCCAAGCCCTCCGACATCACGCATGGGACCCGCTCCGGCCCGCCAAACTACTGCTGACCTACTGAAAAGCAGACTTTGCCGGAGCCGTGCCCCCTGGTCCGCCTCCCGCCATCTCAGCTTTCAAAATTTCGGGCTGGTGGCGGTGCAGGCGTCGCTCCGGCGCGGAGGTCCATTACAACAGTCAGGGCGACCGCCCCAGCGGAGTATCCCCGAAGGAAGGACCGGCGCGACCAGGGACCTCGAAAACCGGGACCGGGGCGACCACCCTGACTGGATGCGGGAATGGCGCATCCCTAGACTGCCCCACTCGGTCCGGACGCCGGCACGACCGGAGTTTTGGTTCGCGTCGACGATCAGGAGCGGCTGTCCCCGCCCTCCGCCTCGTCGAATACCGATTGATGTCCCGGAGGTTGCCGTGCGGGAAACGACTGGGATGGCGCCAGCTCCCGGCGAGGACGTCACCGTCGACGCGCCGCCGTCACGGCCCGCCTGGTGGAGAACCCGGCTCGTCGTCTGGCTCCAGAAGCTCGCCCTGCTGGCCGTCACCACGATGGTGTGTCTCGTGCTCGTCGAGGTCGGCTTCCGCCTCGCCGGATACCAGCCGATCCACGCCGTGTACTCGAAGCCCGAACTGTTCTGGACCCACGACGAGCTGCTCGGCTGGGTGCAGCAGCCAGGGGTGCGCGGCGAGTACGTCGGCCCCCGCCCCTACCCGGTGGAGTTCCGCAACACCGTGCGGATCAACTCCCTCGGCCTGCGGGGCCCCGAGCTCTCCGACGTCCCGGCCGGCGGGCGGCGGGTGCTGCTCCTCGGCGACTCGCAAGCGGCCGGCTTCGAGGTGGCCGAGGAGCACACCTACGCCGCTCTCGTGGAGAAGCAGCTGACCGCGGACCTCGGAAGCCCGGTCCAGGTCCTCAACGCCGGGGTCCGGGGCTACGGCACCGACCAGGCCTATCTCTGGTACCGAGAACTGGGACGGAGGTTGCGCCCCAACGTTGTTGTGTTCCACGCCAGCGAAAACGACCCGGAGGACGACACGACGCTGCACCGGATGCGGCGACCGTTCGGTAAGGCAGCCTTCGCCCCGCAGCCCGACGGCTCCCTCGAGCTCGTCGGCTACCCCGTCCCGGAATACCCGCTCTGCTCGGCCTACCGGCTCGACGCCCGGTTCCGCATGACGCGCATCGACGGCGCCAGGACTCGGGCGTTCTGCTGGGCGCAGGTCCGCCTCGCCGACCACTCGGCCTTCCTGACCTTCGTCGCCAGCCGGATCGAGCACAATCGCAGGCTTGTGCAGGTGCTCTACGGGCTTGGCACCCCGGCCGAGCAGCCCAAGCCGTTTGAGCGTTCCCAGCCGGCCTCGCCGATACCGTCACTCGCCGACGCCGCACCCCCCACCACCCAGGGGTCAGCCGTGCCGCCCCCGCCGCTGACAACGCCGGCGCCGCCGGCGCCGGTGGCTCTCGACTACGCCCACCAGCTGACCACCACGTTGATCCGGAAGCTCGCAGGCGAGGTACGCCACGACGGTGCCCAGTTCGTCCTCCTCGCCGACGACGCCGACCTCGAACGGCTCGACGAGGCCGCGATCGCCGCCGACGGCATCGAGGTCATCCGGGCCAACGAGGCGCAGGATCCCGACCCCGCCGCCAGCCGCTTCCGCAACGACGGCCACCTCAACGAGCTCGGGCACCGCCGCCTCGCCGGGTTGCTCGCCCCCCGCCTGGCCGAGGTGATCCGCCGGTGACCGCGATCCTCGGAATCTCCGCGTTCTATCACGACTCCGCTGCCGCTCTCGTCATCGACGGCCGCATCGTGGCGGCCGCCCAGGAGGAGCGCTTCACCCGCCGGAAGCACGACGAGGGGTTCCCGCAGCACGCTCTCGACTACTGCCTGAGCCAGGCGGGCCTCAGCCCCGGTGACCTCGACTACGTCGGCTTCTACGACAAGCCCCTGCTCAAGTTCGAGCGCCTCCTCCAGACCTACGTCGCCTACGCTCCGGCAGGGTTCCGCTCCTTCGTGCACGCCATGCCGCCGTGGCTCGGCCAGAAGCTGCACCTGACCCGCGAACTCAACCGGGGACTCCGGGGGGCATACCGCAAGCGCTACGTCTTCACCGAGCACCACGAGTCACACGCCGCTAGCGCTTTCTTTCCGTCGCCGTTCGAGGAAGCGGCCGTCCTCACCCTCGACGGCGTCGGCGAGTGGGCCACCGCCAGCCTCGGGACCGGCCGGGGGAACCGCATCACCCTCGAGTCCGAGCTCCGGTTCCCGCACTCACTCGGCATGCTCTACTCCGCCTTTACCTACTTCGCCGGCTTCCGCGTCAACTCTGGCGAGTACAAGCTCATGGGCCTCGCTCCCTACGGCGAACCGATCTACGCCGACCTCATCCGGACCCGCCTCATGGACCTGAAGGAGGACGGGTCGTTCCGGCTCGACATGCGGTACTTCAACTACTGCCAGGGGCTCACGATGACGTCCCGGCGGTTCGACGACCTGTTCGGCGGGCCGCCCCGCCGGCCGGAGAGCCCGATCACCCAGCGGGAGATGGACCTAGCGGCGTCCGTCCAGCAGGTCACCGAGGAGGTGCTGCTCCGCTGCGCCCGCCACGCCTATGCCATGACGGGCATGGCGAACCTGTGCCTGGCTGGAGGTGTGGCGCTGAATTGTGTGGGGAACAGCCGCGTCCTGCGTGAAGGGCCGTTCGAGAATATCTGGATCCAGCCCGCGGCCGGCGACGCAGGCGGCGCGCTGGGCGTGGCGCTATTCATCTGGCACCAGCTCCTCGGGAACCCCCGTCAGCCCGGCCGGCGGGATTCCCAGCACGGCTCCCTTCTCGGGCCCCGCTACGGGCGCAGCGAGATCGAGGCCTTCCTCGCCGGCGCCACCGCCCGCTACACCGCCTTCGACGACGAAGCCGCGCTGTGTGACCACGTCGCCGGCCTCCTGGCCGCTGGCCAGGTCGTCGGCTGGTTCCAGGGACGTATGGAATTCGGCCCCCGCGCCCTCGGCTGCCGGAGCATCCTGGCCGACCCCCGCCGCCCGGAGATGCAGTCGCTCCTCAACCGGAAGATTAAGTTCCGGGAGTCGTTCCGGCCGTTCGCTCCGGCAGTCCTTGAGGACCATGCCGGCGGCTGGTTCGACATGGGCGGAGCCGGCGAGAGTCCCTACATGCTGCTCGTCGCGCCGGTGAGCGAGGCGCGGCGGCGGCCCTCCGGGATCACGCCGGGCGAAGGGTTCGATCGCCTCAAGATGCACCGTTCCGAGATCCCGGCCGTCACCCACATTGATTACTCTGCCCGGCTTCAGACCGTCGACGCCGACCGCCACGGCCGCTTCCATCGATTACTCCAGAGCTTCGAGCGGCGTACCGGTTGCCCGGTGCTCGTCAACACGTCCTTCAACGTGCGGGGCGAGCCGATCGTGTGCACACCGGAGGACGCCTACCGGTGTTTCATGGCGACCAACATTGATGTGCTGGTGCTCGAGGACGCCGTCCTCGTGAAGGACGGGCAGCCCGACGCCACCGAGTACCCGGTGGACGAATACCTGGCGCAGTTCGCGCTCGACTAGCGGCAGCGGGACGGGACGGACCATGGCATCGATCAACCGGCATCCGAGCCGAAAAGACCTGCTGGTCTTCGGCCTCCTGCTGCCCCCGTTCGTCGCCGTGCTCGGAGTCGCCGTGCACCACTGGACCGGGTCGCCGGTCGCCGCCGCCATCGCATGGGCGGCGGGGGGCGTGTTCAGCCTCGTCTACCTCGCCGTGCCCGCCGCCCGGCGGCCCTTGTTCGTCGGCTGGAACCGGGCGACGTTCCCGATCGGCTGGGCCGTGTCCCACGCCGTCATGGCCGTCGTCTACTTTGGTGTCGTGACGCCGACCGCCCTGATCGTCCGCGTGCTCGACCGGGACCCCCTCGACCAGCGTGCCGATCCGTCCGCCCCCTCGTACTGGGTCCCGCGGGAGCGGACATCAACGGAGGAGCGGTACTTCCGCCCGTACTAACAACCGTGACCGAGGTGGGGCCGTGACTGACGACATCTCCAGGGCGACAACCGGCGAGACGCTCGATTTCGCTCGGGAGGCGGAGCGCCGCCGGGTCGGCTTCCTCGCCGAGCTGTGGGGCTTCATGCGCCATAGCAAGAAGTGGTGGCTCACCCCCATCATCCTCGTGCTGCTGCTCGTCGGGGCCCTCGTGGCGGTGGGCAGCAGCGCCGCGGCGCCGTTCCTATACCCGCTGTTCTGAGCGATGGACCCTGTGGGGTGCCAGAACTCGGTCACCAGTGTTGAGCTGGTCTTTGAGGCTGCTGGTTCGTATTCGTTGATCAGGCCGCCGAGGACGGATCGGCGTTTGATCCGTTTCGTTGAGACTGGGTAGTCGGGCCGGGGCGGGTGATGGTGGAGCGCGCGATGTAGGCGTCGTCGGTTGTCGTGGCGCGCGTAGTCGGTCAGGACAGCGCGCAGGTGCCGTTGGTCGAAGATCAGCATCCGGTCGGTCACTTCCGTTCGGACGGTGAGCACGAACCGCTCCGCGGAGGCATTCGCCCGAGGACTTTAGGGTGGAATCGTCACCGCGGCGATACCGGCATCGGTCAGCACCGAGGAAGGGGCTGATGCGTTAGCAGAAGGCAAGACGCGCTCGACGCTGGAGACATCCTGTTCAGATGGCGAGGGCGAGCTCGGCAAAGGCCGCGGGGAGCCGGTGTCTGGGGTCGATGTCAATGCCGAGTTCGTAGTGACCGCGGCGGAGGTTCTGGACGAATGCGTGTCCGGTGCTGATGACGTGGGTCGAGCGGAGCCGTTTCAAACCCCGCATCGTGTACCGCTCCAAAATTCGTTACACGGCGGTGACGTGCTGTTTTGTGGTGTGGGTCAGGCGGCGGGGTGGTATTCGTTGATCAGGCCGCCGAGTATTCGATGGCGTCGGATAGATCTGTCGACTGGTATGGCGACTGGGCGGGGGTCGTCGTTGGGTGCGCGTTGGTCTCGAGACTGGTGTGGCCAATGAGAGTTGTAGTGCTGGGCGTACTCGGATAGGACCTTGGTGGCGTGGCGCTGGTGGTAGATCAGGATGCGGTCGGTGCACTCGGCGCGGACGGTGCGCACGAACCGTTCGGCATAACAGTTCGCTCGCGGGGTCTGCGGTGGTGTCTTGACGATCGTGATGTTCTCGCTGCGGAATACGGCGTCGAAGCTGGCGGGGAACTTGGAATCTCGGTTCCGGATGAGGACACGGAACGAGCTGATGCGGTCGCCCAGATCCATGGCCAGGTTGCAGGCGGCCTGGGTGATCCAGTGCCCAGTGGGGTGGGCGGTCACTCCCAGGATATGGACCCGGCGGGTGCGTATTTCGATCACGAACAGGACGTAAAGGCGGCGTAGGAAGATCGTGTCGAGGTGGAAGAAGTCGCCGGCTAGCAGCCCGCCAGCCTGGGCGCGCAGGAACACCCGCCATGAGGTGTCCACCTCCCGCGGCGCCGGGCCCAGCCCGTGGGTGCGCAGGACGCGCTGCATGGTCGACTCGCCCACCCGGTAGCCCAGGCGGATGAGCTCGCCGTGCACCCGGCGATACCCCACCGCGGGTTCTCTCGCGCGAGCCGGTAAATCAACTCGCGGATCTGGCTGTTCACCGGCGGGCGACCTGACCGGTTTGGAGAGCGCCACCTGCGGGTCAGCAGGCGACGGTGCCAGGCCAGCAGCGTGGCCGGCGTGACCAGCCGGTGCATGAGCAGGCGGCGCGGCAGCAGCCGGGTCCACGCGGAGAGCACCGCTCGATCCGGCCACGAGGGCCGTGGCCGGACCACTTGGCGACGCAATACCGCGACTTCGTGCCGCAATGTCAAAAGCTCGGCGATGACTGCCGGCTCGCTGCGGGCAAGGACCGCCAGCCATCGGAACAGGCACACGATGACCAAGTAGAGGAGTCGCAGACACACGATCGACGATCGTGGCCTGACCCGCATCTTCCCGCAAAGCAGCAGGTCAACAGGCACTCATGACATTCTGGAGCGGTACAGGCTGGCTGACAGCCGCGGCGATCGCTACCGCGCTCCTGCACCCGCGCGACGACTGTCAGCACTAGGAGAGGGCACAAATCCATGGATTACTACCCGCTGTTGATCGCGCTTGGTCTGCTGTTCCTGGCAGCAAGTGCCCTGGTGACGCACTCAACGGGGCGTACCTCCCTGGTTGTCGTGTCGTGCGTCGCGTTCCTCGCAGCCGCGATCGTGACTGTCGTCGGGCCTGCCGGGGCACCGGGTGGCTGAGTGACCACCACCCTCGCATTGCCGGCTGTGGCGCAGTCCGTGCCAGCGGCTGTGACGAGGCGACCTGGTGCTTGAGCCGCTGGTCATGGGTACCGCTTTTTACGGACGCTCTCAATGCCATCTGGACTCGCTCGGCGGCGGCGCGGTGGACCTGAGGGGCTGTGGGTGCACCAGGCGACCGAGAAGCTGGCCGCTGGCACGGCGTACGCGGATACCGGCTGGGTCGTGGTCGGATCCACCACTGCGGCTGCTGAGCCTGTGGGGTTCAGAAACCTGGTTGTTGCTGCTGACCTGCGCGGTCATCGGTGTGTCAGGCTGCGGGTTCGTACTCGTTGATGAGGCCGTGGAGGATTCTTCGCCGTCTGATCCGGTTGGCGGGGAGATTGGCTGGCGGCGGTTGGGGTGGCTGGGGCGGCCTACGGTGCAGGGCCCGGTGGGGCCGGTGCTGGTTGTAGTGCTCCACGTACTCGGTGAGTACTGCTTGCAGGTGACGTTCATGATAGATGAGCAGTCGGTCGGTGCATTCGCGGCGCAGAGTGCCAATCCAGCGTTCACAGATCGCGTTTGCCCGTGGTGCCTGGATCGGAGTCTTGACGGTTGTGATGCCCTCGGCGTGGAAGACCGCGTCGACGCTGGTCGTGTATTTGGCGTCCCGATCGCGGAGGAGAAAGCTGGGCGGTGCCGGCAAATCCATCATGAGGTTCCGGGCTTGCTGAGTCATCCACCGGCCGGTTGGGTGCTCGGTGAGACCGAGAAGATGCACCCGTCGGGTGGCGTGCTCGACGCCGAAGAACACATAGATTCGTTTCAGGAGCACGGTATCGATGTGCAGAAAGTCGACAGCGAGAATGCCGTGAGCCTGGGCGGTGAGGAATTGCCGCCAGCTCGGTCCGGTCCGTCGCGGTGCGGGTGGCAGACCGGCCTGGACCAGGATGGTGCGCACGGTGCTGGGGGACAGGCGGTGGCCGAGGCCGAGAAGTTCGCCGGCGATGCGCTGGTAGCCCCAGTGCGGATTTTCGCGGGCCAGTTGTAGCACGGCATCGCGAAGACTCGCGGGGATGGCTGGGCGCCCCGGCGCGCGGTGCGGGTAGGCCCAGCGTCGGGCGATCAGGTCACGGTGCCACCGCAACAGCGTCGCTGAAGTCACCAAGAACGTGCCCCACGAGGAGCGGCGCAGCAACCGGGACAGGGCGACGAGCAGCACTCGGTCAGCAGGCTCAAGATCCGGTCTGTGAACCTGACGGCGGAGCACCGCGACCTGGTGGCGCAGCACAAGGACCTCGATCTCCTTCGATCGGTCACGGCGCAGCAGCAGAACCAGGAGCTGCAAGATGCAGCGCAACGCGTTGTAGGTCAACGACCAAAGCACGGCCGGTGATCATGCCAGCACCCGGCCACTAGCCAGACGCAACTCCAGGTCAGCCACCGTGACCGGGTTTTTGAACCCCACACGCGGTCGGGTCAGCTTGGGCCGCGCCGGCGCCGAGCCTGGAAGGCGCTACCGGGTGGCCCGCAACATCGACGGCGTGCTGCTGCTCACACCGGTGGTCTCCATCCCCGAGCGCGAGCTGATCGTCTGGGAAGACCCGGCCCTGGCCGAGCGCATCCGCACCGGGATCACCGAGGCCCAGGCCGGACGCACCGTCAATCTGGGCGATTTCACTGGCTACGTCACCAACACCGACGAGGAGTAGCCGGGTGGGCTCCTATCAGCTCCGTTTTGCCACTCCAGCCCGGGGGACGCTAGACATGCTTACCAGCAGTCCCCAGTACGCGACCAAACTGCGTAAGGTGCGCCGAGCCCTGGGATTGCTGCAGATCAACCCTCGTCACCCAGGGTTACACTCGCATCAGTACGAGAATTTCCCCGGCGCCCCAAAGGCGAAGGTGTGGGACTCCTATGTGGAAAATCGCACTCCCGGGGCATGGCGGATTTGGTGGATGTACGGCCCCGATGAGACCCGCGACAATCAGACCGTCGCGGTGATCACCGTGCTCGACATCAGCTCTCATCCATGATTCTTCACTTAGCAATCCCGAGTCGAAAGTTAGACAACACACATCTACGCGTTACCTCCAGAATAATGTCGATTGAGCAAGCTTCCCGAGCTGGAGCTCGCAGCTGCTGACCATTTCCAACATCAGAATCGTCTTTATTCCCATCTCATTCACATCCGTTCGCGAACGTCTGTTCGCTGCCACGTGGCTGTTCTGGCGCGTGCTAGGACGATGCCGACTGAACACGAATGCAAGACCGGACTCCCGAAAACCCCCGAAGATCAACGGTTCGGGCCCCACCTTGGTCACCACTGCCGCAGCGATGATGCGGTCAACCGTTGCCTGCGTGGTGCGGATCGTGGTGCGAAATGAACCAGAACTATGCCTCAGGAGGACCGTGGTGCGACGCATGGCGAACTATAGTCGCTGGTCGCAGGCGTAGGGGTCGGGGATGCGGTTCTTCCTAAACCGTGTGTCACAGGTTCGAATCCTGCCGGGGGCACTACGTCTGGTCAGCCAATATCGCTGTGAGTAGGCTAAGTTTTGGTCTGATTTACTGGGGCGGTGCATTGGCTACTGAGCAACGCTGGGGTGACAGTCCGGGACGTCAGCCGGCTGGTCTTCGCTGGTCGAAGCCGGTAGCGCAGGTCATCCCTGAACGAGAGTGACGGTTTGGAACGAAGCCAATTGACCTCGCTCCCCCGGGCCGCAGCGCCACGTCCTCAGCAATCTAGGCGCGGTAGGCGTGCAAGGGTTCGTGCAATGAGCGCTGCTGTGCCATCGGCGAGAGGTGAAGCAGTGGCGGACTATCCGGCACTCCTTGTTGAGTCACCCACGTCCTCCTCGATGCGTGGGATACCAAGCCCGACAGACCGCATCAGGAGGACGTCTCCACATCCAGCACTGACACGCTGACTTACTAGCGAACGTTCCGCTGCGTCCTGTCTCGCGAGGGCGGACGGGTCGAGCTTTGCCGGCGAGAACGTTGGAGGCGTGCTATCGGGTGGGCTCCTGGAGGAGCCGCCGGTGTAGTTCGGTGGTGAGTGTATAGATCGCGCGGGTTAGGTCTGTGTTGGTCTTGAGTTCTAGCTCTTGTTTGTTGCAGTCGTGGTCTGCTTTGGCCTGCAGGAAGGCTGATTGCCGGTTCTGGCCGATCATGACAGACGTGGATAAGGAGATCGCCTCCGGTGACACGATCAGTGTCAGCGTTGGCCACGGATCGGACTCAATGAACAGCATCCAGACGCCGAACAGCGCGATGTGCATGTAGACCACGGCATCGATCCCGCGAAAGCGGTGATCCCATCAGCGACCCGCAGCTGAAGATCCGCGGTCCGCTGTGTTCGGTGGGCCATCATGGCGGGGTGCTGCTGTCGACTCTCTGGTTGCGTGGTGTGCATGTTATCTCCAAACTCGATCATCTGACCCGAACAGTCAAGTCCACTTCCCACCGCGGTGATACCAGCGGCTACCGTCGTAGCGCCGCCTGGGCATGGTGAGGCCAACGCGCTGTGGCCGGGCGACTCATCGAACGCGTATCTTGATCAGAATTTGAGCAATCAGGCCGCTGTTCGGTGCACGACCAGCGCCAAGATCGCGAACTGCATGTGCACCGAGGGGCATAGTCACCGCCAACCCCACCGTGCCCTTCCACTCATCTACGAACAGTTTCGCTTCGCCAACGCCGTGGGTGAGGACGAGGGGAAAGATCTCTATGCGACCTTCGCAGTGCCGGCCTCCGGGGTGCCGCCGTTTCAGGCGGCGACCGCCAACCTCAATTCATGGACCGAAGCGAAGGTGGATACCAAGAATCCCGACCGGGGACCGCTATTGACAATCTTCGGTGAGAAGGGACAACACGGTGTGCTTGGCCATCGCCTATGCTGCTTCAAGAAGCAGCAGCGCAAAGGCGCGGTTACAGAGATCGTCGAGATCCTAAACCGTGGCCATGCGCTCACGATGACAGCGGCTGGCGGGAAATCATGGACACTGCGCTCAGGTTCGGCAAGCGTTTTGTCTAGCAGGTGGTGGAGACTAAGCGGGAAGGCGGTCTGTGGATGCGCCGCTGAGCGGCCATGCTGCCTGGGTGGCCATGCTGCCTGGGTGGCCAGTGACTACTGGCGGGAGGGAGAGCGGGATGTCGTTCGTGTCTCGCGGGTTCGCCCGTCGACGACGGGAGGCTCCGCCCGGGCGGTTGCCGCCTGGGCAGTACGACGTCGGGGACGGGTTTCCCGTGTTGTCGGCTGGCCCGACACCGCACACTTCGTTGACCGACTGGGACTTTCGGGTGCAGGGGCAGGTCGATGAGGTACGCCGCTGGAGTTGGGCAGAGTTTCAAGGGCTGTCCCGCGAATCGATTTCAGTCGACGTGCATTGCGTGACCAGCTGGTCGAAGTTTGACACCCGGTGGGAGGGGGTGTCGGTGGACACCTTGCTCGCTGACGTCGTGACTGCCGCGCAGTTCGCGGTCGCGTTCAGCGATGGCGGCTACACGACGAACCTGCCGCTGGCCGACCTCACCGACGGGCGGGCCTGGGTGGTCGACACCTATGACGGTCAGCCGCTGGAGCCCGAGCACGGCGGACCGGCCCGGCTGCTGGTACCGCACCTGTATTTCTGGAAGTCCGCGAAGTGGGTCCGCGGGCTGGAGCTGACCCTCGACGACGAGCCCGGGTTCTGGGAGACCTTCGGCTACCACAACTATGGCGACCCGTGGCGAGAACAGCGATACGCCGGCGACTGAGCTGGCAACGCGCCGAAGTCCTCGCGCTGCACCGCGAGACCCGACGCGCGTGGCGGCTGAGCCTGCGTCCCCCGGACTGGGCCGGGCACCTGCCGGGCCAGCACGTCGACGTGCGCCTGACCGCCCCTGACGGCTACACCGCGCAGCGCAGCTACTCCATCGCCTCCGCGCCGGAGCAACCCGGGATCGAGCTGGTCGTGGAGCGCCTGGACGACGGTGAGGTCTCGCCCTACCTCACCGACGTCTTGCGCGTGGGCGACCTTCTTGAACTCCGTGGCCCGATCGGCGGCTACTTCGTGTGGCCCACCGGCACCGCCGGCCCGGTGCAGTTGATCGCCGGCGGCTCCGGCGTGGCGCCTTTCCTGTCCATGCTCGGCCATCACCGCGCCACCGGAAGCGCCGTGCCTGTACGGCTGCTGTACTCCGCACGGACGGTCGACGACGTCATCGGTCAGGCCGAGCTGCAGCACCAACCGGCCGCGGTCCAGGTGACCGTGACCCTCACCCGCGGGGCGCCCGCGGACTGGACCGGGCTGACCGGACGAGTCGACCCGGTGATGCTGGCCGCACACACCGTCCCGCCGGCGCAGGCCCCGCATCTGCTGGTGTGCGGCCCGACTAGCTTCGTCGAAACCGTCGCCGGCGCGTTGACCGACCTCGGTCACGACCCAACCCGGGTCAAGACCGAACGTTTCGGAGCCACCGGAGGCCCCTGATGACCGATCCCGACGAGGCGGCGAACCGGCGACTGGACGCCAACGCGGCCGCCGGTCCGCTCGCCGAATTGTTCACCGTGGACCTGACGGCGGCCGTGGCCACCTGCGCCGGGTGCGGAAACACTGCGCCGCTGGCCGCGCACCCGCTTTATGCCGACGCCCCCGCGCTGGTGGTGCGCTGCCCGAATTGCGCCAGCGTGGTGCTGCGCTACGCCAGCAGCGGGCGCCGGCTGCGACTCGACCTGACCGGGGCCAGGCTGCTCACCGTCACGCTTGCGCCCAACGGATCAGCCGAAGGGATCGAGCGATCGATCGGCTGAAGGCGCGCAGGCCCTGGAAAAATACAGGTGCAGGTGGGGGACCGTGAAGCCGATCCCGAGCTAGCGGATCCGGCGCTGGTACGGAGGCATACCAGCGCAGAAAGCGCACCACCTGCTCGCTCGATGGATCATCAGCCGCTGAGGGAACTCTGCGGCCTCGGCGAAGGCCCCCTTGCGCGGAAGCCGCATCCGGACAGTCCCGAAGAGTCCCGGCGTCCACCTCGCCGGCGGTCGGCCGCCCTTTGTGGTCGACCGACCAGGGACAGGACGGCGGCCCGGTCGGCGGGCCGGTGATGAGCACCTCGTTCTGTGGGACGTCGCGAGCGGGCTCGATCAATCTTTGATGGCTGGCGAACCCACCCGGGGGCAGGCACCAGTCCGATGTCACCGGTCGCGGCGTACTGGGCGGCGGCCAGCACATGCTCGGCGAGCCGGTGCCATGCCTTCCGGGTAGCTGGCAGTGAATCTGGAAGAGCCATACTGGTCAGTGCCGCCGCGCCGGTGTCCCGTTACGCCGCTGCGTTGTTCTCGGTCGAGAACATAGGGCGGTCAGGCGGCGTGCTGCTGTGTGCCGGTTGTGCTAGCCAAGTTGACCCGTGGACCCATCAACTCTGCGGCCAGCGAATTCTTCTGCGGCAGTGAGCCCCTGGAGAGGGAGCTGCCAGCCCGATAGCACGGATCGTCACACCGCTTGATCTGGTCGAGGGCGTCGACCGCCACGACACTTTTTACGTGGTTTGACCAGCGGGCAGGACCGTACCCCGGTACGTATGGCGAGGCGACACGCACCACGATCGGCGACCAGAAGGTAGGCCCGCGGGATCGCATGGCCAGCGTCCGTGGCGACAGCAGTGCCGTCCGCCTACCTACGTTGTGACCTGCGGTCCAGTAGCGGCGGGAACCGCACGTGGTCTTCGGACGGGGCGCTGCGCATGACCGCCAGTGCAATCGCGGGGAAAAACAGCACTGAGGCAAGACCGGCCGCGATCAGCGCCGCACCGGAAGCTGGCGGCAACGCGCCAAGCCGTTGCCCAACCTGTACCGCAGCGACAATGAACGGCAGCGAGGTGGCCTGCAAGAAACCGGCCGCCATGGTGCGTCGCATCCCCAACTCTGCTCGATAGAGCAACGCTGGGAGGCCCCGCACCATAAACAGCGCCGCCAAAAACAGCGGCACCTGCAGCAACGTCGAGGGGGAAGCAAACAGCGCCTTCGCGTCGAACATCACCCCGCTGGTGATGAAGAACACCGGGATGAGGAAGCCGTAACCAATCGCATCCAGTTTGAGCTCGGTGTGCGGATGTACCGTCGCGGCGTCGGCGTCAATCAGCCGCAGCACGGCTCCGGCCAGAAACGCGCCAAGGATCGCCTCGAACCCCAGACCTTGAGCCAGCGCCACGAACGCGATGAGCAGCACCATCGCGAACCGGATCCGGATCTGCGCGGTGGTGTCCATCAGCATCTGGAAGACCCGGTCGGCGCGGGCTGTGCGGCCGGCCCGCATCAGCGCGACCGCCAGCAGCACCACGACCAGCGCCAGACCGACCAACAGCAGCAGCCGGGCGGCGAGACCGGTGGATTCCTCGGAGAAGAACAGCGACAGCAGGATCACCGCACCGAAGTCGGCGATGGACGCCGCGGCGATGATCAGCTGCTCGGTGGCGCCGGCGACCTGGCCGGAGTCCTTAAGCACCGGCACCACCAGCCCCAGTGAGGTGGAGCACAAGATGATCGCGATCAGCAATGGTGTCGAGGCGAACCCACCAGCCGTCAGCAGCAGCGCGGCCCCGACCGCAATCGCGAAGGACACCACGAACCCGGTCAGCGCCAGGGTCAGCGGGCGGCCACGCAACCGGTGCACATCGATCTCCAGACCGGCCAGGAATAACAGGAACGCCAGCCCGACCAGAGCGAGCACCTGGACCGGAGCGTCGATGCCTACCCAACCGAGCACCGAGGGACCGATCACGATCCCGGCCACGATCTCCAGTACCGGTGAGGGCACTCGCAACGCAGGCAGCGCGCTAACCACCAGCGGCGCAATGAGCGCCACCACCATGATGATCAGCAGGTTAGTGAAATGCATCGGGCCACCTCACTTAGGCGGGCAGGTCCGCGAGGGCGTCGAGCGCTCCGAGGTCGTAGACGGTGGTTCGCCATGGGCAGATCACGAGGTGAACTGCTGAAACTTCCCCCGAGCTCCTTGTCCAGCGTCACCGAGGCAGCGCACAGCAAGTATCGACAGATCATCGCACGCGTCGGCAAGGACTGAGGTCCTAAAGGCCGTACTCCTCCAGCAGTCGCAGCCAGACCTCGCTGACGGTGGGATAGGACGCGACTGCGTGCCAGAGCCGGTCCAGCGGCACCTCGCCGACCACCGCGACGGTCGCCGAGTGCAGCAGCTCGGCCACGTCCGACCCGACGAACGTGGCGCCGATGACCACCTGCCGGTTGGTGTCGACGACGAGCTTGGCCCACCCCGTGTAGCCCTCGCTGAGCAGCGCCGCACCGCTCACCCTGCCGAGGTCGTATTCCACTGTCCGGACCGGCAGGCCGCGCCCGCGCGCCTGCTCCTCGGTCAGCCCCACCGCACACACCTGCGGGTCAGTGAACACCACCTGCGGCACCCAGGCGTCGTCGGCCAGCGCGCGGTGCCCGGGTAAGTCGTCCGCCTTACCGGCCGCTCGCGCCGCGATCACGTCGCCCGCCACCCGCGCCTGGTATTTCCCCATGTGGGTCAGCAGGTTGCGCCCGGTGACGTCGCCGCAGGCGTACAGCCAGCCGCCAAGCACGTGCATCGAGTCGTCGACCTGGACGTACCCGCCGGGCTGCAGCCCAACAGTCTCCAGCCCCAGGTCGGCAGTGTCCGGCGTCCGACCGACCGCGACCAGCAGCTCGTCGCCGAGCAATTCGCAGCCGTCGTCGAGGATCGCGGTGACCTCGCCGCCCCGCTGCGCCCGCCGCACCCCGGTGATCGACCGGCCGGTGAGCACGCTGATCCCCGCCTCGGCGAAGGCGGTGGCCAGCAGCTCGCCGGCCAGCGGCTCATTCCGCTCCAGCAGCCGCTGCCCGCGGTGGACGATCGTCACCTCTTCACTACCGAGGCCGCGCATCGCCTGCACCATCTCGCAACCGACCACGCCGCCGCCCAGTACGAGGAGGCGGCGCGGCGCCGCATCGGCGTTGGTGACCTCCCGGCTGGTCCAGGGCTCCGCCTCGCGCAGCCCGGGCAGCGGCGGCACGGTGGCGGTCGTGCCCGTGGCCAGCACCACCGCGTGCCGGGCAACCAGCGTCCGGACCGCACCATCGGAGGTGGACACCGCGACCTGCTTCTCGCCAGCGAGCCGGGCGTGCCCGCGGACGAAGGCGATCCCATGTGAATCCAACCAGGACACTTGGCCGGCGTCGTCGTGCTCGAAGGGCTTGGCTGGGTCCTTGCCTACGAACCGGTCCCGCCGGCCGAAGACCGCCCGGCTGTCCAGCTCGTCGGTCACCGCCTCGGCCACCCCGGGGGTGCGCCGGACGCCAGCGAACAGCTCGACCGGCCGGAGCAAGGCCTTGCTCGGCACGCATGCCCAGTACGAGCACTCGCCGCCGACCAGCTCATGCTCGACCAACACGGCGGACAGACCGCCACGGTAGGCCCGCGCCGCCGCGTTCTCCCCCGGCGGCCCGCCGCCGAGCACCACGACGTCATACGTGTCCCCGCCGTCGGGCACGGGTCCTCCTCGGCTGGTTCCAAGCACCGCAGAGTTATGCAGGCTGAGTCGGTGGGCGCGATGTCCTCTCACGCCGCGGGCGATCGTTCTGGGTCGACCGTGTTGGAGCCTGCATCAAGATGCGGTGACACAGCAAGCTCCTCCCGAGCATCGAGTTGCTAACCGTGAGCACCATCATCCCCCAGACGCGCTCGGCGGTCGCAACGATTATCCGGAGCTTGGCCTCCTCATCGGCGGCGGTGAGAGCGTTGCCGAGGGTGGAAGTGGCGAATCCGCACTGCGGGGACAGTGCCAGGCGCGGCAGGAGCCGCTCAGCACGTACGCGGGGGAACAGGCGCTGCGCGAGCCAGTCATAGCCGCCCTCGACCAGCCAGCGGCTCTGTTGGTTGCCGCGACAGAGAGGGAAGCCGAACGTAACGCCGGGACGCTGTCCAAAGCAGTGCACACGAAACGCCGGCGTTTGGTCAGGTGTGGGTGGGGTGGGTGCCCTGCTCGGCTTGAAGTTGTCTGCTGTGCTCGACCAGGGCGGGGTAGTCGGTGGCGATACCGGCCAGTAGTGCCTCGATGGCGTGTTCGACTTCGGTGTCGCTGGTGGGGGCGTGTCCGAGTCCTGGCCGGCGTTGTTTCAGCGGCGCTACATCAACAAGTGCGGCGCGGTTCAAACAAAACATGCCCTCGCCGGCCGGGCAAATCTCCGGAATGGCCGGCCTGCTGGCACAGTTCTGGTGTTGTCCGCGCTAGCGCACGCCCAGGGAAATCATCGGGTGCTGGTGTGGGTCAAGCCATCGCAGGATCGCGATCATCGTTGCGCGGTCGGTCGCGACACATCCCTCGGTAGGGCGGCCGCTGGTGACGTGGAGGAAAAACGCCGAGCCGGCGCCAGGGCGGGCGGGCCAGCGGTTGTAGTCAATGACCGCCGCGTAGTCGTAGACGGTACCGGCTTGGCCGAGGTTTTCCCCTGCCGCCTCGTTGAAGGGACAACTACCCACCGCGCACCTCTGGTGGGTGTTGTAGGCGGGCGAGTGGACATCGGATACCCACCAGTCGTTCGTGGTGGCGTGAAACCACGGTTGTCGCGTGCCGGGGTTGGCCGCTCGACCGAAGGTCTGGGTGAGGCTGAACAGACCAGCCGGGGTCCGCGAGGTCGATTCGCTGGCGTGACCCATTCCGTCCGCGCCGATGTGCACCGGGACCGGCCCCACCACCGGCCTCCAGCCGTTCCCGGCCCGCTGCCAGGCCTCGATCATCGCCGCCGTACTCGTCGCAGTGGGTGCATTGACGAACACCACCTGCGAGGTAGTCACGGGTATGCCATGCAGAGCCGCCGGAGGGGTGGCACATGCCCCGGCAAGACCCGCGAGGAGTAGGACACAGGCCGACGCAAAGGGGGTCAGCCCCGAAGTCTCGATGCGCCGGCTCCTGCAGCGCTTGTACTCAAGAGCCCCTCGATACGAGTACACCCGGTGAATCATCAGTCTGCAGCAGAGGATCTGACGCTTATGTTCGGCCTTTCCCGAGGTGGTGCGAGAAGAGATACGCAAAGCGCAGCGGCTCCCTGCGGATTGTGTCAGATACCAGGTGCGAACTGGGTACCAGAGCTGCTTCCGCACAAGCTGCAGCATCGCCTCACCCGCTTGGACATCACCGTCGTCGCCCTGACCGTGAACACGACACGTGTTCGCTGGTCACAGACTCGCACGTGCGGCGATGCGATGGCCAAGCCGGACCAGCTCGCGCGGTCACGCTCGGCCTCGCGCTCGGGCAGTCGGCGGACGGGTGGCTGGTCGAGCACGCCAGCGTCTGGAGGTCCTTCCTGGCCGCCACGGTCGCCGGCCTGATCCTCGCGGTGCTGGTGTGGTTCCGCAGGGCTACCGTGTGCCCTCAGCGTGAGGAGAGGAACACCGGGTTGGTGAGTGCCACCATAGAGTCTGGGGTGGTGGCGGTCGCGACCGGCCGGCGCACTTCGGCGCGCACCCAGCGGGAGTAGCGGGTCTGCGTGGTCCACCTGACCGTCGCCGAGCCTGTCGCGTCCACCGGCTGAATCCACTGTGGACCGCTCTGGTCGAGCAGCCGCACCGAGGTTGTCGGCGCGCCCGAGACGGTCAGCTCGATGGTGACCGGTGTGCCGGTACCGGTGGTCAGCGTCTGACCCATGCCGGCCAGACGCACCCCGTCCGTCGCCCCGAACGTCACTTGCACCTGCGCGGACTCCGCGATCCAGTTCCGCCCGGCCTTGAACCCGTCCATCAGCCTGCGCGGGGTGAGCCCTTCGGCGAGCACCACATTATGCGGCAGGCCGACTACGTGGTCGGGATTGTGCGCGTCACTGTTGCCGACGGCCGGTACCCAGGTGCCGGCGCGCAGCATCCCGTGCCAGCTCATCACCGCGGCCTCGTCGTCGAGCGTCCACGGTCCATTCCACACCTCGACTAGGTCGGCCCGCTCGTAGCCGTACTCCCACGAGCAGCCGAAGCACGGCGCAAACGGATGCGCGGCGACCACAAGTCCGCCGGCCCGGTGCACCTCGTTGACGAACCGGCGCAGCTTGAGGCGGTCTTCGGCTCGGTAGCGCCAGTCGATCCACTTGCCCACCGGAAGGTTCCACGCCGGCCAGTGTCCGGAGCGGGTGGTGACCTCCTCGCCGTTGACGATTAGCAGGTCGGCTCCGGCATGCTCGCCCCACTGCAGCGACGCGCTCGGCGTGTTGTGCTCGGTCGACACGATGAAGTCCAGCCCAGCAGCACGAGCGGCGGCGGCCAGCTCAGCCGGAGTGCGCCGGCCGTCGGAGTGCACGGTGTGCAGGTGCCCGTCGCCGCGGTACCAGCTTCGTCCGCGGTCCGCTTCCGGCGCGGTCGACGGCGCCGGGCTGGGCCGGAACGCGGGACCGTCGGGTCCGGTTCGGACAGTGACGTCCACTTCGAAAGCCATGCCCTGCGGGCAAACCGTGTACGGCGCGAGAACGATCTGCCATTCCCCGGGCTGGATCGGACCGGCGAGGTAG
>JALZHU010000293.1 GCA_030860695.1 Actinomycetota bacterium
CAGCGATGCTGCTGCACCGCCCTGCCCCCGGGTAAACCCAAACCACGATCACCACCCGCAGAACAGCAGGAGACCCCATTTTCACCGCGGAACCGCACGGCCCCGCAGGGCCATCAGATGCTGAGAACCCGAGCTGGGGACACCGGCGCGGGCAGGGCGAACTGATCCGGCTCGGCCACCACATCGCCGCCTCCACGGTCTGGCACATCCTCGACAAGGCCGGTATCGATCCCGCACCTCGCCGGTCGGGGCCGACCTGGCACCAGTTCCTCACCGCCCAGGCTAAGGCCGTCCTAGCCGTGGACTTCATCCATGTGGACACCGTGGTGCTGCGACGGATCTACGCGCTGATCGCGGTCGAGCACGGCTCCCGCCGGGCCCATCTGCTCGGCGTAACCGCGCACCCAACCGGTGCGGACCACCCAAGCCGCCGGCAACCTGCTGATAAACCTTGGCGAGCAGGTGATGACCGTAAAGGTTCTGCACCGGGACCGGGACTCCCGGTTCACCAGGGCGTTCGATGCGGTCTTCGCCGCGGACGGCATCCAGCTCCTGACAGCCCACCCGGAGCGCCCCGAGCGAACGCGATCTGCGAACGCATAATCGGAACACCGCGCCGCGAGCTACTCGATAGGATTTCTGGTCGTGAAGGAACGCCACCTGCGCCAGATCCTCACGATCTACCCGCACCACTTCAACGCCGCGCGGCCACACCGGACGCTGGCGCACCTCGCCCCGGCCCAGGCCGAAACCCAGCCGCCACCCGTGATCAACCTCGCCGACCACAGGTGCGCCGCAGACCGATCTTCGGCGGACTTACCAGCGAGTACCAGATCACAGCATGATCGAAACAGGTCCGTAAAACAGCAGGTCAACCCAGAATTCTATATTCGAGCCCCACAGGGTTCTCTCCCAATGGTTCCCAGCACGCGCTGGTATCAAGCTGATACCATGGCGTCATGGCGATGACTTTGCGGCTTTCCGAAGACGACACCGAGGCCTTGCGCGCGCAAGCCGAAGCGGAAGGACGTTCCATGCAGCTCGTCGCGCAGGACGCCGTCCGTGAGTACATCCACCGGCGCACCGCCTGCGCCGACATCGCCCGCGAAACTGCCTGGGTCGTTAACGAGTACCGCGAGGCCCTCCAGCGTCTCGGAACGCTGTGACCCGCTACCTCACCCTAGACGACCTGCTGTTTATCGCCTCCCAAGCGTGCGGGCAGGCCCAGGTCCGCGACTATGGGTTGCTGGAATCGGCCCTCGCCCGACCAGCAGCCACCGTGTTCGGCTCCGACGCCTACCCTTCGCTGCATACCAAGGCCGCCGCGCTGCTGCACTCCCTGGCCAGCAACCACGCCCTGGTGGACGGCAACAAACGCCTGGCCTGGGCAGCCTGCGCGGTGTTTCTCGGCATCAACGGCCACCGCCCACATGCCAGCCAAGACGAGGTAGTCCACCTTGTGGTCTGTGTCGCCGACGGAACCCTCACCGACATCGACAAGATCGCGGAGCGGTTAACAGCCTGGAGCAAACCGGCAGGCGTGTAGCGCCCAGACGACCTATCGACCCAACACCCGTAGCCCGGCTCCGAAGACACACGCGCCTCATCACGCGCCGTTGCCGAGCAGGATGCGTGTGGTTAATGTGCAAGTCCCTCCACGGACTTGAACCCCCACAGCCAGCTCGTTGAGCCACCACCGCCCACACACGGCCACCATCCTGCCCACTCCCCGGTTATTTGTGTCAGCCCCTTACCGTGCAGCAAGTGCTCGTAGGCATGCCGCACTCGATCAAGGTGTAGGGATTACTACCTCTGACGAGGAGTTGCGGGCACTTCGCCACAAAATCCCGCCGTTACTCCACCACCCGCGCCGCGCTCAAAACCGCCCGCAGTGAATGGCGGCGCGCCCACCACCACGCCCGCCGGGTCGAGCACCACACCGCCGAGTACGTCGACAAAGAAACCACTCTCGTCGTCGGCGCCGTGGCCTTCGCTGGGATCGACTATCGCAGCGCCGGAGACCGATGGCTCGCGCTGACCGCCGCCACCAAAGCTCGCGAGCAACGACAAATCGCCAAGGAAGAAAGGAGTGCCGCATGACATACACCCGGGCCCGCACTTGCCAGCGGACAGCCGGGAGCAGCGAGGGGCGGCACTGCGTCCACTCGACGAGCGCAACAACCTCGACAGCTCTGCCTTACAACACTTCGGCAGCTGTTGATCGGATGGCCCGGGAGGGGGTGATGACGGTGCAGACCAAGCAAAGGCTCTGGACGGTAGAGGACGTAGGCGAATTCCTCGGTGTGCCAGTCCGAACTCTCTACGACTGGCGCGGACGCGGCTACGGCCCGACGGGAAAAAGGTCGGGCGCTATCTGCGCTACGACCCGGCGGAGGTGGAGCGCTGGTTCGACTCACTCGGCGGTGACGTGGCGTAGAGGAGGCGAGGTTTGTCATGGGACGACCACCTCTGCCGATCGGCACCTACGGAAAAATCCGGGTGTACGAGATGGGGGAGAAGCGGTACCGGGCCTGCACGTTGTATCGAGATTACGACGGCGTGACACGCCCGGTGGAGCGAATCGGCAGGTCACGGACGGCTGCCGCGGACAACCTGCGCAAGGCGCTGCGTGATCGCGGCCGCGGAGCCCTAGACGGGGAGATCACTCCGGACACCAAGGTAGCCGCAGTGGCTGAGCTCTGGTTGCAGGAGATCGACGAATCTGACCGAGCCGTTCGGACCAAACTGGCGTATCGCGACGTGTGGAACCGGGTCGGCGTGCCAGCGGTCGGTCAGCTCCGAATCAGAGACATGCGTGTTTCCCGAGTCGACCGGTTGCTACGCGAGATCCGCCACCGCACCGGACTGGGCACGGCACACCACCTCAAGGGCATCCTCGGTGGTGTGCTTGGGTTGGCCGTTCGGCAGGACGAGATCGACGCGAACCCAGTCCGCGGAGTGGGGCGAGCGCGGTCGAGCGGCAAGTCGGAGAAGGTGCCTGTCACCACGGAGAGCCTGGGCAAGCTACGGATCTTCATGCGCGATTCGGAGGACGCCAGGAAACACGATCTCGTTGACCTAGTCGATGTGCTGTCCGGGCTTGGCTGCCGCATCGGCGAGCTGCTCGCATTGGACTGGACGAAGGTGGACGCGGAGTCCGGAACTCTGAGCATTGAGGGCACGGTGATCCGGATTCCGGGCGAGGGCCTGGTTGTCCAGCCGCACACGAAAAGCAAAGCGGGCATGAGAACTATCCGGCCGCCAACGTGGGTTATGACGGTGCTGTTGAGGCGGTACGAGACCGCGCATGGCGAGTGGGTGTTTCCGTCGACCAGGGATTCGTTGCGCGACCCGGATAACACCCGTAAGCAGCTGCGGGCGGTGGTACGGGGAACGCCATGGCAGGGCCTGCACCCGCACGCATTCCGCCGGTTGGTCGCCACACAGATGGATGTTGCCGGTGTCTCGGCTCGCGAGATCGCCGACTACTTAGGACACGAGCGGGTCTCTATGACACAGGACGTGTACATGTCCCGTGGCGTCACGGGCGACGCAGCCATGGCCGCGCTTGAGCGGCTGTCACCACCAGAAAGCTGTGGGTAAACCATGGGCCGATCTTGCATGTGATCACGAGCCAAGCCTGTGATCTGCGGTGTTGCGCCCCCGGCAGGACTCGAACCTGCGGCCTAGCGATTAGCAGGAACCACTACCGAACAGTGCCGATCATGACCGAACAGTTCGTCTGGCCAGCGCAGATACTTCTCAACGGTACGCACGAGTACCGGACGTTGACGGTTGTTTCGGGTAGGTAAAAGGTGGAGTCGATCATGTGAAGGTGGCCGTCGGCGTCGCGGCTGATCAATGCGAGAGGGAAGGCATTCGCGATCTTATGGCCGGTCAGTGGGCGTTGATTGCCGTCAGGGCCGGGGCACGGACGGGGTGGGTTTCGGGGGTGGGCGTGGTGAGAGGATGCCGCCATGGCCAACACCCGAGGTGCCCAGCAGAAGACCGGTCCGAGGCTGACCGTCATCGACGGTGGGCAGCGCTGCGCGGGTGGTGAGTTGGCCGAGTCGGAGGAATCCCTGGCCGGCCTCTTGGACCAGTGAACGCCGCTCCTGGAGCCGGGCTGCGATGCGTTGAGTGCGGAGCTGGCCGGAGCGGAGTTCCTTGCGATGATGCGTGAGGCAGTGCCGGTTGAGAATGAGTTATCCGAACTGGTTGCCGCGCTAATCGGGCAGGCCGAGGGGCACGGTACGCCCCAGGCGCTGGCCATGTTGCGGGTGTTGGCCGTGGTCGGCCCGGCAGAGGTGCAATCTGCGGCGGCCGGTGCCGCGGACCGGCTGGTGCGGGCTGGGCTCACCGATCGCCCGTGGGTAACGGGCGTTGGCCGGCCGCGGGTCGGCGCGTGTTTCGGGTATGCCGATGAGCGCGGTGCTCAGGAGGTGATCGGGATCACCTTCGCCTACGGACGCAAGCAGCACGCGTTGGCTGTGTTGATCGACCATGATCTTGGGGGCGGGATTAAGGACTGTTTTCCGACCGAGCACACCAGTCGGATCCGCGCCGACTACCAGAAGGCCGCCAAGGGCCACGGGCTGGATTTTCACGACTACGAACCCGCCCAGGCCCGCGCGATTTTGGATCGCGCCTGGGTAAGCAGCCCTGTCCTGTCGAACCAGACCAAATCCAGGACGTCGGGGACTACCTGAACCTGCTGCGCGCCCGGGTGCTGCTGCTGCCCGAAGGCGGCACGTCTCCCTGACGAAGACCGACCGTCCCCGCAAACGCCTGGCGCGGGCCGGGAGCGGGCGGACCGTGCACAAAGTGAAGATCACTCTCCGCGGTTCCACGCCGCCGATCTGGCGCCGGCTGGAGGTGTACTCGTCAACAAACCTCCAGCAACTGCATCGGACTATCCAGCAAGTGTTCGGCTGGGAGGGCTATCACATGTGGGTCTTCCAGACCCCGACCGGCGAGTACGGCGTGGCCGACCGTGAGCTCGGGCACCGCAGCGCGGCCTCCGCCAAGCTACAGGATGTCGCCCCAGGCGCTGGGGACCGTATCCGCTACACCTACGACTTCGGCGATGATTGGGAACACGACCTCCTCATCGAGGACGTGTTCGCCGCCGAACCGGGCGTGGCCTACCCACGGTGTCTGACTGGTCGGCGAGCCTGCCCCCCGGAGGACTGCGGCGGGATCTGGGTGTATCAGGAATTGTTGGAGATCCTCACCGACCCCGGCCATCCCGAGCACAGCAACCGGCTCGAATGGTTGGGTCTCAGCTCAACCCACGAGTTCGACCCGACCACCTTCGACCTCGCCGAAATTAACCAGAACCTCTCGAAGCTAGCCACCGTCCGGGTCCAGAAATAACCCGCCCCACCACAGAAACGATGACCCAGGGATAGACCGCACCCACCCGCCGACCTCAACACTCAAGCAGGATCATCATCGCACTGCAGAGCGACAGTAGTGACTGCAACCGGGCTCTTTATCCCCAACATCGCGGATCAGAGCCGACCAGCGCGTTGGCGACCCTCACGGCTCGTCACCGGGGGATCGAACCCCGAACCTGCTGATTCTGGGACCGCCGTTGTGGTTGTTCGTGGATAGCGTTGATTACTTGCGGCTTTCTCAACTGCGAACGCTCGTCTGTGCGGTCGTATTCGGTTGTATGGATGTGTTTGTGACCATAAAGTGTCCAAACGATCAACGACTCGGCGCGGCCACTGACGATCTCGGATGCCCCGGCGTTGCCACCTCTGGGTTATGAGATAAATGGCACCCGTCCCACACCTCCCATCGAGTCCTGCCGCGTCCCGCCTGGCCAGGGTCGATCGTCCATGGCGTCCCACACCGTCTAGCCGGTCCGATCGGTGCCCATCGCGTTTTACTACCGCTTCTACTACGGCAGCCGAGAATCATCGCGAGCAACGGTGCCCACCTTCCCCATATGGATGGATCTTGCACGCTGGAAGTCGTCACCGGTAGCCACCTCGGATAGCTCTGCCCCGGGATGCTGCGTGGTAGGCCTTGAGCAAGGTCGGCGGGATGCCCACATCCTGTCCACACCTGTCCCTGTCTAGCCCGCGCTGTGGCCAGGCCATCCGGAGATCTGCCGCCCAGCGAGGCAAGTTTGTTAGACGGCGCTGCGCTTGCTGATCTAGCGCGGGCTGGGAAGCCTGCCAAGGCTTTGGCGATCAGATGGCCGGTGAGCTGCGAAAACGTAGGGTGATGTTGGCCACGTTGGCTCGGCCATGCCGCGCTCACCAGGCTGCCGTGGTGAGTATCTATGCAATCGACGGCATGGCGGGGGTCGGGAAGACGGCGTTCGCGTCGAGCTTGAAAGACTTATGAATAGCGATGAAAATCTTAAGCTGCTGCCGAGCTAGTGTTCTGAGTCGTAAGTTTCTAGGCGGTATAGTGGGTGAATGCGAGGTCCGAAACCTGTTGCTGTAGAGCTGACCGACAACGAGCGGGTGACGTTGGCGCAGTGGGCGCGTCGCCGTAAGAC
>JALZHU010000051.1 GCA_030860695.1 Actinomycetota bacterium
CAACAGTGTCACTAAAGTCACCTAAAGGTATGAGAGCTGCAATGTTGTCCCTGGTAGACGCCATGATAGGCGGGGTCCGGCCTCCTCGTAATGAGCAGGTCCGGGGTTCGATTCCCCGAGGCGGCTCCACCTCTCACCTGCGTAAAGACTCTCAGGGTGAGAGCTCGGCTCGGTCGCGTGGAATCAACGTGATGTACGCCGGAACCGATCCGCTGACCGGCGGACGCCACTACCTGCGGGGAACGTCCCGACTGGCCCCCGCGCGGCGGACGAGGCGCAGAAAGCATGCGCCGGCTGGCGACCGAGGTCGACGAGCGGCGCAATCCGCGCACGAACGCCCCCGCTCCTACCTCTCAGCTCCCGCAACCACGGCGTCCGCCCCATCACAGCCATCCACAACGCCCTCACTGGCAACCCCTGGCTCCCGCCATCTCAACGGCGTGACATCACAGCTCACCCGTGAATGGACACCTTGGAAGCATGCCACCACGTAGTCAAATAGACGTAAGTCTAATTCTAGCTAACCGATTTCTCGCAACTGGCGTCTTCAGGGCTGCCGCGGCAACAGTTCATTCTCTTCACCAACGTTGCTGGTCAAACTTGGAATAGAGTCACTGCTAGCAGGCCATTACCAGTTCCGTCCTCCGTCAATTTCCATGTCCCCGACGCATGATCCTGGTGTCAAAGTTGACGTGCTGCCAATAAATTCTTGCCGAGCTAGTATCTCGTAACTGAACTACCCTTTTTGGTCTTATGCGAGGGATGTCGGCGCCGACGGTGCGGCTGTAGCACATAAGTTCAGCTATCGGATCATCCCCGGCAACCGTCACGGGCGGTGAGCTTGAGCGCCGACCCCGCCTGCGGGACATCGCCACCAGGTTATCGCGTCTTGGCAAGCCCGGCTGCACCGTCTACCGGTCGTCTTGTTGGCCGATAAGCGTGTTCAGCAAGCCGGTGATTTGATCGAGGCCGGCGGCGGTGGCGTCCAGTCGGCCGCGCATTTCCGCGAACCCACGATCAACCTGGGCAAAGCCGTCGTTGACGCGTGTGCGCAGGTCGGTTAAGTCTTCGCGCATAGCGTTGAAGCTGGAGGCGGTGGCCTGCCGAAAGTCGCGGATCTCGCCTCGAATCTGCTCGACATCGCGGTCGGCGCCTCCGGCCAAGACACGGGCCGCTGCCGCGTCCTGCTCGCTGTGCCGCACACGCTCGGCTAGCTCGCGCACCTGCGTCTCAAGCGCGGCCACACGGGCCTCCAAGTCGGACGGTTGAGCCATGACGCGCAGGGTACCGCCCAGTGGCGAAAGGGATCAGAGCAGCGGATCGGTGTCGATGTAGCACCGGGGCCCGCGCGTGGAATCAAACGTAGTGCGAATTAGGGCCGTGCGATGCCGCTCAAGTTACCTAAGGTGTGAGAGCTGCAACTGTTGTCGCTGGTAGACACCATATTTAGCGGTGTGCGGCCTCCTCGTAATGAGCAGGTCCGGGGTTCGATTCCCCGCGGCGGCTCCACGGCTCTAACCTGGTCAAGCAATCCAGGTTGGAGTCTATTGTGGGCTGAGTGCGCTTTACGAGCATATGAAGGCGGTGGCCCGTTCCTCGCGGCTCCCACGCCTAGCCGCCTGTAGGCTCTGGCCCTCGTCTTTGACGCTGGCTCCTGACCGTCGACCAATGACTTCCTCGGTTGCGACTGCCCCAAATCGATTCACGTTGTGATGCGTGCGTGGTCTGCAGCCACGGTGTGCAGCTAGCCCCGCACCGTGAACGATTCGCTCACGGTCTGATCGCCGAGATCGAGCCCGCCACTCATACCGACCAGGCGCCAGCGGCATCGACGGAACCGAGATCGCTAGCGGCATCCAGCATGCTGCCCGAGGCGACGCCCGGTGGCCGACCTAACCTCGATCTCGCCCTCGTGGCCGATCTGCGTGGGACTTCCATCCAGGCCGGGCAAGGCGATGGGATGTCCGTCCGGGTCCAGGAGGCGAAGCGATAGCTTGATCTTCTGGTTGGTGCGATCCCATGGGAATCTTGATGAGCATCGCCACCGCCTGCGGAGCCGTCGGCGATCCGGTGACCGACCAACCGGCGGGTACCAAGTCGCCACACGCCATCATCCTCGTCTACGGGGTAGCCGGATGGCCGAGCCTGGCGCGGCCGAGGCTTAATGACGGCTGCGCGGCTGGCATTCGAACTCGGTCGGCGGGTGCGGGAGCTCCGTATAGAGCAGGGACTAAGTCAGTCTGAGCTAGCCCGGCGCGCGGGTATGACCCAGCCTGCCGTGGCGCGATTCGAGGCCGGTGACACGGTGCCAACGTTGCCCGTCCTGGAGCGCCTGGCCCGATCGCTGGGGGCTGAGCTAACGGCGCAGCTTGCTCCATCCTCGTCGGTGACCTGATCACCTAAAGCGGCCGCCCGGTGCCTGACGTCCGACCGGTTCCGCCCGGCCCGCCGCTCCGCCAAGCTAGTGCACGAGCACCCACACCGGCGGGAAGGACCAACCATGGTCGAGGCACCGGCGCAGCCCGGGTTAATGCGGATGGGCACGCCGGTCGCCCGCTGGGTTCTGTTCACTACCGTTCTCGGATCGGGGCTGGCGATGCTGGACGCCACGGTGGTCAACGTGGCGCTGGAGCGCATCGGCAGGGACCTGGGGGCCGACTTTTCCGGCCTACAGTGGACGATCAACGCATACACGCTCACCCTCGCCGCGTTGATCCTGCTCGGCGGCTCGCTGGGCGACCGCTTCGGCCGGCGCCGCGTGTTCGTGGTCGGGGTGGTGTGGTTCGCCGCGGCGTCCTTGTTGTGCGGGCTGGCGCAGAACATCGAGACGCTGGTGGCCGCCCGAGCTCTACAGGGCGTCGGCGGCGCGCTGCTGACGCCGGGCAGCCTGGCGATCATCTCGGCCTCCTTCCATGGCGCCGATCGCGCAGCCGCGGTGGGAGCGTGGTCCGGGCTAGGAGGCGTGGCCGGCGCGATCGGGCCATTTCTTGGCGGTTGGCTGGTGGAATGGAGCTGGCGAGCGGTGTTCCTGGTCAACCTGCCGGTGGCGGCACTGATCGTTGCTGTCGCCGTGCGGCACGTACCGGAATCGCGCGACCCCGACGCGGTGCCACGCCTCGACCTCGCCGGCACCGTGCTCGCGGTGGCCGGCCTGGGCAGTCTGACCTACTCACTTACGACGGCGGGTGAAGCCGGGGCCAGCGCGGCAGTGATCGGATCGGGCGTGGTTGGTGTGCTGGCGTTGGTGGCGTTCGTGCTGGTGGAGCGGCGGTCGACGCACCCGCTGGTGCCGACCAGGCTGTTTGGCAACCCGCAGTTCAGCGCGGCCAATGCCGTGACGCTGCTGGTGTATGCCGCGCTTGGGGTCCTATTTGTGCTACTGGTGCTCCAACTGCAGGTGGTCGGCGGCTTCAGCCCGCTGGTGGCCGGCATCGCGCTGCTGCCGGTGACCATGATCATGCTGCTGTTCTCCGCCCGGGTAGGCGCGCTCGCCCAGCGGATCGGGCCGCGCATCCCGCTGGCCGCTGGCTCCCTCGTCGCCGCCACTGGCCTGCTGCTGATGCTGCGGATCGGGCCAGGTGCGTCGTATGTGATCGACGTGCTGCCCCCGGTGCTCGCTTTTGGGGCTGGACTTGCGCTGATCGTCGCTCCGCTAACCGCCACCGTGCTCGACGCCGCCCCCGATCGCTACGCCGGTACTGCGTCCGGGGTCAACAACGCGGTGGCCCGTGCCGCCGGCCTGCTCGCAGTCGCCGTGGTACCCGTCGCAGCCGGCATCAGCGGCGACGACTACACCAATCCGCTGACCTTCAACTCCGGGTTCCGCACCGCGCTGCTGATCAGCAGTGGGCTACTGGTCGCTGGCGCGCTGCTGGCATTCACTCTCATCCGACGCCCACTCGCGGCGCCCGAACCCGGCGAAGCCCAGGCACCGCCACCCACCCGGGTACGCCTTGAGGAATGCCTCCACTGCGGTGTCACCGGTCCCCAGGTACACCCCCGCGAGACCCTTGGCACCAGCCGGTAACGACAGCGAGCGTACAGAGGGCCCGTGGAGCTCTTCCCCGGTCGGCAAGGTCCGGTTAGCGGCCAGCCCGCAGCACAACCACTGGTTGAACGTGCCCTGTGAATAAACTTCACTGCTTGTTGACTAAATACTTCACTGCTTGTTGACCTTGCGCGAGGGGTGCAACCGGAGCCCGCAACAGGTGTTCTTTCCGAGGAGCAAGTAAGGAGCGTCATCCATCCGTCCTTGGCTAGACGAGTGACCTACGCTGAACGGAGTACCATCCTGGATCAGCTCCGGACGAATGCGTCGGCGTAGTCACGTGCGAACTGCTCGATGTCCCGCGGCCGGTGCCCGGTGATCTCGGCGACCGTGGAGTAGACCGTTGCGGCCTCGCCGCGCGCGTAGTGGGCGTAGTCCTCGAGCAGTCCGTCGATCTGCCAGGCAGGGAGCACCTCCCGCAGGCTCTCAGCGAACGCCTCCGGCGGGGCGTCGACAAACGTGATCTCACGTCCGACTGCCCTGCTGAGGGCGGCAGCGATCTCGCAGTGGGTGATAGCGGCCGGACCGGTAATGGCGTAGGTCCGGCCCTGGTGTCCGGGGGGCCATAGTGCACGACCGGCTCCCCGATCGGGCGTCCCTCGCCCGCGGATCGCCCTTGGCGGACTCGATGCGGTCGACAGCCGCGACGATGTCCTGCCTCGCGTTGGGCCCTGGGTCCTTCCACCACGACCGGGAGGCGACCAGCCAGAGGATGTTCAGAGCGAGATCGACATCTCCCTCCACTCGCGCGCTTTCGGTGATCCCGACCAACCAACGACATCGTGACGCGCCCTCGAACGGGCGCGGATCGACAAGCTCGCGGATCAAGGTCATCCGTCCCCGCTGCAGGCGCTGAGCTCCAGCGACTCCACCTTGGCCAGAATCGGGATGGTCAGGTCGGGCCTGCCAAGTTCGAAGGCAAGTTCGGCAGCGCTCAGTAACCGCCGAGCACGGTCAGGAGTGCGTTCACCGAGTTCCGCCGCCCGTTCCAGCGCCGTGACCGCGACGATGGTCGCTCCGCGGTGCCAGGCACGTGTCGCTGTCGCCTCGAGTTCGGCGGCGACCTCCTCGGCCGGTCCCAGCGTCGCTGCCGCACGTTGCCAGATACTCCGCGATCCAGCTGGTCAGACAGTACCTCGCCAAGCGCCGCATGCACGGTCAGACGCTCAGACAGGCTCGCAGACTGGTAGATCGCCGAGCGCACAAGTGGGTGACGGAACCGGATCTTCGGGCCATCGACAGTGCGTCGGCGGCAGGCAAAGTGATCGTCGTCGCGGACGCGAGTGCGCTTGTCGCCGAGCTGCTTCGCACGCGGGGACGAGCGCTGTTGGCCCATCCGACCTCCGAGTGGTGGTCGCCGAGGAGCAGTGGGATGAGCATGTGGATCACTGCTCCACGGGGCCCCCGGTACCGGTGCCTCATCGCTGTCGGGTAACGGCAGATGGCCGCACTCGATACAACCGGTAGGACCGTTTGCTGCGATGAGGGGTTGGACGGCTCGATCGAGCGGCCTGAGATACCTGGCGCATGTGCTGCCGCGGTAGGTGGTACCCGACGGCCCTGGTTCACCAACATCTCAACTTGGGGGGACACCATGCGACGAGTCATCATTGGTTCTCTGGCGGCAACTGCCGTGCTCGGAGGAACTATTTTCACCGGTGCCGGCGTGGCCGCCGCTGATCCAGAACGTCCGACAGGTGGCGACAACTCTTCATCAGCGCAACCAAGCTGCGGGCCCTCCGATATTGATTTTGAGCAGGGCTGCTTTCTCGGTTGGGGCCGATCCTTCAAGTAGGTGAGGATTGACCTGTATCGACGCTGACCGGTGTCTGTCGTTGAGACACCCATTGCCGAGCTAGGCCAGACAACGACAAACGACCCCACCCGTACGTACGGGTGGGGTCGTTTGTTGGCTGGGTCATGTCAGTCGAACTTACCGGCCTGCACTCCGGCGGTAAACGCGGTCAACGTGTCCATGTGAAGACAATATTTTGCTAAAGACACACCGATTGGGTGGTCCGTGTCCACGGGACAGACCAACGCCCAGATACGGTCGGCGAGGGACACAGACACGCATACACAGATACCTCACTTATAGCCCGATCAACGTAGCCGTCGCCACAGTGCTTGACGCACCGGCCGGCCAGGTGCATCCTGAACATATTCAACGGATGATGAAAAATAGGGTGATCGAAATGACCGAGCGCACAGGCTGCGTGGTCGTCGGTGGCGGCCCGGCCGGCATGGTGGCAGGACTGCTGCTGGCCAGGGCCGGGGTCGAGGTGACAGTGCTGGAGAAGCACCCCGACTTCCTACGGGACTTCCGCGGCGACACGGTGCACCCCTCGACACTGACCCTGCTCGACGAACTGGGGCTGGGCGAGAAGTTCGACGCCGTGCCGCACAGCAAGCTCACCGCGGCCGAGTTCCCCACCGACGACGGCGGCATGATGAAGCTGGCCGACATGACCCGGCTGAAGGTGCCGCACCCGTACATCGCGATGGTGCCACAGTGGGACTTCCTCGACCTGCTCGCCGACAGCGCCGCCCAAGAAAAGACATTCACGCTGCGGATGAACACCGAGATGACCGGCCTGATCCGCGAAAGCGGCCGGATCACCGGGATCTGCTACCAGACGGCCGAGGGCACCGAGGGCGAACTCCGCGCAGACCTGGTTATCGCCGCCGACGGCCGCTGGTCGCTCGCCCGGCGCGAGGCAGGCCTGCAGCCCACCGAGTACGACTGCCCGTTCGACGTCTGGTGGTTTCGCCTTTCGCGCCACGACGACGAAGGCGAAGGCATGCTCACCCCGCGGATGCGCAACCGCCGCTTCGCCGTGCCGCTGCCACGCACCGGCTACTTCCAAATCGCCTACCTCGCGCCCAAGGGCGCCGACCTCCGCAAGGACGGCATCGAGGCATTCCGCGCCAACGTCACCGAAGTCTGCCCCGAGTTCGCCGACCGGGTGCACGAGCTGGAGACGATGGACGACGTCAAGTTCCTCGACGTGCGACTGAACCTGCTGGGTGAATGGCACATCGACGGCCTACTTTGCATCGGCGACGCAGCGCACGCCATGTCCCCGGTCGGCGGGGTGGGCATCAACCTGGCCGTGCAAGACGCCGTCGCCGCTGCGACGCTGCTGGCGCAGCCGCTTCGCCGTGGCCAGCCGACCCTGGCCGACCTGACGAAGATCCGGTCGCGCCGCCTGCTGCCTACGATGCTGGTACAGGGCCTGCAGCGGATACTGCACCAGACCGTGATACGCCCGGTGATGGCGGGCAAGCGCAACGGCCCACCCGCGGTGATGATCAAGCTGTTCGCGCGGTTCCCGCGGCTGTCATACATCCCGGCCCGGCTGCTCGGCCTCGGCTTCCGGCCCGAGCACGCCCCGGCCTTCGCGCGCCGCCCGATGGAGCCGGTCGAGCCCTAAAAATCGCCGGCACCCGCCATTCTGGCCTCGTCTCCCGCCATCGTGAGCACGCAAAACCGTCAGCATCGGAGACCCCTTTCGCCAGGATTAACCCCGGTCGAGGGATATCACAGCGGGTCGGTCACCGTGCGCCGGTGTGCGCGAAGCTGAGCGAAGCGCCGGAACGCCTCGAGCGGCTCCACGCCAGCTGACCTGATCCGTGTCCCACATGATGACGATCCGCTGTTCAGTCCCCCGATAGCCAAGGTCAGTCGCGAGCGGAGGGTGTACAGGGTCAAGCCTGGTGCCCGCAGAGCGCGGCCGGCGCGCTGTGGCGGTCCCAGCGCGCGGTGATCGTCGGCGACCCCTTGCAGCTGGAACTCATCACCACGCTGCCCTTCCGCGCCGAGCAGGCAATCCGGGGCGACCACCACGTTGATGAGCGGTGGCTGCCCAGCCGCACCTCGATGCAGCGGCTGGCTGACCGGCTCACCCATCTCGGCACCTGGCTGCCCGGTGATGAACGCAAGATCTGGGTAGGTGCCCCGCTGACCGTGCACCGCCGCTGCGACCAACCCATGTTCGGCTCGTGCCCGGGCTGCTACAGACCGAAGACTATGCCCGCGCCATCATGCTGCTGCGCCACGTGCACGCGTCTCCCGGCGAGATCGACCGTCGCGTCGCGCTGCGGATGGCCCGTCAAGCGTTCTTGAGCCAACCTGGAGCGCCCTACCTGTGGGTGGCGCCGGACGAGGCCGCGCTGCGGCGAACGCTGGGTGATCAGGAGGTCCAGCGAGCGCAGCTGCTGCATCTGATCGAGATGGCCCAGCGACCGAACATCACGCTGCAGATCGTGCCGTCGACGCCGGTGGTCACGCCGCGGCAGGTGGCCCGTTTACCATCCTACGGTTCTCCGAGCCAGACCTACCCGACATTGTCTATCTCGAACACCTCACCAAGTCGTCGCTGCGCTGGCTGAACTCGACGTGCGTCCCGACGATCGGGTGCTGATCATGCTGCCCGACGGTCCCGGCTTCGCCGAGGCCTTCGCTGGCGCAATCCAGCAGGGTGCTGTGCCACTGCCAGTAAATCCGCTGTTACCAGCACACGACATCGTGGCAGTCGCCGCTGAGGCAGGTGCCCGGTTGGTGCTGGTCTCGGCGGATCGGCTTCCTGCGCTGGCGACCTGGCGGCAAGCCACCGGTACTCATTGATGGACCAGACGGACGCTGGGCAGCCGTGCTGCGACTGCGCCAAGCGAGCAATTCGCCGGCCGCCAATTGAGAGGTTGTTGAGCGCACCCTGGCCACCGCGAGCGTCGACAAAACCGTCACTCTGTGGGATATGACCGTCTTGAGGAGCTTCGACGGAACGCGGTGGAGGAGGCATGCATCCGTGCCGGCGAACCACTCGACAAGATGACGTGGGAATTCTATGCACCCGGCATCAGCTACCAGGACACATGCGCTGACCATTGACCCCTCGTAATGAGCAGGTCCGGGTGGCGTCGGCGCGCACGTCGCCGCAGTGGATGTCCGCGCGGGGCAGACCTGATCCCCTTCACCGGTTATCCCCAGGGAGGTGACTCGCATACTCCTGCGGGCCTCTAACTAGTCCATGGCACCGGCCACGAGATGGCCCTACCGCTCGGATTCGGGCAATCCAGCCAGCATTTGGTGGAGGGAGTGCTACTGATTAACGCCCAAGTTGAAAATCAACCTCGACGAGAGCAGTTCGTCGCTAATACTTACGGGTTTCGCTTGATGCCGTCGACGAGGCTGAGAACTACGAGAAGCGCCTGGCCCGTGCCCTGGGGCCGGGTCTGACCGGGCAGCTGGCTCCATCCGGGAGCTAGCCGCTGATCGGCTGCTCGCCCAACGGCTGCTGTCGGCGAGGTACTCTAGTAACCGCAATCATCGGCCCGTGTAGCGACGCTCAATGAATACGACCTAGGGGCATGACGGAACCGAGGCTGTTTCTCGATACTCTCAGGGAGAAGCTGCTTGCAATGGCTTGACCCTTCCGGGCAGTACTTCGTAGGCTAAGATAACTGGTGTGAGCTGGTTAGGCTGCCAAACATGGAGGAAACGGTGACTCAAGCACAAAAGACAGACTTTGCTTCGTACGCTCAATTATCAGAGTCGGAGCAGGAAGTGGTCGAGCAAGCACTCAGATCAATCCCTGACGACATTCTATCGACGGGCGACCGCAGCGCGATCGAGTCCAGAATCCGGAGGCGCCTGCAGGAGGCGGGAGTTCTCGAGACAGGGGAAGTGGGAGGGCCACTAGGTGTCGCGGAAATTCCTGCGGTGGCCTTCGTCGGCCGAGCAGTTGGATGCCTCGCATCGAGGTATGTGTACTTGCGAGGAATCAGTCACAATAAGCCTGCCGACGAAGTAGCTGACTCGATCGCACAAGCAGTTAGGGATTGCGTTCCGGGCGGTACCGATGCGATCAAAACTGACATTTTAAAATATCGGAGCCAGGTCGCGGACGCTCTCACGGCACTTGGCCTCCCTGCGCTGGGCGACGCACTCCGTGTGGTCGAATCCGGCGGAGTGTATGAGAGGGGCTCCGCGTGATCTGTGAGTTTGTCCTGCGGCGTTTTCGAGTGGCTCAGGTCGGCGGGGGTGTCTCGGATTGACTGGTAGCAGCGATGCGACCTGGTGTACATCACATAGTGCAGCGAGTCGAATGGACGTTCGATGGGTCACGAAGAGCAGCTGCAGCAGTCCGCGGGGACTGGCGAGGTGCCGCCGCAGCGTTCGATAAGTCGGATCGAACGTCCCACCGAAAACCGCGGTGGCGGCCAGTTACCAGCGCGCCTGGTATTGCTGGCGTTGACAATCATCCTGCTTGGCACTGCTGCCGGCCTGGTCAGCGCGCTGGTCTTGCCGAAAACCTACGGAGCGCGCGCGGAGATCCTGTATCCCCTCGATCAGGACCAGCAAGGCGGCGATCCCCTTCGGCAGGATCGCCGCCTCAGCACCCAGCTGGTGCTTCTGAAGAGCCGGGCCGTGCTGGGCCCGGTCGCGCAGAAACAAGGCCGGCAGTTCGAGGACCTTGATGAAGACATCAGCGTGAAGGTCTTGGAGAACAGCGAGGTCATCCAGGTCGAAGCCCACGGTTCCACCGAGCTGGACGCACTGCAGACGCTACAGGCCATCATGGACGGGTACCTGGCGCTCGACCAGCACACCGGCGTGGCCCGCAACCTCGACACCCAGCTCGCTGACGCACGCCAGAACACCGCCCAGCTCCAGATACAGGTGCAGCAACTCACGACTGCAGTGTTGGCCGGAACCGCAACTCAAGCTTCCCTCAACGAAGCCCGGGCACAGCTGACCGCATCCCTGGACCGGGAAAAGGCGATTCAGGCCCGGATCGACGAGGTGAAACTCACCGGCCAAGTGGGTCCGGACGCCCGAGTGCTGACGCCGCCCTACTCGCTGCCCAACCTGGTGAGCCCGCAGCCGCTGATCGCGGCCGGCACCGGTGCGCTGGTCGGCACGATCGTAGCCGGCGCGATGGTGGCCGTGGCTTCCCGGCGCCGGACGAAGCCGTAAGGGCGGCCCGCTTCGCTCCAGCTAGCCTACTGGCTTCCTGCGCCACGGCCCCCTCAGCGGCCGACCAGCGTCCGCGCCATTGCTAGCTCAAGCCGCCACTTGCCTTCGGCGAGCTGTTTCTGATGCTGGTCGCTGTACCCGGCCAGTTCCCAGGCCCCTTCGTTGATGCACGCCATTCGCGCGGTCTCCTCGAGAAGGTCGGCGATCTGTGCTGCCCCGGGTGCGGTGGTGGATCGGAGTACGGTCACGGCTGCTTGCATCTCATGGGAGGCGTTCATGCGATGTGCTGCCCATTTTCCCTAATTTGGTGAAGCGAGAAGTTTTCTCCGGAGTGAACAAGGGACGTACAACGCGAGCGCAGGGACACAAGCAACGGTGACCCGGTAACGCATCGACGCAGGGTCCGATTATCACGTCAGGCACGGCCCCACTCCAGAGATCGGAGGGCCTGAGCCCCTTGCCTGCGGCAACCTGCGCGCCAAAGGGCAGCGACACGCCTACTGCGGTTCACAGATATCTGGTCACGACCGCCTGGGACCGCTGCAGCGGCAAGATGGCGCGGCCTATAGGGAGGTCTCCAGTCAATGACCCGCTATGACCCTCAACCGTCATGGGAGCGGCGGGAGAAAGGAGTGTCCGGTCGCCAGCTTTGGGCCGGTGGTGCGGCGACCGCGCTGGTGGCCGCTGGCGTCGGCGTGGTCGGGGTCCTGCTTGTCCGTGGCGTGCTTGACATTCCGATCCTGTCGACGAGGGGCCGGCTGGTGGACCAGGCGATGATGATCGTGCCGATCTGGGCGGGGTTGGCCGCGCTGGCGGCTACCGCGCTGCTGCACCTGCTGCTGCTTACCACACCGCGTCCGACAGCGTTCTTCGGCGCGATCTGCGCGATTGTCATTGCCATTGCGGTGCTCCGGGTGTTCCTCGCTGGCGGGGCCGGGCAAGAACAGGTGGCGACAGCGATCCTCTACATCATTGTCGGTGTCGCGGTGATCTCGCTGTTGTCCAAGGTGGCGCGCACGGCGGTGCAGCCGGCGCAGGGACAACCTCCTGCGGGGCCGGAATACTGACGCTAGCTCTGGGCAATGATTTCCCCCGTGCCGAGACTGATCTCCGGTGGACGGAGCGAGTCTCGCAAGCGAAGATGCGGCATCGGCGCTCATCGTCCCTTACGGCCCAGCGCCCGCGCCACAGCGAGTTCACGCCGCCACTTGCTCTCCGCTAGTTCCGCCTGTTTCTCGGCGCTGTACCCGGCCAGTTGCCAGACTCCCTCGCTGATACGCGCCATCCGCGCTGTCTCCTCGAGCAGGTCGGCGATCTGCGAGGCCCCGGGTGTGGTGCTGACCCGGATTGCGCTTGCGGCCGCTTGTAACTCATCGGAGGCATTCATGCGGTGCGCTACGAGGGTCCTGATTGCTCGAAGTGGCCACGCTCCGGCATTCAGGTTGGTGTTCGTTGAGTAATTGATCAAAAACTTCTCGTAGCTCCGTGCGGAGCCGCACGATCTCGGTCCGGAGGCTCTCCACATCCCGGACTAGCGCCCGAGCGTCCCGAGACAGTCCACTATCCAGATGTGCGCACATGTGCAGGCCCATTCATCCGACCCCGGGTGCTGTCGTATCCGCCGTATGTCGGGCGGGCCTCGGTCCGCTCAAATGGTCGCAGTTCTCTCTTGCCTCGGTGAGGCGGTGAGCTTTCGCGCGGGTGAATTTGCTCTGGCGGTAGCCGGCCTCGATCACGACTGCTCTGTGATGGCTCGGAGAGGTCGCAAGCGGGTCGTGGAGCAGGAGCTCTGTGCTGCAGCTCCTCGCACCCGGGAGTCGGCACGGGCCAGGCGTGTTGGCAGGCCGAGATCGGGCGTCGATCAATCCAGCGGCGAGGCGGTCGAGCCGTTAGCTAAGCCACGTCGTCTATGACGCCGACCTCGCCGACGAGCGGGGACCGGGCGCCAAGCTGGTGGTCGGATCGTGGCTGCGGGAATTCGTGAAGACAGCCTGGGCCCGGCGCAGATCTACGCCAGCCACTTGCCAAGCTAACCTGTCGTTGTTGCGACGATCATGCGAATGCGACCCGTCATTGACCGCCCACGGTGCCTGCTGCACACACCAACAGATGATCACAGCCACGGCGTGCGCCAGACGCGGCAACACCGCGTAGCGGCCGGGTCGATGTTGTTTACCGGGATCCGATTGGCGGTCGGGTAGTACACCAACCGGTAAGAGTCACCAGCAAAAGCCATCCTCAGCCACATGCAAGCTTTCACGCTCATCATGCGGCTTCCGGGTGCATCGCCAGGTATGCCCACCAGCGGGCGATTCCGAGATCCACGGTTCGTAGGTCGCTTCGCACAGCGCGTCAGGGATCACGAGTGATGTGGTATCCATGATTGTAGAATTCGCAGCTCTGAGAGTAGCCATGGTGTAGTAGTCCAAAGAATCCGACGAGCGAGGCGAGGGCCAGCCCTGCAAAGGGCCTGACTCCACGTCGCAGTCACTGGGGATTTACGCCCCGAGCCGCTAGACCCTTCCTGTGCTTGAATATCCGCTGGCCCGATGATGGAGCTCTTGAGCTTGTCATGGGTATGCGTTGCGCTGATCGGTCGTGCTTTGACGATGAACGGCACGAGCTGATCGGTGCCGCCGATCAGCTCGTGCCAGAATCAAGCCCTCACCAACCCAGGGACCACGCCCAGTTCCGCCGAAGACCGCATCCGACGGTGGCGCGGAAACAGCACCGATGGCCTTGATCGGACCTCGTAGCCGTCTAGCAGGCGGCTGCCAGCGCAGACAGGTGATCGCTGCGGGCTTCCCGAGATGGAAGCCGGTCCAGCTCTGCCTGCACCTGGTCTAGAGCCGCTTGGAGGCGCGCGAGCATGCGTGGTGGGAACGGCTGCGCGAAAGGGCTCAGCGGGGTGATGACGACACCGGTAGCGCCTGCCGCGACACTTCCCGCAATATCTCGCGATGAGCCGTCCCAAAGGACGAAAGACGGTCCGGCCTGAGCCCGAACCGTCGCGATCTCGTGGTGTGATATTTTCGACAGTTTTGCGCCTACCGGCAGGCAATCGCTGCGCCGAGCTTTCGAGCAAAACTGGGCATCAAAGATCGTTGGAGAGTTCCCTGGATGACTGTAGATGAAGGAACCGGTGGGTAGCGAAGCGAGGAAGCGAAGTGCTACCTCGTCGTTGTGGCAGTGCGGAATAGCGACTATCGGCGTGACTCCTTGCGCGGTGACGTTGTCCACGTCAGCGCGTGACCAACAGCAGGCAAGCACCCGGGCCGGTTCTGCATAATCGAGCCAGACGCTCAATACACACGAGCGGTCCTGCTCCGTCATCAAGTAGCCGCGCGCGGTCGTGCCCGACAGAATAAAGCGGTCAACCCATGTGCGCACAGCCCGTTGGGCGTATCGGGCGGTCCCCCGTGTGTCGAGACTGCCATCAAGCGTTCTGATGGTTAACGCCGGCACCACGATATGCGGGTTCACTCAGATCCTCCCCTATTATTGGATGGCTCCAGACGCATGCAGATGGTGCCGGGAACTCTCACGTGTCTATCAAACCATCGACGCCTGCCACCGGCGGCGCCCTCAGCAACCCGGCAGATGGTGGCGGTGTACCGCCGATAATCTGCAGCGGTCCGTCGGCGTACAAGGCCAGCTAAGACCTCGTGGGCCAGGTGCTGCGTCCGGTGTCGGTCCGACACGGTGTTGCGGGCACTGACATGACGCCCGCAGCGGCAGGCGGCAACCGCCGGGTGATCCACGCGTCATGCTCGGTGCACGGTGGCGCGAGGGGCTTCACCAACCTTGTGGTGCGCAAGCTCAACGGCCAGATCGAATTCGATCCGCACGTCACCGGCGCGTGCGTGCTCACCCTGGATGAGGCGGCCGCGACCCAGCTCTTCGACGCTCTCAGGGAGTGGCTGCGATGACCTGGTACCGGCCCTCAAGGGCTGATCACGACACCCACCGCGGCACGCTGACCCAGGACAGCGTGGACGCTGCCTGCGGAATCCGGGACTTGAGGACTTCGCAAGCCCGGGTGTCCAGCGCCGGTTAGCCACGCGCCCGGGTGTTTGCGGATCGGTTCACCCTGAGCTGATGCGTTCTTGAGCCATTGGTGCGATCATGGATCATCGCCGACCAGACCGCTGACAAGGTGAGGTGAGCGGAATGAGCGCGCCGGGGGATCCGCGGGACGGCGGGCAGTACCCCCCGCCCGGGGGCTACGGGCAGTACCCAGCGGGGCCGGGACCGGGGTACGGCGCGCCCCCGGGGCGCCGTAACGGCTTCGGGATCGCCGCACTGGTGCTGGGACTACTCGCGCTGGTGCTGTCCTGGACAATCATCGGCGGGATCATCTTCGGCATACTTGCGCTGATCTTCGGCCTGCTCGGACGGGCCCGAGCCAAACGGGGCGAGGCGACCAACGGCGGCGTGTCAGTCGCCGGGGCCGTGCTTGGGATCATTGGACTGTTCATCGCGATCGCGTTGGTCGCATTCGGGCTGTCCCTCCTCAACTCGCCGGCCGGCCGCAGCTACCAGCAGTGCATTGAGCAGTCGGGCGGGGATCCGGTGAGGATCCAGCAGTGTGCCTCGGAGTTCGGCCGCCAGGTCGGGGACGGTTAAAAGGTCGGCAAGACCGCAGCCTTCCCGAAGAAATAGGCCAGCAGAAGTTAGCCCGGCCGGTCGGGTTCGTCGAGCTTGTCGCGTTCTTGACGGGCGCGTAGAGCGCTAAGCAAGCTGTCGATGGTCTCAAATTGCAATTTCACAACGCGACGCAGCCGGGCCACCACAACCAAGATCAAGCAGCCGAATATGACGATCATGGACACGCCAACGGCCAGCGCAATGATGATCTGGGTATCGCTCACGGCAGGATCCTCTCAGCTCGTCCATCGTATGCGGCTCGACGCGACCCGTACCCGCCAGGTGCAGGTAACCGCAAGAGCCGCGATAACTGTGGGCAGCGGCCGTTGCTGGGCTACGGTTGTACGCCAAGGGGGACCGGCAGCTCGGAGGGTGAGACGTGGAGGTCGGACGCAAGCCGGAGGAGCTCTCGAAGGAGCAACGCCAGCGACTTCATCGCGCCCATCAGCGCCTGCGCAATGCCTCGCATGCTCTAGAAGCGTTAACGGTGGTCGAGCCGGTCCGAGGCCGTTGGGTTGCCACGCCCGCGCCTGTCGAGGCACTCGAGGCGGCGCAGAACGATCTGCATGGCGCATACCAGGAGTTCTGGCGTGTTCATCAGGAGCTGCTGTGCTGCGATCCTCCCACTGGCGCACTCGGTGCAACGACCGGTGACCTGTAGCGACGCAGATATCCGCCAGCGAGGCCTGCCGAAGCGCCATCTTCTGCGCCGCCCGCCCTTAGCGTTTACGCTGCGCTCATGATCGAAGAAGACAGGGATGAACTCTCCCGTGACACTGACGCTACGAGTGCCACGTCTGAGGAGATGACCCAAGCGCTCGATGCCGTGAAGGCTTCGTCGCCGTCGTTGGCTGAAGCGCTCAACGCCGCGAAGATCACACCTGACAAGCTAGCTGATGCACACGGTAGAGCTACATCCGAGGAACGCGACGCTGCAAAGCCCGCAGGCGACTAGGTGCCGGGCGGACTACGCCAGCGCCTGGGTCCAACGCCGCGATCGCTGGGTGACGGGCGACCCGGCTACCTTGTGCAAAGTATAGCCTAATCTTACACTCTTTGAGTGAGGCTACCTTAGCTAGGTCGTGGTCTTGTGACCTGCCACCTGCGTTTGTATGAGGTTGCGGTGACGGTACATGCCGACGCGGTGCAGGACAAGCTGCGCCGCGGCTGATCCTCGCCGACGAGCCAACCCAGATGCTCGACGGGGCACTGCGCGCCGAGCTGGCCGACCTCCTGGACAAGCTCCGTTCGGCACGCAGCGTCGCGGTACTGCACATCACGCACGACCTGGCACTCGCGCAACGCTCATGCGACCGGCTGGTTGTGTTGCGCGCCGGCCGGGTCGTGGAGCAGGGCCCGACCGATGTGCTGCTGTCCCGACCCAAGCATCCCTATACCGCTGCGCTGTTCAGTGCCGCGCGGACGCTGTCCGCCCCCTCCAGCTGTCCACCCCCTCCAGGAGGTACGCATGACCGCCCCCGCCGGGTGCAAGGTCGCTGTGCTGGACATGGACATCCGCAACCCTGAGACAGGCGACCGCCAAAAAGGTGACCCTCAAAAAGGTGACCGTCAAAGAGGTGGCCAAGAAAAAAGTGATTGGTCCGGCCGAGTCCACCGGGTCGACTGCTATGCGCTCGGGTCGACCGACCTGACCCGGTATGCGGCGCTGATCATCGCGCCGAACGCCGACCAGGAGCACCTCGCGCGCCACCGGCGCATGATTCGTGACTACCTCGACAGCGGCGGCGTGGTGATCTTCGGCGGCCACCTGCACCGGGATTGGCTGCCCGGCGCATCGGCGTTCGTCCCGCTGATGACCCGCTCGCTGGCCGGTTACCGCGTCGTGGAGGTTGCAGACCATCCCATCTTCCGCGGGATGGGCCCCGTCGAATTGACCTTCCGGCGCGGGGTCGCGGGGTTCTTCGCCCGTGGGCATCACCCGATCCCAGCCGGCGCCGAGGTCCTCACCCGGCTGTCCGGTGGCCAACCGTCGACCTATCTGGACCGGGTATCAACCAGGGGCACCATCGTCGTCCAGGCAACCAGTGACCTGCTGGGCTGCTGCGGCGATGCGCTCCTCGACTGGGTCGTCGCCGAGTCAGCCCAGCGCCGCTCGGTGGCCGCGCACCGGCCGCGTGGGCTCGCCGCCGTTTACGGTGGCTCGGCCCAGCACCATCGCACTCTCACCGAGCCGAAGTACGCCCAGCACCTCACCGGCGGGCTGATTTACCTTCCCGAGCTGGCCGACACCGACCTGACCGCGTACCGCGGGCTGCTCATCCCGGAGCGCTTGCATCGCGGCCTGCTCGACCGCGCCGCCGACCGGATCGTCGAGCTGCTCGACACCGGCGGAACGGTGATCGTATTCAGTGGCGGTGAGCCGATCCCGGAGTTCCTGCCGGGCGTGCGCTGGCAGCACCAGCCGACCAATTTCTGGTGGTGGCTGGAACCTGGCGCCGACCTCGGCGTCCGCATTGCGGCGAAGGAGCACCCACTGTTCCAGCGGCTCACCATCCGGGACTGCACCTGGCACTACCACGGGGTGCTTGAACCGCCGGACGGCGCGCAGGTGCTGGTAAGGCTGACCACCGGAGAAGCACTTCTCTATGTCGACCAGGTCTCCACCGCAGGCACGATCGTCGTGTCGACATTGGACCCGATCAGCCACTACGGCGGGTACTTCATGCCGGCTACTGAGCGATTCCTCGACGGCTTTATGCCCTGGGCCGCCGAAGCCGTTGAAGTATAGTACTCCTTGTTCGCTGAAGCGCTCGGTGGTAACCCCTTGTTCACTCAGCGCTACCGTTTTTAGACCTGAGAACTTGCAGATTTTGGTTAACGACCACGCCCGCCAGTACGACGTTAATTATGAAGTGTTATGCGCCACGATTCACCTGCCCGGCCCACGTCGAGGAAGCCGACGAGGAGGAGTGATGAGCGAGCCGGAGCACAACTTACTGGAACTGGACCGCACGGACGATCCCCGGGGTGGGGCTGTTGCCTGGGCACTGATGGCGGTAGCTGCAGTTCTGATTATCGGCATCATTTTGGCGGTAATCTGGGTGAGGAGTACTGCCTGGTAACGCGCGCTATCAGGGAAAGTCAGATTCTGCCGATATCTTCGATAAGCGTCGGCTACATCAACGTCCTAACCAGATTCCAGCCAACCACATCACTGCTAGAACAATGCCGGCAACCAGAACCAAGCCCACCGCCAGTAGAGCCCAGGCAACAGCCCCACCCCGGGGATCGTCCGTGCGGTCCAGCTCCGGCAAGTCGGACTCGACGTGGTCCGGCTCGCTCACCACTCCTCCTCGTCGGCCCCTCCGCGTGGGCCCAGAAGGACACGCAGAAGGTATATCGCCGCCGATTCAGCATTGACTATCGTCGCTGACACGCTCACCGGCAAGTCACAGCACTCGACACCGTTCGATTGACCGATGCCAAGACGAGGGCCGGCGCGGCGGGGCGTGGCGAGTAGTCGGCTACGCAGATTGGCGGGAATGGCCCAGAAGGGGGTTAATCGCCGTGGAGTAGGGCGGCAAGTTCGGTGCGGTCGCCAAGCGCCGAGTTTGGCGCAGGCGCGGTAGAGGTGCCGTCCTGCCGGGTGTGGACGGCGGCGGCCTGTGCGGCGGCGTCGGCGGCCCGCAGCAGAGCGCCCATTCGCTCGAGGTGAACCGAGGCGGCGTACAACGCCGCCCCGTCGTCGGCGGAACCACCGTGCCGCGGTGCGGACCTGCCCGCGGGACTGGACCACTGCCCCGCACATCACTAGAGATCGCCATTCTCGGCCGGAAGTGCTGACTAGAGGATCAGAGTGGGCAGTGGTCTGGCATAAGGAAGAAAGCCAGATTTGCGTCTGCTTGTGAACTACTTAGTAACCGCCCCGGACGCTGGGCGCGAAATACTGCTGCGGCGCTCACGTTCACTGGCCGGTTCGGCACGTTCAACGGCGCGGGCTACAAAGGCGAGGACAGGGCAGTTACCGCAGTAGTGGCACTGACCGTTGCGCTCAACGGATTTTACCTGCCGCTAACCGATCTCGGGCCGACCGGTAACCCCGTGCTCCGTAGCGTCTATGCCATGACCCAGCAACTCATCTCCTCGTCCGGCCGCGACGGCAACAGCTCCCCGCGGCCGCGATCCGGAAGCGACCGCGCTGCTACCCAGGAGCTTGACAGGGATCTGGGTGTACGGCCAGGCGAGTCGGACCCGACGCGGATGCTGTGTGCGGTGCTGCTGCTCGTGGCGGCAACGATCGCCATAATGCTGGGGCTGGTGTGGTGGCTGGTGTGAGCTAGACAGGGTTCTTCAGCTAGATAGCGGTGACGCTGCTCCTTCAGCCAGGGTGGTACCCGTGCCGCCGCGACCGGCCGCTGCCAGTGGCATGGCGATGTCCTCCAGAGACCGGCGTTCGGCTGCCACCCCAAAGACCGCTGCGACGAGCCCGCCGGCGATCATCACCAGCGCGCCGAGCAGGTATCCGAGGAACAGTTTTAACGGCTGCGAGCCGTCACCGATGAGCGCACCGTAAATGACCGGGCCGAGCGCACCAAAGCACTGCGCGATAGCAAAGAATACTGCGATCGCCTTTGCCCGCACTTCGAGCGGGAAGATCTCGCTGACTGTGAGATAAGCGGCGCTGGCACCGGCCGAAGCGAAGAAGAAGATCACACACCAGCAGACCGTCTGGGTGGTCGCGGTGAGCACCCCAGCATTGAACAGGAAGGCGCTGACACCGAGCAGGACACCGGAGGTGATATACGTGCCGGCGATCATCGTCTTGCGACCGATCGTGTCAAAGAGGTGCCCGATGGCCAGCGGACCGATCAGGTTGCCGACGGCGAAGGCGATGAGAAACAGTGGCGCCGATGTCGAGGGCACGCCATAGAACTGGCCCAGGACGAGGGTGGCGGTGAAGAAGATGGCGTTGTAAAGAAATGACTGGCTGATCATCAGCGATGCGCCGAGCACGGCCCGGCTCGGGTACTCGCGAAACAGCACTCGGGCCAGCGCAAGATAACCGATCTGATCGGTTGGCCGTAGTTCGATCGCCTTGCTCTGATCGACCGGCGGCAGCACCGTCCCGGACCGCTCCACCTCGTGCTCGATGTAGGAGATGGACGTCTCAGCGGCCTGCTCGCGGCCATTCATGATCTGCCATCGGGGGCTTTCCGGCAGGTTGCGCCGCACCAGCAGGATGACCAGACCCAGCACCGGGCCAATGAGGAAGCCGATCCGCCATCCGATGCTGGGGTCCATGACGTTCAGCAGGATGAACGTACCGAGCGTGCCGAGGACCGCGCCCCCCCCCAGTACGTGCCGCTGACCGCAAGGTCGACCCGGCCGCGGTAGCGGGCCGGGATCAGCTCGTCGATCGCGGAGTGGATCGCTGCGTACTCCCCACCGATGCCCATGCCGGCGATAAGCGGGTGACGTACAGGAAGACGATCCAACCGACGCCGTTGCCTAGCGTCAGTGCAGTAAGACTACTGCCGAAAAGGTAGATACCCAATGTGAGCAGAAACAGGTTGCGACGCCCCAACTTGTCCGACATCCGGCCGAATAGGAGTGCGCCGACGACTTCGCCGAGCAGATACACCGTCGCAATAAGCCCCACCGAGGCGGAGGACAGGTTGAGTGTCTCTGGTTCGTTCAGGATGTCCGCGATAGCGGCAGCGACCGTGATCTCGAGGCCGTCGAGGATCCACGCCACCCCGAGCGCAACCACTATCCGGGTATGAACCGGCGCCCAAGGCAGCCGGTCGATCCTCGCCGGGATCAGGCTGCGCACCGCACCGGGCGTCACAGGACTTGCGGTGGTCATCTCCTACCTCCGGCTGTGAGCGGCCTGGCGGGGATACTCCAGATAAGTCATTCCTATGAGGCTGGTCAACTGCCGAGGCTGGGCCTGCACCGATGAGCGAGATGAGCGACCGGCTTGCCGCTGATTGGCCCGGGTCCTCGGCGGTGTGCGGCCACCTTCGGCGTCGGCTCAGCGCGGCAGCAGGCGGTCCAGTAGGCCGCTCGCATCGACCGTGTGCACAACGACGTCGATGACCAGCCAGCGCAGTGCTACCAGTGCCACGAGCGATGGGAAAATCGGTGCTGGTGTCAGCATGACCCAGGTCAGCAGGATGCTGGCCGACGTGCTTCCCTCGCTCCAACGCGACGGCGTTCCCACTGCGAGCGACGTGGTAAGCGCGGCCAGGCAAGCCGGACTGGGGCTCTACGCCGACATCAAAAGCCTCACTTTGAGCGCTGCCGAGCGCCTGGTCTCCCTGCTGGAGTCTGAGGACATGACAGGCCAGACCATCTTCGCCTCGGTACGGTCGGACATCGTGGCGCGATGCGCGGACGTGGCACCCAACATCCCTCGGGTGGTCCTCTTCGCTTCCACGTTGGAGGAGCCGGTGCAACTTGCTCGCACGGTCCACGCGCAGTACGTGCATCCTTGCTGGGAACGGCTCCCGCGTCCGGACGAGTTCCTCGCCGGTCCGTGGCTTGAGCGGGTGCGGGCGCACGGTCTGGGGGTGATTTGCTGGCACGAGGAGCGACCGGTCGTCGTACGGAGCCTCTATGAGCTGGGCGTGGACGGCATTTGCACCAATGAACCAGGACTGCTCACCCGGATCGCGAATTCTGGCCACTCCGCAGCGGACATCTTCCGCAGCGGTGCAGACGCTCCACCAGCTTAGGAGTCCCGGCCTGGACCTTTCGTACGCACGAGGCAGCCGGGCACTGGAAGCTGAGATCCTGGACCGGTGAGCGAGACGCGTGACCGTGGCTTGCCGCTGACCGGCGCCCGATCCTCAGCGGTGCGCCGGTGGCGGCGGAGACTGGCCGACGAGCGCGCGGAGGCCAAAATCTACCGCGACCTCGCCGCCCGGCGCTCCGGGGAGGAGCGGGAGATCCTGCTCGGGTTGGCCGAGGCCGAGGCGCGCCATGCTGCTCACTGGGAACGCCTGCTGGGCGACAACGTGGGGCCCGCCCGTCGCGGTTGTGTGCGCATGCGGCTGCTTGCGTGGCTCGCCCGCCGGTTCGGTTCGGTCTTCGTGCTTGCGCTCGCCCAGCGGGCCGAGAGCCGGTCACCCTACGAGTTCGACACCGACGCGACTCGGGCGATGGCGGCCGACGAACGCATCCACGCGGAGGTTGTGCGCGGGCTGGCCGCCCGGGGCCGGTCACGCGTGTCGGGCACCTTCCGCGCCGCCGTCTTCGGCGCGAATGATGGTCTGGTCAGCAACCTGGCCCTGATCGTCGGCGTCACCGGCGGCGGGGCGGGGGCGAACACGGTGCTGCTTGCCGGGTTGGCCGGGCTGCTGTCGGGGGCGCTGTCGATGGGCGCTGGAGAGTACCTCTCGGTGCGCTCGCAGCGGGAACTGCTCGCCGCCTCGGCCCCCGACCCGGAAACCCGGCACGTGCTGCCTCATCTTGACGTCAACGCCAACGAGCTGGCGCTGGTCTACCGGGCCCGGGGCATTCCCGCCGAGGAAGCACAGCGCCGCGCGGAAGCACTGCTGCGCGACTATCCCGCCGATGCCACGTCGAGCGAGCCCGCCGACGACCAGAATGAGGTGGTTGGCACCGGGCTCGGCGCGGCCCTGTCGAGCTTTTCCTTCTTCGCGTCGGGCGCCGCGGTGCCCGTGCTGCCGTTCCTGCTCGGGTTCACCGGCACTGTTGCACTCGTCACGGCCATGGTGCTCGTCGGGCTTGCGCTGCTACTCACCGGCGCCACTGTCGGGGTGCTATCCGGCGGCCCGCCGGTGCGCCGTGCGCTGCGCCAGCTCGCCATCGGCGCTGGCGCGGCTGCTGCGACCTACCTGCTGGGCCTGCTATTCGGCGCGACCCTCGACTGACACCACTGGAGCGTCGACGTGAGCCTCTCGCAGTTGGCGGCGCTGGTTTCACCGGCAGGGGAGAAGCTGCTGGATCGGCTAGCGCGAGAGGTTGTCACGCCCGAAACGGAGCTGCGGGTTGGCGCTCGCTTGCGCCGTGACTATCCCGCAGAGCTAGTGACCGCTGCGCTTGGTCAGCACGAGCTGCGTCGCCACGCCCGGACAAAGTTCACCAGGGCGGAGCAGATGTTCTTCACCCGCGCCGGTCTGGAGCAGGCCACCGCGGAGATCATTGCTCAGCACCGAGCGACGCGCTTTGCCGGGGCCGCACGGGTGGGAGATCTGTGTTGTGGCATTGGCGGGGATCTCATCGCTCTCGCAGACCAGCGGGAAGTGATCGCGGTCGATCGTGACCCGTTGCATCTGCAGATGGCCATGCTCAACGCAGCGGCTTATGCGGTGGCTGGGGCAGTCACCGCCGTCCATGCCGACGTTCGCGAGGTCGACCTGAGTGGCATTGACGCAGTGTTCGTCGACCCGGCGAGGCGCGCTCAGGGCAACCGGATGCGCGTCGGGGACAGCGAACCACCGCTGTCGTGGTGTACCAGCCTGCTGGACGGGGTCACCGCCGTCGGGATCAAAGCGGCCCCTGGAATTCCCCACGACGCTGTTCCCCCCGGCTGGGAGGTAGAGTTCGTCGCTGATCGACGCGACCTCAAGGAGGCCGCGCTGTGGTCCCCGGCCTTGGCCACCGGTACCAGCCGCGCCACGATCCTGCCGGAAGGCCACGTGCTGCTACCGCTACCGGGTCCCCAGGTGGAACACCGGAGTCCTGGCGAGTTCCTGCTCGACCCTAACCCTGCCGTCACCCGCGCCGGCCTCGTCGAGGACCTGGCACGCAGCCTGGGAGCGTGGAAGATCGACCCACAGATCGCGTTCTTGTCCAGCGACACAGCGCTGCACACCCCGTTCGCCCGGACCTTACGCGTGCTCGACTCCGGTCCCTGGGACCAGAAGGCGCTGCCATCCTGGCTACGGGCGCTCGATATCGGCTCGGTTGACATCCGTCGCCGCGGCCTGGCCGGCAACGTCGAGCACGTGCATCGCCAGCTCAAGCTCCGCGGCACCCGACGTGTCACCCTCATCATGACCCGGGTCGACAACCGCCCGTGGGCCTTGATCTGTTCCGACCCCGCCTCTGACGAATCGGGACCACCAGGACCCTGCGGTGTCTAGCCGACCTCGGGGGACTCGCCGATGGCCACGCCGAACCGTGACGGAGCCACGGCACGTGGGCGCCAAGGCGTTAATGGTCCCGGTTATCGCGTCTATCTTCACGCACGGACTGCTTCGAGGGGTCAGATGACGCACGCTGATAGACCGCGCTGCCGAGCGGCTGACACGACGTCGGCGGTTCCGCCCAACCCGCCCGACGGGTCGCCGTCCCACACGGTGAGGACTTCATCAACATTGGACAGTAGGTACTCGCTGGCGGCCATGTGGGACTCTCGCCGAGAGGTATCGAGGCATCACCTGTACGGACTTGGCCGCCACCAACAGCGCATCATAGCGGGCGAGATTGTCAGGTTTGATCTTCGTTCGATAGTCGGGCGCTGCCAAGACGACCCTCAAGTGAGCCCCGATGTCCAGTACCGCCTGAGCGAAAAGCTGATCAGTGCCACGAGCAAGACAAGTTACACCGATTACTTCACTGAGAGGATACTGCAGTAGCAGACCCTGAACCTGGATCCACCGCCCGAATTTGAGTGATCATTCCAAGCTTGTTTAACGATCTTCATTTGGCCGTGCTCGATTGTGGGCGCGTGGTACCTGCCGGCCTGTGGTCCGGCTTGTCCACGTGAT
>JALZHU010000005.1:0-22878 GCA_030860695.1 Actinomycetota bacterium
TCGAGTCACCCTCGAACCCACAGCCTGACCCACCGCCAGCAAACACGTCACCTTCACACCAACCCGGCTCCGCTCACGCTCCGCCGGGTAATGAAGCACGCCGTCCCCGACATAATTTTCGGATCAGTTTTGGGCGAAAACATGTAGGGCGGGAGTGGCCAACTTAGTGGCCGCACCGGTCACGTTCGATCTCCACCATCAACATCCGAAGTGTCAGGGAGTGCTTCTTCACCGGCAGCGCGTCGAGTGCTGCTCGGGCGTAGGCCGTTCCGCCTTCGCGATCTCCGGCGCGGACAAGCATCAGGCCCCGGTGCATCTCCAGATGAGTGCGGAACCGGGGCAGTGACTCCGGCAGGGTTCGGGCTGCCTCGTCTTGGGCCTGGAGGGCCAGGTGTTCCTCACCTATCCGCGCGGCCATCAGCGAGATGAAGACGTTGAACCGCCACCACGGAACCGTATAGTCGGATTCAGCTTCGTCGGATCCGGCGGCGTCGAATACTCTGCGCCCCTCGTCGAGCAGCCGCATCGCGGTGGAGGCGTCGCCACAAATGGCAGCGACGTAGGCTTTGCCCATGACCGCGTTGAGCCGCCCGAGCGAGGGCCGCTGGTCAAGCGCGATGGCCTGTTTGGCCAGCAGGTCGGCGGCGTCGAGGGAGGCACCCTCGTAGCCCAGTGCGATGGCCGCCCGTCCGTGCACCCAGACCCGGGTGTCTAGGTCCCCGGATCGGTCGGCGAAGGTGGCCGCGTGCCGATACCACGTGAGTGCTTTGGCGCCGTCGCTGCCGGGAAACGTCTTGCCGTACAGCGTCGCTAGTTTGGCGCCGACAGCCCACAGGCGCGGAGTGTCCAGTTGCTGCTGAAGGACTACGAGGTCGGCGGCGAGGCGCTGCTGGATCTCAGCAGCGCCCGAGGTCATGTAGTCGCGGCCATAGGTGTCCACGGCGTGGCCCCAGTCATCGGCCGTGGGATGACCGCCGTGCAGAGCGGTGGCGAAGCCATGCTCGATCAGATCGGAGGCACCAGGGGCGCGATGGTGGCGCCGACAACCTCAGTGAGAAAGTGACGACGATCCACGCCAGCTTGCTCCAAGGTCTCGATGGGGACTTACAAGACGGTGGCAAGGTGGTGCAGCCACCAGGGACCAGGAACGCGCCTGCCGGTCTCCCAGCGCGAGACGGTCTCGCGGGTCACCGTCTCGTGTTGGGCAACCTTGCACAACGCTGTGGCCAGCCGAGACTGTGACCAGCCCAACGATTCCCGCAGCTGCCGGATGGCAGCACCGAGCGCGACTGCGCGAGGACGTGACCCGCTCCCATCGTCGGCGGGCATTGACACCTACCTCTCCTGACGTGCGGCCAGCCCACGCTACGGCGCACGGCACCGACCTTGCGATAGCGACTCCGGCTGATCGTGGCACAGTGGCGCGCCTGCGACGGTGGCTGGATGACGGCGATAATGCGGGTGAATGCTGCCGGCATCCTCGCCAAGGTTCCCGGACAGTTCGAGGCATACCACGTGACTGCCACTCTCGGTCGAGCCCCCGACGTCCGTAGCCGCTACATGACCGCCGTAATCGCGCGTGTCGGCCCGTCGGCGCACAGCCCGCCGATCTGACCGGCTAAGTCTTTCAGCCACCAAAGAGCGTGCGGAGCTCCGTGGTGATGGTGAGTGCGGCGAGCACGCCGAACAGCACGATTGCCCACCCCAGGGCCGCGACCCGTCCTGCCGTGATCTGGATCTGCTCGGGCAGCACCCGGCGGTTGAGCAGGATCAGCAGCGCGGCGTAGAGGAACATCATGAACCCGCCCACGCACGCCGAGATCACCAGCAGCACCAGTGGCTGATCAAACCCGAGCAGCAGGATCACGCATCCGAACAGCACCAGGCCCCACACCAGCGTGAAGTAGATCCGGCTCTCAGTGGCGTTGCGCGCGTACGACGTCTTGATCACGTCGGCGGCCAGCCGGCTGGTGTAGTCCACGATGCCCACCGCCGCGGCGAATAGCGCGAACGCCCCGATGAACCAGAAGAAGGCGCCGAACCACCCGCCGACGGTGCTCTGTAGCTGCTCGCCCTCGATGCGAAGGAAGCCGATGTCGTCGGGCAGGCCGGGCCGGCCGAAGACGGTCGAATACGCCAGTAGTGAGGTGAACACGATCGAGATGAAGGAGACCAGCACGAAGGTCGAGAGCTGCTCGCGGTTGGCGAAGCGCCACCAACGACGCCACCGCGACAGATTCTCCTGCGTGGGCTCGAAAATGAAACCCGTGCTCGGCGCCGCCTCCGGCTGCCCGGTCACCGGACTTGCGATCCTCGGCACGTAGCTACCCATGCCGAAGCGCTTGTCCCGGATCCAGTTGCTCTGCACGAGGTTCTGCCCCCCGCCCCCACCGGCGAAGGCCAGCGCCCCTAGCAGCAGCGCGAAGCCCAGCTCGGAGACCGGCACGCCGGCGTTGGTGATGATCTGTGGCAGGTCCCGCCAGCTGTCGGCGCTGATCGCGAACACTCCGCCGACGATCACCAGCAGCAGCACCGCGGCGACCTTGAGCATCTCGGTGCGCTCCAGCGCGGTGTAGACGACGGGGGCGAGGGTGAGGATCGCCCCGATGGCCAGCAGCATGCCGATCACGATCCAGCGTGGCTGGCCACCCCACAGGTAGGTGACCAACGTGGCCGAGCTCGTGGCCCAGCCCGGCCACAGGTTCGCGAGGTAGGTCAGCAGCGCAAATACCAGACCCCAGTGCCGCCAGAACCGGCTGAATCCGGTAAGTGCGGTCTCCCCGGTGGCGAGCGTGTAACGCTCGATCTCCATGTTCAAGAAGAACTGGGTCAGCAGCCCGACCAGGGCCGCCCACACAAACACCAGCCCGACCTGCGACGCGATATAGGGGTACAGGATGAACTCGCCGGAAGCCAGCCCGACCCCAGCAGCGATGATCCCCGGTCCGATGATGCGCCAGGTGGAACGCGGCGGCTCCGGCAGCTCTCTCAGCTGTGGTCTCGGCAGGTGCCGGGCCGGGAACCGGTCAACGACGGAGGGAGGCCGCCCACCACTCGCAGCGGTCAGTATCGCCATATCGTCTCCGTCCGACCGCCCGTTCCCGTAACCACCCCGTTACCCCGTAACCCTCGTGCCCATGCACAGGTGCCGCTGTCCCGACATGGAGACATATCGGGGTTATCGGGGTGCTCATAGCCCCGATATGTCTCCATGTCGGTTTCAGGAGCCGTCTGAGGGCAGCGAGGGCACCGGGATTTGTGGCTACCGGGAGTTGAGCTCGGCTGCGGTGGACCGGACCTCGTGCTCGCTGGCGCCCGCAGCCACCAGCCTGCGGTAGCGATTGAGCAGCCGGGGCGCATGAAAGGCCAGCACCGCCACGAGAATGCCATCGGCGAAGTAGCCCGCCACCGTACCCTTGATCACGCCGGGATCATGCAGCACCTCAACGGACGTTGCCAGATCACAGCGTCCAACCAGCTGCAATGTCAGCCCGTACTGGTCGGACCAGAAGTACGGCACAGTGTCGGCCTGACGGGTGATCTCTATCCCGGCGATTCGCTGCGCGACAACCGCAGCCTGCTCGGTGGCCGAGGTCCAGTGCTCGATGCGCGGCCGATCCCCGACTGTGGGATGCCGCCAGGCGGCGACGTCGCCGACTGCGAAAACGTTGGCGGTGCCCTCCACCAGGCCGTTGACGTCGCAGAGCAATCCGCCGTCGGTGGGTACTCCGAGCCCGGCGAGCCACCCGCCGTCGACCACGGTCCCCACTCCAACCACACCGCAGTCGGCCCGCACGATGCTCCCATCGGCTAGCCGAGCGGCGATCCCGCCGTTGCCGTCCCTGCTCGTACCCAGGAAGCCTTCCAGCCGCACCCCGCAGCGCACCGTGACCCCGTTGTCTGTCTGCAACCGGGCGCACAGCTGCCCCATTTGCTCACCGAGGACTCGGGCGAACGGCACCGGCAGCGCCTCCAGCATGGTCACCTCCAAGCCGGCGGTGCGAGCGGTCGCCGCGACCTCGGCACCGATGAAGCCAGCGCCAACCACCAGCAATGAACGAGCTCGGGACATTGACCCCCGCAGTCCCCGACAATCCTCCAGCGTGCGTAGCACATGCAGTTCCGGATGGTCGGGCTGGCCGGGTAGTCGCCGTGGCCGTACCCCGCTTGCCACCACCAGCGCGTCGTAGCGAAGCCGGGTGCCGTCGTCGAGCTCGACGGCAGTATGGTCGACGCCGACCGCGGAGCTGCCCAGATGCAACGAGACATCGAGATCGGTCAATTCACCGCGGTGAAGCACGGCCCGTTCCTCGGGCCACTGCCCGGCGAGGATCTGCTTGGACAGCGGGGGCCGGTCGTAGGGTTCATGCGGCTCATCCCCGACGAAGCTGATCCGCCCGGAATACCCCGCTGCGCGCAGGAACTCCACGGTACGTAGGCCGCCTAGCCCCGCGCCGACGACCACCACGTGCTGCATGCACTCCTCCGGTTCAGGCTCGCTGTAATGGGGCGATCCTGCCCGGCGTCCGTGGCGGACAGCTAGCGACGCGCGTCGAAAGCAGCTAGCTGACCGTCAGCTCACCAGCAGCTGGCGCTCGCCGGTCCATAGCTCCCGGCGCTCCTCCTCAGTCAGGCCTCCCCAGACCCCATACGGCTCGCGCGCGGCCAGCGCGTAGCGGCGGCACTCCATCAAAACCGGGCAACGCTGGCAAATCGCTTTGGCCCGGTCAGCTCGGCGAGATCGCGCCGAACCCCGCTCCCCGTCTGGATGGAAGAAGATGCTGCTGTTCAGGCCCTGGCAGGAGCCCTGGAGCTGCCAATCCCATTCACTAGCGACCGGCTTCGGAAGTCGTCGGGTGTCCGCCATCTCCAACACCGTCCTCAGCTGGCCGATACGTTTTAGGTTAATCCGCTCGTACCCCTCACGCAGTGATGGCAAACCCATCCGCATTCACCCAACCGGTGTGTCCGGCCTCCCGTGCACGCGCGGGACGCCGGCCGCCCGACATGGAGCCATATCGGGGTCGTTAGCGGTCCGACAACCCCGATATGTCTCCATGTCGGGATGCTGGTGAGGTAGGCCGTGGGTTTACTCGGGGGTGTGGTGGGGGGCCAGCGAACTGGAGGGCTGCTGCGACCAGGTGGTGGTCGGGCGACAGATGGCACACCGGATCCGTCCGTGCGGCATCACCGGTGAATTGGAAGGCCTGGCATCGGCAACCACCGAAGTCGACCTCCTTGCGCGGGCAGCTGCGGCACGGCTCCGGCATCCACTCGTGTCCGCGAAACCGGGTGAACGCGGGGGAGTGATACCAGATCGCGCTCAGGGAACGCTGCCGCACGTTGTCGATGCCGAGTCCGGTGATCTGCGCGGCCGCCGGGCAGGGCAGCACCCGCCCGTCAGGCGCGATGACGATGTGTCGCCGTCCCCACCCGTGCATGCACGGTTTGGGGTAAGGCTCGTGATAGTCCGCGACGACATAAAGGATCTCGAGGGTGTCGCCGTAGGCTGCGCGTGCCTGCGCCACGGCCTGCTCCGCGACGACGATCTGATCACGTGTCGGCAGCAGCGCTGACCGATTGAGCAGGGCCCAGCCGTAGTACTGCGTGTGCGCGAGCTCGAGCCGGTCTGCACCGAGCTCAGCGGCGAGCTCAGCGATGAGCCCGATGCGCCCGATGTTTCCGCGATGCAGGACGACGTTGATCGTCAGCGGCAGTCCCAGCGCCGTGACCGCTCGGGCAGCAGCCGTCTTGCGGCCAAAGACGCGGGCACCCGCCACCTCGTCGGCTGCCGTGCGGTCAGCGTCCTGCATGCTGAGCTGGACGTGGTCCAGCCCGGCCTGCGCGAGTTCACCCGCCCGCCGGTGGTCAAGGCCCACCCCACTGGTGACCAGATTGATGTAGAAGCCTAGGTCGCGGGCCCGGGCAACGAGAGAGGTCAGGTCAGGTCGGGCCAGCGGCTCACCTCCGGTGAGGTGAAGTTGCAGTACACCGAGCTGTCGAGCCTCGTCCAGTACGCGGAACCACTCGTGCAGCGCCAACTCCGCTGCTGTCGGGACAGCAACGGGATTGGAGCAGTACGGGCAGTGCAGCGGGCACCGGTAGGTCAGCTCGGCGAGCAGGCCCAGTGGCCTACCCACGGTTGGCCACCAGCAGGCGCTGTGCGATCAGATCCCGTAGCAGCGACATGACGTCCTCGACCACGACGCCGTCGTACACGTCACCGACCGCCTGCACCACCTCAGCCACGCTGCGGTCGCCGTCGCACTGCTGGATGACGGCAGCCGCCGTCTCATTCAGCTTGAGCACACCCTCGGGAAACAACAGGATCGTCTCGTCGCTCAGCGGGTCGGTCCCGATGCGCACTCCGCGGCGCAGCTGTGGCCTGTCGGTGAGCGACAACACTGCCGTCATCGAAGCGCCTGCAGCGAATACTCAATCGCGTCGAGCATGCTCCACAGTACGTCAGTCTTAAACTCAAGGGCGCGCGCCGCGGCATCCTGGCTCTCTCTCGACGTACAGTACGACAACACAATATCCAGCGCGTCGGCGCATTCTTCTCGGGCTCGGTTCACGCGGGAGTCAAAATACCCTAACGCGTCTTGGTCAAGCCACGAGTAATGTCGTCTCAATGCGGCTGTCCGCGCGGCCATCGCCTGTGAAGCGAACAGTTCAGTCAATGATGACGCGACGCCTTCAATCCACGGCCTTGTCCGAGCAAAGGTGATGTAAGAATCGACTGCAAAGCGCACACCGGGCAGCACATGCCGCTCGTCGGTGACCTCTGTCCGGCTCAATCCGACGGCCTCAGCCAACACCAGCCACTGGGCGCAGCCGCCGTCACTGTCGGTGGTGCCGTCGTGGTATACGATTCGCGGCAGCCACCGCCGGCGTATCTGCGGAAGCGGGCAGTTCGCGACGATGGCGGCGTCCTTTTGCGGTAAGCTTCGCTGGTAATACCACCGGTTGGCCACCCACGCCCGCAGGTGAGCAGGATCAAGCTCACCTGCGTCCATTCGCTGGTGGAAGGGATGCTTGTCCCAATAGTTGCGCCCGGCGGCGCGCAGCAAGCCCTCGAACTCGTCACGATCTAACGCTGGCTGGCTTTTGTCCATCTGTCTCCCTATTCTATAACTCGTATTCGGCACCGTCGTGGGCAATGCTTACGCCAGCGTTGGCGAGGCACGCTCGTTCGGGTGCGTCTTCGAAGAGCATCGGATTGGTGTTGTTGAGGTGGGTGTACACGATGTGCGCATCGGTTAGCTGGCGAAGCAACCGCAGGCTCCCATCCGCACCGTTGACGGGCAGGTGGCCCATTGATCGAGCCGTCGCGGTGCCGCGCTGGTGCTGGCGCAACTCGTCGTCGGTCCAGAAGGTACCGTCCACGAGGACCAGATGTGCGCCGCCTAGGTTCTGGAGAAGGGTGCCGTCAAGCGCCGCCACGGAGGGCAGGAAAATCGCGGAGCGGGCGGTGCGCTCGTCCGTGAGCCGGTAACCGATGACCACGCCGGAAGTCGGGCCCGTGCCGCGGGCATAACGGGGCAGCCGGCCACTGGTGGCATCGAGCGGCTCACACGATAGCGGCGAGGCAGCACCATGGCGATAGTGCAGCGTGAATCGCTCGCCGGGTCGAACTTCGTGCCAGCGCACTACCGCGTAGCTTTCCAACGTCGGCAGCAGCCCGCACTGGGAAAGCAGAATGCGCACAGCCGCGGTGCCGTACACATGCAGCTCGCTGGCCTGGCGAAGCGACAGCAAACCCAGTGTGTGGTCGAGCTCGGCATCAGTGAGAAAAACGCCGTGTATTGGTGCAGTGGAATCGTCTGGTCCGGGCCATAATGGGGTGCACTCGCGCAGCGCAGCGTCGAGCTCTGGCCCAGCATTGCCAAGAAACCACTCGCCGTCACCGTCACCGACGGCAATGGTAGACGAGCGCCGCCACGTCACTGGTCGTGATCCTGACCGTGCAGCAGCACACACCGGACACCCGCAGTTCCATTGTGGTACTCCACCACCGGCCGCAGAGCCCAAGATACGAACGAGCATCTCAACCGAGCTGATTAGTTCTTAGCGCCGACCTACATACATCGTGACTTCCATGGGCGTTTCCAGTCGCTGCCAGGCCGGTGCCACCCACTGCCGCCGGATTTGCGAAGTGCTCTGGGCCGATTTCCCAGGCTTTCCACTGACAGCGCCACTGTGCCCATCGACAACAGGTCCATCATCAACAACGACCATATTGACCTCCACTGGTCGGCGAAGAACCATCGTGAATTTATTACAAGAATTGCACAAGAGAGCCTTCATCGTGACAGGGTGTGTCGACCGCTGTCAAGGAGACGATCAGTACGTCCGGTGTCGTACCCTCTGGGTGCGGTGACCGGCGTCGATCGTGACCCCTATGCTAAGCGCCCTGAACAGCTGCTCGTGATCGCCTACCGCTGCGGTCACACCGACCACGACACGGACGCAGTAGCAGTGTGTTCAAGCCACGGTGTCGCCTCCAACGAGATCGCATTCAGCGTGGGACATCTATCGCGGCGTCACCGACAATGTCACCAAGTCATCGACGGGCCGGGGGAGCGAGCATGGAGTTTGGCTACACACTGATGACTGAACAATCCGCACCGACCGACCTGGTCCGCTACGCGGTGGCCGCCGAGCAGGCCGGGTTCGCGTTCGAGGTCTCCAGTGATCATTACTTCCCGTGGCTGGACGCTCAGGGCCACTCGCCGAATGCCTGGTGCGTGCTTGGCGCTGTTGCGCACGCCACCGAGCGGATCGAGCTCATGAGCTACGTGACATGCCCGACCGTGCGGTACCACCCCGCGGTGGTGGCGCAGCAGGCGGCCACGATGGGATTGCTGTCGGGCAACCGGTTCACCCTAGGCCTGGGGTCGGGGGAGCACCTCAACGAGCACGTGGTGGGGCTCGGCTGGCCGTCGGTCACGGTGCGTCATGAGATGCTCGTGGAAGCATTGCAGATTATCGATGCGCTGTTTGACGGTGGTTACGTCACCCGGCGCGGCCAGTATTACCAAGTCGACTCGGCAAAGTTGTGGGACCTGCCCACGCAGCGGGTGCCGATCGCGGTGGCGGTGTCGGGCCGCCGGTCCTGTGAGCTGTTCGCCCCGCTGGCCGACCACATGATCGCTGTCCAGCCGGAGGCGGAGCTGGGCACAATGTGGGACGCCGCGCGGCCCGGCAAGGATCCCAGCCGCCGGATTGGTCAGTTGCCGATCTGCTTCGACGTTGATCGCGAGGCGGCAATGACGCGGGCGCACGAGCAGTTCCGCTGGATGGCCTGTGGTTGGAAGGTCAACGCCGAGTTGCCCTCTACTGCCGGGTTTGCCGCTGCCACCCAATTCATCAGGCCGGAGGATATCGCCCAGCTCATCTCTTGCGGTCCTGACGTCACCGCGCATGTGGCGGCGGCGCGGCCGTACGCCGAGGCGGGATTCACCGATCTCGCGCTGGTGCAGATCGGCGGAGCTCCACAGCACCAGGAGCCGTTCTTCGACTACGCCCGGGACAAGCTGATACCAGCGCTGCGCGCCGAGTTCGGCGCGGGTTAACGCGGCGGTTCAAGGTGGTGTGCCGAGCCGATGGGATGGCGCTTCTCGTCCAGCACAAAGATCGTGTGGGGGAGCGCACCTCGGGCAGGCCCTGCAGCCGGTAGAGAACGGCGTCGCGGAGCGCCGCAATTGTCGGACACGCGGACTAGCAAGGCTCCGCACCCAGATGCATACCTCTTCCACGCCCTCGGCATCACCACCGGCACCGCTGCAGCATAGACAACTTTTTGTCGATCGGGATTCGGCAAGCGCCTAGTGCTAAGAAAGGTAGAAGGTAAGGTCGACTACCGTTCCCACACCTGCACCTGGGGGCGCCACGGTCAACATTTCACCTCTCGCGTTCCGGTAAATACCATTGCCGCCGGTGATGGATTGCATGTATCTGCCTCCCACACCGTCGAGGACTGCTTGGGTAGTGATATGGCCCTCGGGGAACCTGAAGGATACGTGACACTGAAGTGTAAAATCTTGGTCGCTGACAAATCTTGTGCGCGTGCAGACCGCATTACCCGTGCCAAAATCTCTACCGTCTCGTGCAATGGTGGTAGAGAAAATAAATTCGTCACCCTGACTGGGTCCGGGTTGACCAAGATCGACTTCCGCAAGCTGGGCGGTCGTCGCTTGGACCGTGAACTCGTTGTCCGCTGGCGTTGGCGCTGGTGCTGGTGCTGGTGCGTCACTGGCGCAGCTGACCGAGAATACGCTCACTACGCCGAGAATCAATGCCGTGCGGATACCGGCTTTCCACGTACGATGCATCGTATCCCCCTTATTCTGTGGTGTTGATCTCGACATTGGGTGCGTTATCCCTAGGTAGGCGTTGCCCTTATTGTGCTTCTAAAGACACATCTGCATGGTAGATGCTGGGAGGGAGCCTAACATCAGGGATTCCCCTAGGCTTTAGCCTCGGTCTAATACTCGACATAAGCGGATGACTTCGTGCCGAAACGATCCGCAACTGCGGTCGGCACGGTGTGGATCGCGGGATGACGGACGGGTCCTTCCGGTAGCTGGTCAGTGTGTGTAGGGAGGGCTGAGGCCAGCGACGGGCCACTCGGTGACGTAGAGGATGCCGCGGCCGCCGGAGGTGATGTAGGCGGTACATAGGTCGTGGCCACCGAAGGCGATGTTGGTGACTATCGGGTCGTGTTCGGGCATCGGGGTGGTGCGGATCAGCTTCCCCTTCGGGGAGACGGTGCTGATGGCGCCGGTGATCAAGGCGCCGACGTTGACGTTGCCCTCGCTGTCGACCTTCAGCGAGTCCAGCCATTGGTAGCCGCCGGATCCGTAGAGCAGGGTGCCACCGGCCGGAGTGAACGGGCTGCTGCCCTGCTTGAGGACGCCGGGGGCTTCGAGATCCCAGTACCACAGCCGTCCGGTGAAGGTCTCGGCGACGTAGATCCGGCTGCCGTCGGGTGAGAGCCCGACACCGTTGGGCACCGACAGCGGGTAGGCGATCTCGGTGATCTCGGAACCGTCCTGCAGCGCGTAGTACAGGCCGCCGTGGTCCTGGTCGCGGGAGCGGATCTTGCCGGAATCGGTGAAGTAGAACCCGCCGCTCCCGTCGAAGATCAGGTCGTTGGGGCCGCGCAGCGGGTGCCCGCCGACCTCGGTGTAGAGGTCGGTGACCGTGCCGTCGAGGGTGACGCGCTGGATGCGGCCGCCAATGTAGTCCGGCGGCTGGAAGTCGACCGGCGTGGTGATCCCGTCAAATTGGCCGAACTCGATGCCGCCGTTGTTGGCCACATACAGCGCACCGTCGGAACCGAACGCGGCACCGTTAGGGCCGCCCCCGGTGTCGGCAAGCACGCTGATCTCCCCGTGCCGGGAGACCTTCGACAGGGTCTTGCGCTGGCTCTCGCAGACGATCACGGAGCCGTCCTCGAGGGCGATCGGTCCTTCCGGAAACTTCAGCCCCTGCGCGAGGGGACGCAATTCTGACACGTGTGCCTCCTGGTTGTGATAGAAGACTGCTCGCCGTTTGGTTTTAGCCGCCGAACGGTAGCACAGCCGCATCTTGTGATGTTTGAGGCGTTGTCGCTGTTAATGGCATGCGCGGGCGCGGGTTTGGTGATGTCGTCGCCAGCGGGACCATCTTTCGGTGTGGGCTCGTGGGTGGGTCGGGCTAGTCAGGGTGGCCCACAGGTGTCGGATTTCGTTGCAGGACAACGAGATCAAGGGTTCGTGGCTGGCTGTGTTGCCCCTTTTTCGTCGCGGACGTGTTCGGCGTGGGCGGTGACAGCGAGGAAGCCAGCAGCGAGCATGGATAGGGTGATGTGCCGGTACCAGGCCTGGTATTTGCGGACCTGGTAGTGGTCCAGACCGGTTTCATTTTTGGCGAATTGGAATGTCTCTTCCACACCCCAGCGAGGTCCGGCGACGCAGACCAGTTCGACCAGTGGGGCTGGGGTATGGCTGTGTCAGATGTAGTAGGCCAGCTCGGTTGGTTTGCTGATCGAGCGGCGGACCAGCAGTTGGTGGGTGTCGGCCCCGGGGTCGATCAGGAGCCAGTCGTAGAGGCGTTCGCCCTTGCTGCCCGCTGCGGCGGAGAGTCGCTGCCATCCCGCTGAGCAGCTATTGCGGCCAGTTCATCGGCGCGTAGCCGCCCGGTCGGGGTGGCAAACCGCTGGTCACAGGGGATGGCCATCACGTAGTTGGAACGGCCCGGCTGCTCAGCGAGCCCGCAGACCACGGACAGACTATTTTGGCGGGGCGTTCTCCTGAGCGACGCACGTGTTAGCCTGCTTGACGATCTTCAGCTCCATCCTCAACACCCCGTTGCGGCGGCGCAATGCGGTCACCAGTGGCGTCAGCGCTGGTCAGGTCCTCCTTGCGGGCACCGCAGTAGCGCGGACGTTTACGTCTTCGATCGGGGGCGGGATGAGACGGACATCACCTATTGAAAGTACTACCCGGATGTTCGTCTGGCATTAAGATTCTAAAAAAGTTGAACGATCGTGCCTCCGCGTGCACGCTTTTCCCATGGCCGCGCAGATAGCCCCCTTCCGGTTCGAGTTGCCCGAGGATCACCCCGGCTTCAGCGACCCGGCGTACCGGGCGCGGCGGGCGCGGATCGCCGAGGTCGGTGCCGCCTACCGCCGCGGTGACCCAATCCCGGACGTGACCTACAGCGCCGAGGAGGACGAGGTTTGGCGGGTGGTGTCCGCCGAGCTCGCCGGCAAGCACTCAAAATACGCGTGCAGGGAGTACCTCGCCGGCGCGGACCGACTTGTCCTTCCGACAGAGCGCGTTCCACAGCTACGGGAGGTCGACGAGCGTGTCCACCGTCTCACCGGCTTCCACATCAATCCGGTGCCCGGTCTTGTGCCGGCACGAACCTTCTATGGGTCGCTTGCAGAACGGACGTTCCTCTCAACGCAGTACATCCGCCACCACTCAGTGCCCTTTTACACGCCGGAGCCTGACATCGTTCACGAGATCATCGGGCACGCCAATATGCTGGCCAGCCCGGTATTTGCCGATCTCTACGAGTTGGCCGGGCGGGCATCGTTGCGCGCCACCACCGATGGCTCGCTCGATGTCTTCAGCCGCGTCTTCTGGTTCACGCTAGAGTTCGGCGTGGTCCACGAGGACGGCGCGTTGAAGGCTTACGGTGCCGGCCTCCTGTCGTCTTACGGTGAAATTGAAGCATTCCGCGACGTGGAGATCCGACCGTGGGATCTTCTGGCCATGGCGACGCAGGACTACGACATCACGCACTACCAGCCGGTGCTGTTCGCGGCCGCGTCGTTCGAGCAGATGCTCACAGACCTCCGTGCGTTCTTCTCGTCCTACGACGACAAGGCGTGTCGCCGGCTGCTTGCCCAGCGATGAGAAACCTCCTATGTCGACCAAGACTTCACACTTCAGCGTCACATATCCTTCAGGTCCCGAGGGCCATATCGCTTTCCCAAGCAGTTCTCGACGGTGTGGACCAACGGAGATACCCAATCCATCATCGGTGGCAACGGTATCTACCAGAACGCGAGGGACGAGGTGTTGGTCGTGCTCATCGAGCCAACGGTGGTCGACCTTACGTCTTTCTTAACACTAGGTTAGTTAAGGGCCGCGACCTCGGCCGGACAGCGAAGTCGCGCGACACGCTCGGGGCCATCGCCAGCCTCCAACGCCACCTCGACCGGCTGCCCAATTAACCTACATCACCACGCTTAGCACCGTAGAGTCCTTAAACCCTAGGGAGATTCCCGATGTTCAAGGTTCATCCCGCACCTACCGTATAGATGTGACGCGTGACAGTCACATACCTTACGCGATGAGGTCTGTGGCTGTACTACCAGAATTGGAACTATGTTACTCGTGCTAAGCGCATGGCGATCATATCAGGAGTCGGAGAAAGACAGATACCTGTGTCGCGCAACGTTCTCTGCATTTTCCTAGAAATGCCGCTTCTGAACGAAGAATTGGTGGATCCGCTCCATGCCTTGGAGCCTTGGACAGGCACGGCTACGAGGTCATCTTTGCGGAGAACGAAGGAACGCGACCTTAGTTGCAGCCACCGAGCGAGGACCCGAGTTCATCGACTCCCCCTCGGCGGCGGCAACCTTGGCAGAGAACGCCCGCAGAACCCGTGAACTCAGCCAGTCGAGTGCACTACAATCTGCTGTACCTTTTGGATCTGTTTGCCAGAGGTGCCTTGCCTATCCGCTCTTCCGACGCGTAGACCTTGGAGGGGACGCGTAGACCTTGGAGGAGTAGACCTTGGAGGAAACGACATGTCTGCAACGAAACTCGAAACCCTCCCTGGAAGAACCCAGCCCCTGGGTGCAACACCCGACAGTGAGGGTGTTAACTTTTCGCTGTACGCCGAGCACGCGACCGGCGTTGAGCTACTGTTGTTTCCTGCCTATGACGCAGCCGCACCGGAGCACGTGATCGTGCTCGATCCGGCGGTGAACAGAGATTTTTACTTTTGGCATGTGTATGTGAAGGGGATACAACCGGGACAGGTCTATGCCTACCGCGTGGATGGCCCGTTCGACCCCAGTGCCGGATACCGGTTCAACCGCAACAAGGTCCTCATCGACCCCTATGCATGCGGGAACGTTGATATTGTTTGGAACCGCGCGAATGCGGTTGGATTAGCAGACAACGTCGCGACATCGATGCGCAGCGTCGTCATAGACTGTGGTTGCTATGACTGGGAGGGAGACCGGCCGCTCAACACGCCCCTGGATCAAACCATCGTTTACGAGATGCATGTGCGCGGCTTCACGTGTTCGCCGACCTCTGGCTGCGAGCAGCCTGGGAAATTCTCGGCCGTGATCGAGAAGATCCCTTATCTGAAGGAGCTTGGGATCACTGCTGTCGAGCTGTTGCCGATCTTCGACTTCGACGAGACTGAGGTGCTTCGCCACGGCCCCGGCGGCGAGGAATTGTATAGCTTCTGGGGCTACGACCCCTATAGCTTCTTCGCGCCACAGCAGTGGTACTGCGTGAATCCTGACATCGGCAAGCACGTGGACGAATTCCGCAACTTGGTGAAGGCCCTGCACAAAGCAGGTATCGAGGTGATCCTCGATGTCGTCTACAACCATACCAGCGAGGGCAACCATGAGGGGCCAACGATCAATTTTCGTGGTGTGGCCAACAAGTCCTACTATCACCTCAGCCCCCAGAACCAGCAATATTACATGAACTACTCGGGCGCCGGCAACGCGGTCAATGCCAACCACCCGCTAGTGACCAAGCTTATTTCTGAGTCGTTGGAATACTGGGTCACCGAGTGCCACGTCGACGGCTTTCGCTTCGACCTTAGTTCAGTGTTGTCACGTGGTCCCGACGGCGCTGTGCTGCCGATGCCTCCAGTGGTGTGGACCATCGAACTGGCCGAGGCGTTGGCCGATACAAAGGTTATCGCCGAGGCCTGGGATGCCGGAGGACTCTATCAGGTCGGAGGCTTTCCAGGCGAGCGTTGGTCTGAATGGAACGGGCGGTACCGCGACGACATCCGCCGCTTCGTCAAGGGCGATCCTGGGCTGATCGGCGCGATGGCTACCCGCATCGCTGGCAGCGCCGACTTGTATCAGGCAGGGGGTAGGAGGCCGACCAACAGCGTCAATTTCGTAACCTGTCATGACGGCTTTACACTGAACGATCTTGTGACATACAATTGGAAGCACAACGAGGCCAACGGCGAGGGCAACCGCGACGGCGCTAACGACAACAACAGCTGGAACTGCGGTGTTGAGGGCGAGACCGACAACCCCGAAGTTGAGCGGCTACGCCAGCGTCAGATCAAAAACTTTGCCGCCATCCTGCTGCTCAGCCAAGGCGTGCCGATGATCCTGGGCGGTGACGAGTGCCGTCGCACCCAACTAGGCAACAACAACGCCTACTGCCAGGACAACCACATTGGATGGTTCGACTGGAGCCTCATCGACAAGAACGCCGACATGCTGCGGTTCTTCAAACATATGATTGCGTTCCGTAAGCGCCATGCCGTGTTTCGCCGGCGTGACTTTTTCACCGGTGCAGTGAACGATCGTGGCCTTGCCGACATTGCCTGGCATGGCTGCCGCCTTAACGCGCCAGGCTGGGAGGACCCCGACGGCCGGGCATTGGCATTCACGTTAGGCGCCAGCGGTGAGAATCCTGACATTCACGTACTTCTCAACATGTTTTACCTGGGGCTGGATTTTGAGCTCCCACAAGTCGAAGGTCGACAATGGTGGAAGGCAATCGATACCGCACAGCCTTCCCCAACCGACATTCCCGAGCCGGGCAGCGAAACGCTTGTCGACGGCGATAGCTGTCACGCTCAAGGTCACAGCGTAGTCGTTCTGCTTTCGAAGCCGTCTGCAAGATCCCCGGGTGATTAAAAGCTCGTCGCTGACAGGAAGCTTACGAAATGCTAACGACTCGCGACGTTTCTCCGTCGTGCTGGCCGGTCATCAGCTGCCGGCGGGAGCTGATCCCGAGCTTCATATAGATCTGCTGGAGATGATATTCGATGGTCTTGACCGACAGGGTGAGCTTGCCGGCGATTGCCTTGTTGCTGTGCCCAGCAGCGGCCAGCCGAGCGACCCGTTGTTCCTGGATGGTCAACCTAGTCGCCTCGTTGCGGCTGCGGCGGCGGCCACCCGCCACCGCGAGCTCCTCGCGGACCTGTTCGGCCAGCCAGCCGGCCTGGTTGGCTTCGGCAATTGCCGTTGCCTCGGCAAGCAACGGACGTGCCTGACAGGGACGCCCACGCCGCCGCAGGAACGCCCCATAGCCCAGCAGCGTCTCCACTTGTTCCAGCGGCAATGGGACCTGCTGGTGAAGGGCGAGAGCAGAACTGAAGTGCGCTTCGGCAGCCTCGTAGTCGCCTTCGGCTTCGGCGAGGCTCGCACGCCCTGTCGCTGCGGCGATTCGCGGATATCGGCAGGGTAGTCGGGTGGCACTATGATCCAGCCAGGCGATCACGCGGCGCGCATCGTGAGCGCGGCAGGCGCTGAGATGTGCAGTAATTGCGTACCTTGCCCAAGGAACCCAGCAGGGCTCACCAATACCCATCCGTCTGCTCAGCTCCTCAAGCTGCACATAAAGCTCGCTAGCTGCGTCAGGCCTCCCATCACGAAGCAGGTATTGACCGCGAATGTTCCAGAGCCGAAGTAGGGTATACGACTCTCCGCGAGCTGTGGCATTTGGTTCGATGCGGTCACACCACTCCATAGACTCGGCGCCTCGACCGATCTGATGCAAGACCTCCGCACGAATGGAGCCCGCGTGGGACACATGTGCCGGCGATAAATTAACCGAAGAATTTGCTCGTTCAGCGTAGCCGAGCGCCTCCGCGAGCCGGCCCTGCCGCGCCGCTACGATCGCCTGTGTCACGGCCAACCCGCTGATCGCTTCGGCCGCGTCAATACGCTCTGCCGCAACTACCAGCATGTCCAGAACGCGCTGGGCGTCATTGAAGCGCTCGGCGAAGGTGGCAGCGATGCTGAATGTGCTTAACGCGTCCCACGACCAGTGCAGAGCGCTCGGATTCTCCAGAGCATCTGCCTCGACCGCCCTGGCGCCCGCCTCGCTTTCAATCAGCCCTTGCGGATCTCCGGAGAGGAACGCGAGATAGCCCCACACAGACGCCGCTCGGTTCGAGAGCCATGTTTCGGCATTGGCGGCGAGCGTGTAAGCACGTTTGGCGAGCGGGAGGGACTTAGCCGGGCCGGCCGACATCCAGGACGCTAGTGCGGCATCCAACAACACCTCGATGATCACTGCTGGATCGTGGGCCTCGGCCAACTCCGCCGCTTGCACGAAGCAGGTCGTCGAATCGCTGTGTGCGCCGGTAGCAGAGAAGGCCTGGCCGAGTATTCGCAACACCTTTACCCGCTGAGCAGGCATAAGTTCCTGCTCACTGCGGAGCTGGTCGCACACGGCGATCGCCTCGCTCGGGCGGCCGACCGCCAGCAGCGCCTCAGCGAGGGCGAACAGCAAGTCAGCGTCAGCTCGGCTGCCAGCCGCGCGCACGGCGGCCTTCAGATGACGCGTCGCCATGGCGGGTGCACCGGATCGCAACGCAGCTATCCCGGCACGTGTCATCGCTCTGATCGCAACGTCGTCACCGGTGAGATCGGCGCGGATCGCATGATCGACGGCCTCCCCATGCAGTCCCCATGCGGTGAGGGCGGCAAATGCACGCCGGTGCAGCCGAGTTCGTACTGGTACCGCCAGATCTTCATAGAGGGCCTGGCGGAACAGCGGGTGCACGAACTCCGCTGCCATCTCCGTCTCTGGCTTCGAGTGCACCAGTCCACTGCGGCACAGTGCGTCCAGCGCGATATCGGCCTCCCGGTCGTTCAACTCGGCCACTGCCGCGGCCAGCTCAGGACGAAACCGCGTACCCAGCACGCTGGCCGCTTGCGCGCAGCGGATAGCCGTCTTCGGCACCCCCGCAAAGCGGGTCAATATGATTTCTGGCCGACTGACCGCTCTACCGATCCGAGTCGGCGCGCCCACGTCCTCACCTCGGCCGATAGCCGCCGCCACCTGTTCCAGCAGCAGCGGGTTACCACCGCACAGCTCTAAGGCCGTGCGCGACACCGCACCGCTGACCGGACCAGCCAGCCGGGCCGCCAGCAACTCTGCGCCGGCGTCCCTGCTCAGCGGTGCCAGCCGCGCCACCGCGGCATAGCCGTCATAGGCCAGAGCGGCTGACAGCTCATAGGCCGCTGGTGGCCACGGCCGCAGCGCCCCCAACACTGCCACCGGCAATCTTCTGACCCGGCGAGCCAAAAATGACACGAGCGCGAGAGAATCCTGATCGGCCCAGTGCAAGTCATCGAGCGCGATCAGGATAGGTTGGGTAGCGGTTGCCTCCAGCCAGCGCAGTACTCTACAAAAACGGGCCGCTTGAACGTCACTGTCCCGTGAACCCGTCGCTGGCAGTTCCAGCAGGTCGCGTGGTCCGTCCACGGTATCGAGGACCGTGGCGAATAGCCCGAAGGGCAGCGACGCCTCCATAGCATCGCCACTGCCCCATCCGATCCGGACGTCGGGACAGGCCAGCTCCTTTGCCTGGTCGAGGATCGTTGTCTTGCCCAGGCCTGCCTCCCCTACTACGAACAGTGCACCCCCCTGTCCCGCCCGTGCCCCGGAGATCAGACGGGTCACAGCGACCCGCTCCATCTCGCGCTCAAGTGTGCCCCCAACGCCCACGATGATGTCCCCACCTTCAACAACGGTCGTGTCGTCCGTGGGCGCGACAGCCCACGACAGACTCTTCAATGATCCTTCGGGAATACCGCGTATTGCGTATAAAGCGGGTCAAGACTCTAAAAGTGACTTACTGCCAACAAACTCTGCGTGCATGCTCGATTTTCGTTCTTTTCGCCCAGGAAAACTCTTATCGCGCCACTTATTACGAAGTCGCGCTTACTGTCCGCTTTTATCAGACCTCCCAACCTCACCCGCGGCAGCTTCGGGCACGGCAATAGTACAAAGCGTTACACTGAGGCGACGCAACGTAACTACCGCGTGGGCAGCTCCCCTTGCCATGTGACCTTCCGATACAGACACGAGAGCCGAAGCCCTGACGTTGATACATGGATTTGAGCCGGAGGACGAAAGTGACACTGCGTGGGCAAAACCAGAGCACTGTGGCAGCGGATGCGGGGTCCTGCCCAGGGATGCCCGGCTAGCTGCTCGCTGGTGAACATGAGTTCTGCCCAGGTCATGAGGTCCTGTCCGACGCGACGCCCGTGTAGCCCTTGCCTGCGCTGGCCTGCGCCTCTCCCGGGTCTGTAAAGGCGCTAACCTCGCTCAGCGCCCGTGGAGGGACGAGTCGAGTTTGCCGTTGTGATCATGAAAATCCTAGCGGCGTTAGCAAAATTTTGACTGTTCAACCGGACGTGGCGAGTCGGCGAGATGCTTACATCACCCGCTGTGCACATCATCGCACTGTGAGTGATGTAGGCAAGCTGATGCTGGTGATCAACGCGGATCAGAACCCGCCGTTCCAGGTTCGCTGCGAGCGCCGTTAGGTGCAACGCCAGTTGGCGTTCCCGATCACTGATAGAGCCATCGAGCGAATAGTCGGCTCAGCACCGGCATCGCGATCCAGGTCATCAGGGCAGTGAGCACGGGAGTGATGACAGCGAATCTGGCAGCCAAGGGGAGGTAGTTCAGCAGCGGCTGCGCGACGATGACCATGACAGTAAGAAGCGGGTAAATGGCCAACAGCGACAGCAGCCACGTCTTCCATCGCGCTGGCGGGCGGACAACCTGACCTCCAGGCACGGCGAACCAGGTCTCCATGCCAGACAGCTCTCGTTCTTCGGCTGGGGCCTCAGCGAGATCCGCCGACTCCGCGATGAGCAATTGCCGGACTGGTGAAGTTCGCCAGGCGCGAAGGTGGTCCGCGCTGTCGAATCGATACACGATGACATACTCGCGACTGGATGCCGGGGGCGGAATGATTGTCGCGCCTTGGTGCCCAGGGTACGATGCAGCTTCCTCCTTCAACCGCTGGAGGAAGGCGTCGAATTCCCGCTCCCGACCGGCCTTGACCCGGCGGGTCACGAGTACGGTCACTGGCCGCTTGGAATTTTCCCCGGATGGAGCGTGACGGCCGCGAATATCTAGCAATTTCCGTATCATGACCGCTGCACCTGAACCACCGCGCGGAACCGTACTTTGCCGCTCTCAACGCGCTCACGCGCAGCGTTTATTTGACTGAATGGATATGTCTCGATGATCGGCGTCACCTTGCCACGAGCGACAAGATCGAGCGCTTCTACCAGATCAGCGCGGTTGTTGTGTGTACTTCCCTTGATCGAGCACTGGTGAAACAGTAATTTGGTCAAATCACCAATCACCAGTGGACCATCTGTGACGCCCATGGTCACGAGGCGACCCTCGGGTCGGAGTCCTGAGACGACCTTTGATACCTGTGCCGCGGAAGTCGTCGTCGCCAGCACGATGTCCGCGCCACCCACATCAGCAAGCGCTTTGCCAGGATCGTCCTCGGTGACCACCGCCTCCGCCGCCCCAAGTTCCTTTGCGAACTTTATCTTCTCCGCCGTGCTGGTGAGGACGATCGTCTCGAGGCCAAGCGCCGCGGCGTACTGCACTGCCATATGGCCCAGGCCCCCAATGCCGAGCACCGCGACGCGGTCACCCGGTTGAGGACTCGCGTTACGCAGACCACTCATCACCGTGAAGCCCGCGCAGAACACCGGTGCTGCGGCCTCCACCGAAACACCTTCCGGAAGCAGCGTACAGCCCGACTCGTATGCGAGCATCAGCTCGGAGTAACCGCCGCCCAAGGTCATCCAGCTTTGGTATGCGGGGCAGTAGGTCGGCTTTCGACGCTGGCACCACACGCAGGTACCACAGCCCTTCTGGTTCCAGGAGACACCGACGCGATCGCCGACGTTCAGCGACGTCACACCGGCGCCGACCTTGAAGATCTCGCCAGCCGGCTCGTGTCCCGGTACGATCGGTAACTGCACCGGCCAATGACCGCGGTGCGCGAGCACATCGCTCCAGCACATCCCCGACGCGTGGACACGGACGAGGACTTGCCCCGGGCCGGGCCTCGGCTCCTCGACCTCCTTGATCTCCCACGGCGCATTCGTCTTCGTCAGCACAGCTGCACGCATGACTCTTCCAACCCTGTCTCCTACTCCGAAGCCGTACCGGAGCGTAGAAAATGGTTACGTTTTTTCTTATCTCGACAGTTCCGTCACTGGTTACTTCTCCGTCTTAATGAAATCTGCCGCTCGCTCACCAATCATCACGATGGTGGTGTGTGGGTTGGCAGTCGGTATAGTGGGTATTACCGAGCCGTCCGCGACGCGCAGGCCGTCCACACCGTACACCTTGAGCTGGGGATCAACCACCGCCAGGCGATCGACGCCCATCTTGCACGAGCCGACGAAATGGTAGTAGGAACCGATATTGTTGATCACCCATTCCCGGAGCTGAGCGTCGTCGACCACTGCGGGGCCCGGGCTGAACTCTTGCATCCCCATCTCAGCGAATGCCTTGGTGCCATAGATGTCACGCGCGACCTTCACCATCGTCACGATTCGATCAATGTCGGTCGGCTCCGCGCCGTAGTTCGCGCTGATGTTCGGAGTGACGGTCGGATCGCTGCTGCGCAACCGGATCCAGCCACGGGAGCGCGGCTGTACGAGTCCGGGCAGGCTCAGGGTGAGTGTGGGGTCCAAGACCTTGGTAACGAACACTTCTCCAAACGGCGCGCGGTGCGCGAGACAGATCTCAAGGTCGGGCACCAACATCCCTGGAACCGAGCTCCAGAACAGACCGACCTCGGTCATGTTGCCCCGCGGGTCCGTTCCCGGTTTTGCCATCTTCCCGACTGGGCCGATCACTAGTGGATGGTCATGGAAGTTCTCGCCGACCCCCGGCAGACCCACCGTCACCGGAATCCCTAGTTGATTCAGATGCTCCGGATTTCCAATCCCGGACAGCATCAGCAGCTTCGGTGACTCAATGGCGCCGCAGCAAATGATGACCTCGTGATCGGCGCGGGCTGTGAAACGCTGCCCATCCACGACGTATTCGACGCCGACGCAGCGACTTTTCTCCAGTACCAACCTCGTCGCAAGCGCTCCAGTCTTGAGCGTGACGTTGCTCCGACTCAGTGCCGGCTGAAGGTAGGATGTCAGAACGCCACCTCGCTTCCCGTCCTTGATATCCACGTGATGCCAGCCAACGCCGAAATGCGAGGCGTTGAAGTCGTCGACGAGCGGATACCCAAGCTCTACGCACGCATCGATGAAAGCCTGAGAAACCGGATTCCCTGTGTCCTTGGCGTTGCAGACCGTAATGG
>JALZHU010000005.1:22888-66215 GCA_030860695.1 Actinomycetota bacterium
TCCTGCGGTCGGGTTGGTGTCGTCGAGCTGGTTCTCCGACTTCTGGAAGAAAGGCAGCACGTCCTGGAACGCCCACCTGGTGCAACCGTTGTACGCCCAGTTGTCGAGATCCGCCGGCCGAGCCCGTACGTGCATCATGTGATATAGGATCGAGCCGCCGCCGGTAGCCTTGCCCGCGGCGGAGTAGATTTGCCGGTTGTTCAGACCGGGTTGGGGCACGCTGTTGTAGGCCCAGTCCAACGGGGTGAGCAGCAATTCGTTCCAGCGGAACGGAACTTCGACCGCCTCGGGAAGGTCCTGCCCACCCGCCTCTAGGATCAGCATACTGGCATCGGGCAGCTCACTGAGCCGGTATGCAAGGGTCGAGCCGGCCGCTCCCGAGCCGACGATGATGAAGTCGAAGTTGTCCACTGTGAATCGTTCCTTTGACGCTGATGTGACGCTGAGAGCTGTCTGGGTCTCCACTACCCCGGTAGTGCATCTGGTTCTTGGGCATCCATTAGCTAGTCTGCAAGTACCTCCCGGAGTACGTTGTCGATCGCCTGCCTGTCCTGTTCGGTAAAGCCGAGGGTCGCCATGTGACCGAAGGCGGTACTGATTTCCCGGAATTCCGCGTTTGGGATCTGATCCGCAAAAGACTTACATTCCTCGGGCGGGAACAGATTGTCGCCGGTGAAGCCGACCACGAACGTCTTCGCCTTGATCTTACCCAGAGCCGCGGCCAGGTCACCACCCTCGCTCGGGTCGGCGGCGCGAGCCTTTCGTGCCTGGCTGAGCACGTCGTTGGGGTCCGTGGTGAGCCAGAATGCCTCCCAGAAGCGGGAGAGGAAGTCCTCAAGAGAGATGAAGCCGCCAGCACGCCAGAGCTCCTCGCGGAAAAAATGGCGCGGCGGTGCCGTCAGCGCCGCCCCCAGGGCCTGGCGACGCGCTCCAGCCTGCACTGCCTGCCGATCCGGGTAAAAGCCGTTATTCCACGCCGGGTCGGACATGATTGGTTCCTCGACGACTGTGCGATTCCAGAGCTGCGTCCATGATGAAATTTTGGGGGCGCCCGAGAAGGACGCCATACGCTTGACCATATGAGGGAAGCGGATTGCCCATTCATAGCACTGCGCCGCGCCTACGGACCAGCCGACGACCAGTTGCAGGTCCTGAATACCGAACCTCTCGGTCACCAGCCGTTGCTGAGCGATCACGTCGTCGCTAATGTTGACTGGCGGGAATGCGCCCCGGTCGAATGGTGGCGGCGTGTTGCTAGGCGAGGACGAGAAACCGCCACCGAACATCCCGGGCAGGATGATGAAATACTTATCCGGATTGAGCGGACGGTCGTTGCCGATCCAGACCTCTAGCGCTTCCGGTTGGCCACCCATGAAATTTGTGAGGACAATTGCGTTGTCCTTGGTCGCGCTTAAGCTGCCGTACGTATCGTACGCTAGTTTAGCGTTCGGTAGCGTGACTCCGGTTGATAGGGGGAAGTCTCCCAGCTCGAAGATCTCCATATTGTGCACTCCTTCTGGTTAACGCGCTCCGTTCAAGCCATTCCCCCGTTGACGCGGATCGTCTGGGCAGTGATCCAACGAGCCTCGGGACTGCACAGGAACGCTACCAGCGGAGCCACTTCATCGATCTCGCCCAACCGGTTGGCTACCGACAGGCGCTTGGCATGGGCGATCGACTCCTCATTCTCGACGGGATAGAAAAACGGCGTGTTCAGCGGGCCGGGGGCGACACAGTTCACGGTGATGCCCCGTCCACCGACCTCCTTCGCCAGCCCCTTAGCAAAATGCTCGACCGCACCTTTGCTTGCAGCATACACCGAATAGAAAGGAATCGTCGCAGCGATGATCGTGGTGATGATGTTGACGATGCGCCCATCGTTCTCCATGCGCCGGGCGGCCTCACGCATGGTCAGGAACTGCGCTTTCGTGTTCACCGCGAAGCAGCGGTCGAATTCCTCGTCGGTTGTTTCGCCCAGTGGTTTCTTGACGATCATGCCAGCGTTGTTGATGAGGATGTCAACTCGCCCTAGACCCTTTATCGTGTGGTCGAAGAGCCGCTTGACATCGCCGGGTTGGGTGACGTCGGCCCTCTCGATGAGCGCTTGACCGCCGTACGCGCGAAGTGCGTCGGCTGCCTGTTCAGCCTCCTCGCGACGCGCTTCATCGTGGTGGTTGATGACGATGTCGGCGCCCATGGCTGCGAGTCGATCGGCGATGGCGTGGCCCAGATTACGGGTCGAGCCGGTGACAATCGCCACCTTCCCCTTGAGCGGCCGCTCGTCGACTACGTAAGAAGCCGTCGCCGGGGTGCTGACCATTCTTAACCTCCCAAATCATCAGGATGCGAGAGCTTCGTGGATGGCGTCGTCTACCGCCTGTCTGTCCTGCTCGAACAGCGCGAACGTCGCCATGTGGCCACCGATGCTGTTGATTTCTCGGAACTTTGCCCGAGGAATCCGGTCCGCATCCATTTTGCACTCCTCAGCCGGGAACATTGGGTCGCCCGTGAACGCGAACACGAACGTCTTCGCCGTGATCCGGCTTAGTGCCACAGCCAGGTCGCCTCCGGCGCTCGGGTCGGCGGCGCGGGTCTTCCGCGCCACGCTGACCAGGTTGCCGGGGTCCTGGGGACGGGTGAAGCTTTCGAAGACGCCACTGATGAAATCGTCGACGGAGGCGAAGCCGGCGGAGCGCCAGAGCTCCTCACGGTACAACCGGTGCGGCACCAACGTCATCGCCATCTCATGCGCCGCATGACGCAGTGGAGCCTGTAACGCCTGCGGATCCGTGCAGAAGCCATCATTCCATGCTGGATGGGAGGTGATCGGCTCCTCGAAAACCGTCCGCAACCAGAGCCTGGTCCAGGCCGAAGGCCTGGGCGCCCCCGCGATAGAGGCGAGCCGCTTGATCATGTCGGGGAAGCGGATCGCCCATTCGTAGGCCTGCAGCGCGGCCACGGACCAGCCCAGGACCAGCTGCAGCTCGGCGATACCCAGCCTCTCGCTGATCAGCCGATGCTGGGCGATCACGTCGTCAGCGATGTTGAGTGGTGGGAAGGCGCCCCCATCAAAGGGCGGCGCCGTGTTGCTGGGTGAGGACGAAAAGCCGCCACCGAACAACCCGGGCAGGATGATGAAGTACTTGCGCGGATCAAGCGGGCGGTCGGCACCGATCCACATCTCCACGGCCTCGGGTGTGCCACCCAAGAAGTTCGGGAAGAGAATCGCGTTGTCTTTGGCCGCATTTAGCGTGCCGAAGGTGTCGTACGCTAGCTTGGCGTTCGGGAGCGTGAATCCGGTTGTTGTCTGGAAATTTCCCAGCTCGAAGGTCTCCATGCTATGTGCCTCTCGCGATCGCAGGTCGTCAATCACGGTATGCGAGCGTGTGTCAGTCGTGTGGCTACATGTCCGCCTTGATGAACTCCGCCGCGCGCTCGCCAATCATCACGATGGTGGTGTGCGTGTTCGCTGACGGGATGGTGGGCATGACCGAGCCGTCCGCGACACGCAAACCGTCCACGCCGTACACTTTCAGCCGGGGATCGACCACCGCCAGACGATCAACGCCCATCTTGCATGAGCCGACGAAGTGGTAGTAAGAACCTGTGTTGTTGACCACCCATTCCCTGAGCTGGGCGTCATCGTCCACCGCGGGACCCGGGCTTAGTTCCTGCAATCCCAGCTCGGCGAACGCTTTGGTGCCGTAGATGTCCCGGGCGATCTTCACCATCGTGACGATCCGGTCGATGTCAGTGGGCTCCGCACCGTAGTTGGCACTGATGTCCGGGGAAACGGCCGGATCACTGCTTCGCAGCCGGACCCAGCCCCGCGATCGCGGTGCTACTAGCCCGGGCAGGCTCAGGATAAGTGTGGGATCCACGAGCTGTTGCACGGGTTGGATGGGCTCGCCGGTCTGCAACCGCCTGACGACATTGGTGAAAAACGCCTCCCCAAACGGGGCACGGTGTACCAGACAAATTTCAAGGTCAGGTACCAGCATCCCCGGAGCTGATCCCCAGAACAGACCGACCTCGGTCATATTGCCTCGCGGATCCGCTCCCGGCTCGGCCATCTTTCCGACTGGACCAATCACCAGGGGATGATCATGGAAGTTCTCACCGACCCCCGGCAGGTCCACGGTCACCGGGATCCCCAGTTGATTCAGGTGCTCCGGGTTACCGATCCCGGACAGCATCAGCAGCTTCGGCGACTCGATGGCGCCGCAGCAGACAATGACTTCCCGGTCGGCGCGGGCCGTGCGGCGCTGCCCGTCAGCGACGTACTCGACGCCGACACAGCGGTTGTTGTCCAACATCAGCTTCGTCGCAAGCGCCCCGGTCTCCAGCGTGACATTGCCCCGGCTCAGAGCCGGCTGAAGGTAGGAGGTCAGGACACCGCCGCGTTTCCCGTCTTTGATGTCGACATGGTGCCACCCGACACCGAAATGCGAGGCGTTGAAGTCTTCGACGAATGGATATCCGAGTTCCACGCAGGCGTCGATGAAAGCTTGCGAGGCCGGGTTCCCGGTATCCCTGGCATTCATGACCGTAATGGGGCCGCCCTTTCCTGCGGTCGGGTTAGTGTCGTCGAGCTGGTTTTCCAATTTCTGGTAGAAGGGCAGCGCGTCTTGGAATGACCACCCCGGGCAACCGTTGTAGGCCCAGTTGTCGAGATCCGCCGGCCGAGCCCGTACGTGCATCATGTGATAGACGACCGAGCCGCCGCCGGTGGCTCTGCCCGCAGCGGAGTAGACCTGCCGGTTGCCCAGACCTGGCTGAGGCACGCTGTTGTAGGCCCAGTCCAACTCGGTGAGCAGCAGCTCGTTCCAGCGGTACGGGACCTCGACCGCCTCCGGCAGGTCATGCCCCCCTGCCTCCAGGACCAGAATCCTGGCATCGGGTAGCTCACCGAGCCGGTAGGCGAGAGTCGAGCCGGCCGCTCCCGAGCCGACGATGATGAAGTCGAAGTTGTCCACCGTGGATCGCTCCTTTGGATGATGCTCCTGGGCCTATCTGGGTACCAATGCGCTCGGTCCTTTCTCGGAACCTTGAACCTCGCTATTGTGATGATTGAGCAATCTCTCGTAACACTCAGGACGATGGAAGCGCTCCAAGCTGTGTCAAGAATTCGAATCGATCGAAGTAGAGATTGTATTCGACGATCAATCTGTCTTCGATCCGCCAGAAATCGGCTCCCGTCATATTGATTTTGTTTCCGGTACCGAGCACCTCGCCACTGGGCAAAACCATCGGGCCGGTGTGAGTGCCAAAGGCGTGAAGCTCGAAGGCGACCGTATTGTCCGACTCCACGGTGATGCCGCGGATTTCGTGAGTGAAATCTGGAATCGCGCGGAACTGCATCGAGATCCACTCTCGGTAGGCCTTGCCCCCAGTGAATGACCCAATGGGTGTGCGGACTTCAGCCGATGGACTGATCATCTTGACCGCCGTGTCCAGGTCCTGGGCGTTGAGGGCTGTGAAAAATTGCTCAGCCTGCTTAAGTAATGACATACGATCATTCCTGTCTTGCCATAAATCGGTATGGAAGTTCGTCGGCTTTTCTGCATCGGAAAAAAATTGAACAGCACTGGATTCTCATCTACTTTTCTCTTCTGCTGTCATTACCACGTCAAAATCCGCTTCAGCCAAGCTCGGGATCATATCGGTGACCAGGAACTCAAGGTAGTACTTACCCCACATCGTATGAAAGAGCATGAAGTGAGCGGTATCGAACTTCTCCCCGCGCTTGTCGGCCAGATGATCCTCAAGATCCCAGATTAGCGAGTCCCACTCCGGCACGGTGAACGGAAATCCGAGCTGCGCGGCAGTGGTGATGACTTCGTCCTTGCTCTTCACCTTCAGGTGCTCGAGGAGATCAGCCTGCGTCGCCAGCATGCGTAAAAATTCGATCACGTTTCTGCTACTCATCCGATCTCCTGCCCGTGCGCCTCAATGAGCGACCGCAGCTCCTCGTCCGTATGTCGGTCCACCACATGGTTGACGAGATACTCGAGATAACGCCTTCCCCACATCTCCCGCCACAGCCGGCTGGTTCCGTCGTATGGATCCCGGTCCTTGGTGAGGATGACGTTGGCCTCCAACTTGCCGACTACCTCCCCCACCTCCTCCGCGGTGAAGTCGAAGCCCTCATTCTCGGCGTGGAACACCAACTCATTGAGGCTTCGTCGGTTGTAGCGGGCAAGCATCGCGGTGCTTCCGCGCGCTGCGGAGAGGAACTCTAGAAAGCTTTCCTGGGACACCGGTTCCTCCGGGCTTATACGGACACGGTTTGCTGACCGTCGTACGATCGAGGTTGTGGGCCGATGATCCAGTGTTCCTGGACGAGCATCGTGTGGATGTATCGCTCCTCCGCGAAGAGCCGGTAGTCGGCACGCACCATGTCTTGCTGTACCGAGCTTTGCGCAGCGAGCACGGCGTCCACACTGTCGAACCACAACTGCTCGACGCAGTCGAGCACCGACTCTCCGACCGTATAGGCGCCATCTTGGACATGGCCTTGGATATAGCGGAGCAATCCCGGCAGCTCCAGCACCTTGGCTGCGTGGGTATCGAGACAGTAGGCGCGGAAGCGGTCTAGCGGCAGGCCCTCCCTACGCTTGGAGAGGACCAGCAGTTTGACCATGCCGCTATCGCGCGTCTCCTCGGGTCCGGGACGGAGTGTGTGGGCAGTGGTGTCCAGCGTCACGGTCCGCCAGAACGCCGCCCAGTTCGGCTCGTCGCGGCGCGCCTGCAGGAGCGCCTCGGACTGCAGCGACTCAATCCGCTCCTTTTCGTTTTCGAACCAGAACTCGGCGACGCCACACCACAGCGGGTCGCTGTTTTCGTCGGGTAACGCGACACGCGTGGCAACGAGGTACCTGCGGGCCTGCGGAATCTTGCTGGCGTACTGCACCGCGTGGACCTCAACCCAGTAACGTTGAAATTCCGCCTCGGTCATCCCTGGGCGCGGATACGCGAAGATGAACTCATGGATCATGACTGTCCCACCGCCGTGGTGTGAGCTGACGTTTGATCAGACCAACGGGAGCCGCTTGCGCTTGGCAGATTGTCACCGCGGATCACATCAGCTGCCTTCTCGGCGATCATCATCACTGCAGCATTCGAGTTGCCGTTGACCAGCTCGGGCATCACCGAAGCGTCAACGATGCGCAGCCCCGCGACTCCGTGGACCCGCAGCTGATCATCAACCACCGCCTCGCGGTCGGTACCCATCCGGCAGGTACCAACCGGGTGCCATACGGTCCCGCAAACCCTGCGAATGTAGTCGCGAAGTTCAGAGGTGCTGGTGACAGCCTCTCCGGGAGCCAGCTCCCGCCCCCGCAGCTTGTCGAATGCACTGGTATGGACCAGCTCTCGCGCATATCGGATCCCATACTCCAGCACCGCAAGATCCTCGTCTCGGCTCAGGTATTGCGGATCGATCCGGGCCAGAGCCGTCGGATCGCTGGACGTCAGCGTCACCGTTCCTCGGCTGCGTGGCTGAGTCAGGATGGGCGCAAAGGTGAAGCCTGGGCCGTCGGTGAGGTACTCCGGCGCCACGTATTGCACGGGTCCGAAGAAGTACTGCAGGTCCGGGGAGACCTGATCGGTCTGGGTCCCACTCCATAGGAAGAGTCCGCCTTCGGCCAGCAGCTCTGGAGGATCCAGCGGGACCAGGCTTTCGAACGCGACGCCGCCGACTAGGAGATGGTCCATCAAGTTCTGGCCGACACCTGGTAGGTCCTGTACCACGGGAATGTCATGCGTTGCTAGCTGCTCTGCGGGTCCCAGACCGGACAGCATCATCAGCTTCGGTGTCTCAAAGGCGCCGCAGCACACAACGACTTCGCGCTCCGCCCTGATGGTTGTCACGCCGTCGGGGCCCGCATACTCGACGCCCCGGGCCCGGTCTTGTTCGATGATCAGGCGCGTGGCCCGCACTTGAGACAGCAGCTGGAGGTTCTTGCGGCCCAAAATCGGCTTGACGAATGCAGACCCCGCGGTAGCTCGAATACCATCAACGGTCCGGGTGGACTGATAGAAGCCGGCACCTGCTTCCTGCGAGGCTCCGTTGAAGTCGTTGTACTTCTGTGTGGCGCCTAGCTCGGCAGCCGCCTCCACAAAAGCGTGTGATACCACGGATGGCTTCTGCAGATCAATGACCGGCATCGGCCCGTTGTCGCCGTGGTACTGCGATAAGGGTCCGTGGTAGGTCTCCGACTTCTTGAAGTAGGGAAGGACCTCCACATAGGACCACCCGCGGTTGCCAAGTTGGGCCCAGGTGTCGAAGTTTCGGTAATTTCCCCGAATGTATACCATCGCGTTGATCGTACTGGAGCCGCCGAGAACCTTGCCCCGGGCAATGTCGATCGAGCGGCCACCCAGGCCCGACTGTGGCACGGTCGCGTAGCCCCAGTTCTCGGCGCCCTGGGGAGCCCACAAGCTATACATCGGGTCCAGGCCTGGAGTGTAGATGGCCGGATTGGTGTCCATGCCACCCAGCTCCAGCAGGGCAACACTGCATTGCGGATCCACGCTCAACCGGGCGGCCAGGACGCAGCCGGCCGTCCCGGCTCCCACCACTACGTAATCGACGTGGCTGTCGGGCATCGACGCCTCCTTGTCCTGCTCGGTCCGCCTCAGCTCATTGGGTGTTTTTTCAAAAAGGCGTACGCGCCCTCGGCCACCGCGACCGGATTCATGCTCTGCATCCCGTGCGTGGCGTTGGCGATGCCGCACCGTTCGGCCTGCGGAAGCCAGGTCATGAGGAACCGCTGGACTTCCCGGAAGCCGGGCATGGCCGACTCGCTGTCAAGGCCCATCACCGCCAGTACCGGCATGCCCGGCTTCTGCTCCACCATGTTGTCCGCTTCCGACATCCGGAACTTCCAGGACACGACCGCGGGAAAGTCGACCGTGAATGCGGTATCGACGCATTCTTCGACCCGCCGCCACACATCGAGTGGCTGGGTCATCTCGACGGCACTGAGGAAGCTCGGTCCGCACACGTCCTCCATGTAGCGCAGCGCGGCACCGAGCTTGTCACCGGACTGGTAAAGCTCCATGGCGCGGTTGAAGGCGTTGACGTTGGCTTCCACGCCCTCCGGCGACTCACGATTCAGGTACGGCTCCAGCAGGATCGCTGAATGCGCTCGCTCCGGGTAGGACAGCAGGAACTGGAAACCGATGACACCACCGAACGAGAACGCCATGATGTGTGCCTTCGGGATGCCCAGATGGTCCAGGAGTTGCTTGGCGTGCTCGGCGCCCTCCTCGATGCTGAGGCTGCTTTTTTCCAGCGTGCTGCCGTTGTAGCCGGCCCGGTAGTAACTGATGAGCTGGTACTCCTCCAGCAGCGGAGGGTAGAACTGCAGCGGGGTGATCAGGCTGTCCGCGATATTGGTACCGTGGATGCAGAGAATCGGCTCACCGCTTCCTAGCACCGCATACCGTAGCTCGGCGTTGCTGACTTTCGCCCGCTGGTTGTGGTCGACGTTCCATTCTCGACCAAGATAAAGGGTGTTTGGATACATTGCATTATCCTTCAGAACTTGGACGCTGCTACCAGCCGTAGCGGGTGAGTCCGGACTCCAGCACCTTGACGATGTATTCGCCCGCCGCGTAGGAGTCCCGGGCTGTCCGTGCCGTGATGAACGGGTAGTCGACAATCACCGAGACCGGCCGCCCGAAGTTCCCGTGGAAGCCACCGTCGGGACCGGTGGCGTCGCGCATGATGTACTCCAGGACGTATGGTGGTGGGCCTATAACAAAGTCTGTTCGCTCGAAGCCGGTTCCGTCTTCCCAGTCGTCCTCCAGCGGGTGGCCGGTGACGTGCTTGCCCCAGACGATGGACTCGCGAAGGTCCATCTCCCGGGCCATGGCTAGGCAGGGGACGGCGTAGCACTCGGCGGCGATAGGCTTACCGGCCTTGTAGAAGGCCAGGATCAAGTCATGAATCCGGAAATTGTTCACCATGTCCAAAATGGGCCCGCTGCCGCCGACCAGCAGGAGCGCGTCGTATGCGGTGGTGACCTCCTCGGAGACCTTGGCGAGTGCGGTGTAGTAAGCCTCGAGCTCGTTGAAATAGTCCTTCGAGCTGACGTACGGCCGGTCGGGAAACCACTCGAACAGGTTCACCGGATTATCGTATCGCCCGGACGTGTCGAGTTCACGTACGCGGTCGGCCATCTCTTGCGACACTACGGTATATCCCCGCGGCGGGTCGATGTGGTTCGGGTCCACGCTGGGGGCCAGTGGCCGCGGTTTCTTGCCCCTCGGGGTCACGAACGTCGACTCATAGCCGGCTGCATCGAAGTGGTGCAGCGGGCCTACAAGTTCCTCACCCCAGTAACCCCACTCCGACAACACGATCAAGATCTTCTTCACGACTGTCCCCGTTCGTTCCCTTATCCTTTTCGCTTCAGCCCGCAGGAGCTGCGCTTATCGGCCCTGTTGTGCCGTCTCCATCCAGCACCGTGACCCCGTCGAGGGCGCCTACATCCTCCAGCGTCCGCTTCACTTCTGGGTTGGCGCCGATGACGGAAATGGTCGTATTCATCTCGAGATCTTGCTGAGCGAAGGCGAACGCTCGGGCGCACATGTCCGATATGCTGCGCAGCCTGGCAAGCTGGAGTACTACTTCCTTCGGCCGAGCGGCGATGACCCGCTGCAACTCTTGCCTCAGAGCCATCATGGCGCTGTCATCCAGTTCTCCATTCAACGTGAGTTGCGCTACTCCGTCGCTCAGTTCAAAGTGGATGTCGAAGGGAAGGGCCGCGGGCACTATCCGTACCCGGACCTCCAGCTCCTGGGGAGCCATGGGAGGCAGGCTCGGGTAGGCCGTCCATCCTCCCTCCCGGATAGTGAGGGGACGCTCCGCGGGTTGCGACGGCGGCTCCGGAAGAGTCACTGTCATGGCCTCGGGGTCGAAGTTCGCATAGCGATTCCCGTTGACCCAGACCGCATCAATCTTGATGCTGCCGGGTGGCAGCAGGTCCGGCGCTACCCGCAGAATGTTGTCCTTGAGCGCACCAGGCTTGGGCTTGAAGTAGAAGTTCATCGGCTGCTTGGTGATGAGAAGATTCGTGTAAACGGTAGCCAGGTAGCACAGCTCGAAGGAGTGGTATCCCGACATCGAGTGGCTGCCCTTGAGCCGCTCTGTGCCCAAGACGTACGGGAGGCCGCTGGCCAGGACGTTGAAGTACACGCCGCCCGAGTCATTGTCCGGGAACCAGGCGTTGTAGAAGGCTGACGACTCGCGGGCTATCCGCAGGTACTCCGGTTCCTGGAGCGATCCGGCGAGGATGAGATACGCCAGGATGCCCTGTTCCTGCTGCCACCACGACTTGCGGTCGTGCCATATCAACCGGTGGAACTCCTGGCCGGGCGCCAATTCCCGCTCGACCATGTCGTACCAGCCCCCGCGTTGCTTGTCCCCTCCCACGTTGGGCATCAAGGCGGCGATCTTGCGTGCGAGTTCCACGTAGCGCTCATCCGGATGCAGATGATGGACGCGCATCAGGTTCCAGGCGATTTTCAAATTGTGTCCAACGTTGGCCCGGTTCTTCTGCAGGGGATTCCCATGGTCCGGGGTCCAGTCCTCGAAGAACTTTTCGTTGACGAACGGGCTGTGCTCGTAGTCAGGGAAATGCGTGACGATCAGGTCCGAGCAGTAGGCGAGCATGTCGGCGTAGCGGGCGTCGGCGGTCGCCAGCCACAGGTTGATCAGATAGGCCGGTGTGTGGTCGCCGACCGAGTTCCAGTTTTTGCGCGCCCGGTTATGGCCGAGCGACTCGTCGCGCGGATCCATCGTCACGGGGCCCAGGTGGGAAAAGTAACCTTCCCGATCCTTGTCCAAGAAGTACCGGTCAAACAGGTTCACCGTCATTTCGGCGTCACGCAGGATGCGCGGGTCCCCGGTCACCCGGTACGTTTGGACGGGACCGGCTAGCGCATAGATCTGTTCGTAGGCGGGGATGGCGTCGATGTCGTCGCTGAACTCCGACGCGAAAATGTTGCGCTTGTGGCCACCCTGCATGTCCGCTGCGTGGTACCAGTAAACGATCTGCTCATCCTCGTCAATTGCCCGCATCTGCTCCCGCAGGTATTCGGTCCCCTTTTCGGCAGCCTGCAGGTAGCGATCCTCGCCAGTCAGCAGGTAAGCGGTGGCGAAGCCGTACACCATCCGCGAGATGGTGTCCGTCTCCTGCCGAGCGCTGGGAACCTTCTGACCTTCCAGGGTCAGCTGGGTACGGTAGTTCCGATAATCGATCACACCGTCGGGGAACTGCGCGTTGAAGTAGAACGCCGCCAGGTCGCGGATCTGATTGATCCACCAGTCAGGGGACTCGAAACGCCACTCGTTTTCGGTACGGCCCGCCAGCACCAGGCGCTTTGCTTCAAATAAGTAGTCGCCGCCTTCTGGGTAGAAGATGCCATAGGCGAATAAGAAACGGCCAGGTGTCAACAGGCTCTGTATGGGGGCACCCGGGTCCTGGTACGGCTCGCGCGGCTGGCGGATCAGCTCCGCGTAGGTGACGTCGGTCAGCTTTACTTGAAACTCGCGTCCGTCGCTGGTCTTGAGGCCGAACGTCCCCTCCGGTGCACCTTCGCTGGCCGTGACATAACCGGCGATGGTGTCCGAAAAGGTGAAATGCATCTTGTCCATCGATCCGCTCCTTGCGTGCTGCCGAGATCTGACTACTGGGAGAGATCAGTTCCTCTCGATCAGCATATCGATGATCTTGCGAGCGAAGAAGTGACAGAGTGGCCCCGACCGGCCGGTGACGAGGTCACCGTCGACGACGACGTCTTGATCAGTGTAGAGAGCACCCATGTTGCACACGTCTCCGAACAGGTTGTTGTGCGCGACCACCGGGCGGCCCCGGACCAGCTCGGGGGCCGAGGCCACCAGCCACAGGCCATGACAGATGATTCCTTTGAGGATGTTTGTGTCGGCAAAGGCGCGCTGTAAGAACTCGGTAGCGGGCGGCGCTTGGTCTCGGGCTCGTAGTAGTCGCTTTCGATGAGAACAGCTATCTTCTTACCGTTCAGCTGCACGGGTACTCCACTACTGGCCGCATTTGACGTGATGGACGTCGCCGGGAACATCGCCGTCGATGACGAGGTCGATTAGGAACGGACCGTCGGTTTCGAGCGCCCGGGTGATGGCCGGCCGCACCTGCGCCCCGGTTTCCACCCGGACCGCGGGCACGCCCATTGACTCGGCCATCCGGTCGAATCGGAGCTCGGGGCCGCCGAGGTCGAAGGAGGCCGGGAAGTCGTGTTCCGGCAGCCCGCGCTCCTGCCAGTACTGTTGGATGTTTAGTTTGAGGATCCGGTAGCTCCGGTTGTTGCAGACCACGATCTTGGCGCCGATCTGGTGGTGTGCTGCGGTCCACAGCGCCTGGATCGTGTACATGGCTCCCCCGTCGCCGGTGAAGCCGAACACCGTCCGCTCGGGGAGAGCCAGCTTGATCCCCAACGCTCCGGGAGCTCCCACCCCCAACGAGCCACCCCGGGTCTGGAAGTAGGCACCGGGACGGGTTGGCACCAGATAACGGACCAGATCGGGCGAGACGGTGATCGCTTCGTCGAAGACGACGACGTCGTCGGGAGCCAGCTCGGCCAGCTCGACCATGAACCGGGAGGCCGGCATCGGCATCTCATCCCAGCGTGCCTGGTCGGCGTGGCGCTGGGTGTCCTCCTCCCGGCGCTTGTCCGCAGAGAGCCGACTTGAGCGCTGCTTGGCTGCCTGTTTCTGCGCCGAAGACATCTCCCGCTCAAGCGACTCGGCAAGCCGTGCCAGAGTCAGCTTCGGATCGCTGACCAGCCCGAGATCGACTGGGAAGTTCTTCGCGATCGCGTCGGTGTCAAGGTCGATATGAACGATTCGTGCGTGTGGCGCAAAGGCCCCGTCCAGCGCGGGAAAAACCTCCGGGAAGACGTAGGTGCCGCAGATCAAGACAGCGTCGGCCTGCACCGTGATGGGCTGGCTGTCTTCGGCGAACATGTGCCCCAGCAGCCCGCGGAAGTGCGGGTGTGCGGCACTCAGGTTCACCTCGGACGAGTCCGCCCCCCAGACCGCCGCCCCCCAGAGCTCGGCCACCCGAGCCAGCTCCGGCTGGCCCTCCGAGAAGGCCACCCCGTCACCAACGATGACGATCGGATTCTCAGCTCCGGCAAGCAGGCGGGCGGCTTGGGTCACTAACGCGGGCTCCGGCACGGTGCGGGTGGCAAGGATCGAGGTCGGCCGCACCTCCTCTGCGTTCGGGGCGTCGAGCACATCCATCGGCAGCGCCAGGAAGACCGGACCCATGGGCGGGGTAGTGGCGATCTTGATGGCCCGCCGCAGCATCCGCAACAACGAGGTGGGGTGCGTGACCCGCCCGGCCCACTTGGTGACCGGCTGCGCCATGCCTACTAGATCGGCCGCCATCTGCGCGTCCATCGCGTCGTAGCAGACTCCCGCGTCGCCGGCGAGCACGACGAGCGGCGCATGGCCTCGCTTGGCCTGATACATCATCCCGATGCCGTTACCGAGGCCGACCCCGCTGTGGAGCTGGACCACGGCGGGCCGGCGGGACGCACGGGCGTAGCCGTCCGCCATAGCGACGGCCACCGTCTCCTGGAGGGCGAAGATGTACTGCACAGCCGGGTAATCGGCGAGGGCGTCGAGAAACCCCTGCTCGACAGTCCCCGGATTGCCGAATAAATAGCGGATGTCGTCCGCAAGCAGCTGTTCCACCAGGGCGAAGCGGCCAGTGCGGCCGCCGGCGTTCGCATTCGCCGCCTGTCCGAGGTCGACTCCAACGGGGGCGCTCATGACCGGAGGGCCAACTCGACGGTGCCGTCGGAGCTGCCGGCCCGGTCAGGACCGCGCCAGCCGTAGTAGCGGAGCCCGTTCTCGAGCATTTCCACCAGTACCCTGCCGGTCATGTAGGAGTCCCCGGTGGACCGCCCCGTGAGGAACGGGTAGTCCGCGATCACCGAAATCTCGTGCCCAACGTTCCCATGGAACTGGCCCTCGGGGCCGACGGCGTCACGGAGGATGTACTCCAACGGATACGGTGGCGGTCCGATGTTGATGTCGGTGCCGACGAAACCGGTCCCGTCATGGTAGTCGTACTCGATCGGGTGCCCTGTGACGTGACGACCCCAGATGATGCTCTTGCGGTCGTCCTCGTTACGCGCAAACGCCAGGCAAGGGACGCCGTAGCACTCCGCAGCCACCGGCCGGTTGAGCTCATAAAACATGAGGATCAACTCATGGACACGGTAGTTGTTGACCATGTCGATAATCGGGCCGCTACCTCCCACGATGAGGATCGCGTCGTACTCGCGCTCGACCTCGCTGCGGATCTCATCCAAACGGTTGTTGTAGCTTTCCATTTCGCGCAGGTAGTTGGGCGAGCTGCGGTATGGCTTCTCAGGCAGCCAGGTCGAGAGGTTCAGTGGATTATCCAGCCGGCTCGACTCGCTGAGCTCACGGGTCTTCCGAGCATTCTCCTCCGAGGTCACGGGACGGCCGAGCGGGGGGTCGATGTAGCTCGGGTCCATGCTCGGTGGCAGCGGCAGTGGTCGATTTCCTTTGCTCGTCGCGAAGACCACCTCGTAGCCGTGCTTGTCCAAAGCATCGAGCGGACCTACCAGTTCTTCGCCCCAAAATCCCCATTCTGAGAGAATGCAGAGAATCTTCCTTGACATAGGCCGTGACATTAGATACCTGTCCCTTACTCCCGCTCGTGACTGATTGCCATGCGATTAGCACGAGTAACCTCGCCACGGACTCGTAGGACAGCCGCAGACGTCATCGAGCAGGAGGTCAGTGGCTGTCGTGCGATACATCCGCACGTTAGCTGCCGGGATGGACCCGAGCATCGGGGATCCCCCTAGGCTTTAGGCTGCGAGGAGAGAGGCGCGACGATGGCCCATTGCTGTCGTCGACTTGGCCCCGACGGACCCTCCTGGCCAGTGTCAGTAAGTCATCGCGCCGTGGCCAGCGCGCGGTCGGCGGCATCGCCGGTCGACAACATGGCGTCCAGCCGCCAGCGCGCAGGGATCATCAGCTTCGGCCTGCAACCTGGGGGAACTCCTGGTGTTGGGCTCCGTAGAGGAATCTACAGTGCAAGGTACTTCTCCAGTTCTACAGCTCATCCACCGGCGACGGCAGTAGGGCTGGATCTATGGCCGCAGAAGCGGGCTGATCGAGGTAGCGGAGATTCGTCGTGAGCGCCGACGAACGTATTGTCGTAGGAGTGAGCGGCTCGGCAAACTCCACGGCCGCTCTTCGATGGGCTGCCGCGGAGGCTCGCCTACGCGGCGCGGACATCTGGGCAGTCCACGCTTGGTCGTCACCGATGGAAATGCTGGCCCCGTACGCCCCTCTGCGCGGGGTGCCTTCGCGTGATCAACAAAGACAGGCGTCCAGTACCCTGCTGACCGCTGCCATCAACCACGCCTTGGGTTCCGGATCTGACAGGTTCGGGGTCGGTGTCCGGCCCATCCTGGTCGAAGGTCGTCCCGTGGCGGTGCTGCTCCGGTACGCCGTCGGTGCGCGCCTGCTTGTCTTGGGCCGCAGACTACGACGCGGTCACCTTGATGGCGTCACACTGAGTGTGGTGGCCCGGACCTGCATCACTCACGCTCGGTGTCCTGTGGTGATCGTTGGTGCTCCAGAAAGGGCTGACGATGCCGAGACCCTGTCGTCTCCTGAATGGCACCTATGCGTGGAGCGATGACCATTTCAGCAATGTTTCCTCAGTTGCCGATCAGCGCCCGCCGGCCGAGAAAAAGACCAGCGGTATTAGCGCAACGGCGACAAGATAGTCTTCTTCGCCCCAACCACTACATTATCCACTACCTGACTGCTTATTTGGGCGCGGTAATTGGAGGTCTCAGCCAACGCGGGATAGTGATCCACGCGGTTGAGTTAGCGCCCACTCCGAAGTTGTTGAGCTGCAGCATCACCCTCAACCCGCCCCGCCAGCCCGCCGGCTTGAGCGGGCCAGTCTGGGTGGCCTACCAAGCCAGCTGGGACGAGCACCGTGGCTGGAGCTGCCAGCTTCACCACATTGCCAAGGATCAGTCCAGGATTCGCTACCTGGGCGAGCCGCTTGTGCCCGCGCCAGATGTGGTCGCCGACTTCATCGCCGGGTTAAACCGCGTGCAGACGTTAGAAAGTCTAGGCCCGCCTCGTCCCGCCGCCCGCCCTCGCCATACGCCACAGGAGCTAGCAGACGACCTGATTCGCTTCACTCCGACCTGTACTTGGATCGGGTAAATGCCGGGTAGATGCCTTGGCCTTTCAGGCAAGTCCCGCCAAGCCGCAGCCTCGTCGATCCAGGCTGAGGAGCCCCGCGCCCATGCGCCATACGGCGCCATACGGCACAGTGGTCACATCCTGACCATCTGCGCGATCCGGATGCGTGCCCGTACGGTCATGGGAGGAGGAGCAGTGCAGCGTCGCCATGCTGCCCAGGAACGTAACACGATTTCGAGAACCTTTGCTACATACAGCATTCAGCCCTGGAAACGAGGATCTACAATATAGTCAAGTCATTAATGATAGTCAAGTCATTAATGCGCGCAAAGTTTCCTTTCATTTACGAAAACGTCTTGTGGCCCTGCCATCGGTGAAGCGTTCGGGTGCCGTCGCGGACGGTAGTAGCTGCCTTCATGGGCGTGGGCAGGCCGGCCACGAGGGCTTCCACGTTGGAGCCGGTAGCGGCGTGGCGACGGCCTGGGCGGCAAGTTCACCCGATCGAGGTGGAGCATGACGTACGCACTGGGCGTTGCTCTCCTCTGTATCCTGACGGTGCTGGTTGGGCCGGCGACGGGAGAGGACGTCGAGATGCCGACCTGCGGGTGGGACGAAGTATGGCTTGGCGAAGCAGCGTAGATCGTGCCCCCGATTGACGGGCCACAAACGCCCAGCGCTCAACCAGACCCGTGAATGGACACGAAACGGGGTGGGCACGATGCCCGATGAGCTGGAACAGGTTTACGATCTGATTGTCCGACGTCTGTTGAGAGGCAAGGTAGTTCCGGTGCTCGGCGCAGGGGTCAACCTGTCCGAGCGGCCTCCGCAAGTTTCCTGGAAACGGGGCCAGTATCTGCCCAGTGGAACGGAGCTCGCCGCCGAGCTGGCCCATTATATAGGCGACGTGATAGTGGACTCCTACGACCTGGCCCGGGTATCGCAGTACGTGGCAGCGCTGGAGGGTGAAGGCTCACTCTATGAGGAACTCCACGACGTCTTTGACGCGGACTATCCACCCACCCTTTTGCACCGCTTCTTCGCCCGGCTGTCCCGTCGCATCCGTGAGGCGGAGGATGTCCGCGAATGCATGCTCATCGTGACGACGAATTACGATGACTCCCTTGAGCGTGCATTCAAAGACGAGGATGAGCCGTACGAACTCGTCACCTACATTGCCGAAGGCAAAGATCGAGGATTGTTCCGCCACATCACTGCCGACGGTGGACTGACCGTGATCCGAAAGCCGAATGAGTACGTTGACCTCCGGCTCGACCAACGGACCGTCATCGCGAAGGTTCACGGCGCAGTGGACAGGATCCACGGAGTGGACAGCTACGTGATCACCGAAGATCACTACATCGACTACATCACCCGCGCCGATGTTGCAGATCTGTTCCCGGTGAAGCTCGCGGCGAAGCTCCGGAGAAGCCATTTCCTGTTCCTCGGCTACAGCCTGCGGGACTGGAATTTCCGAGTGATGCTGTACCGGTTGTGGGGGGAGCAGGAGGGCAAGAACTTCAAATCCTGGGCGATCCAGGCCGACCCGGACCCCATCGACCGCGCTGCGTGGGACGAGCGCGGCGTCGACATCCTGGCCGTCGGAGTGGAGAACTTCGTCGCAGCCGTCGAACAACGACTTCCCCCCCCATACGTCGAACAACGACTTCCCGCCTAATACGTGGTGACGCCGTGACCACCGAAACGGTTCCTCCTCCTCGGCCACCGGACGCTCCCGACCGGGGTATGCCGGAGCGCCCGTACGTCGGGCTGGTGCCCTTCGACGAGAAGGATGCGGCGTACTTCTTCGGCAGGGAGCGCGAGACTGATCTCATCGTCGCCAACCTCACCGCGTCGCGGCTGACTCTGCTGTACGCCCCGAGCGGGGTCGGCAAGAGTTCGGTACTGCGTGCAGGTGTGCTGCCTCAGCTTCACCAAATCGATGATGACGATGACGACCTGGGTGTCTCCGGTGCGGCGGTGGCGTATGTGAACACCTGGCGCGACGCCTCACGGGAAAGCATCGCGGCGGCGATCAGTGCTGCGGTGTCGCACGTGACTGGTGCCGGCGCAGTGGAGGAAACCGACAGTGCACCCACACTCAGCGTTGACTGGCTCCGCGAGGTGCTGCGCCAGTCCAGGGTCTCGGCGATCTACCTGATCCTCGACCAGTTCGAGGAGTACTTCCTCTACCACCCCATGGATCGTGGTGAGGAAGGATTGATTGCCGAGCTCGGCAGGATCCTGAGCACCCGAGACCTGCCGGTGAATGTCCTGCTATCGATCCGCGAGGATGCGCTTGCCGGCCTTGATCGTTTCAAGGGCCGGGTGCCGCGCCTTTTTAGCAACTATCTCCGGCTGGCGCACCTGAGCCGCGAGGCAGCCCGAGTCGCCATCAAGGGTCCCCTCGATCGCTACAATCGCGTCGCGCCACCTGACCAGACGATGTCCGTCGAACCCGGTCTCATCGAGACTCTCTTGGATCAGGTCCGCACCGGTCACGTGCGTGTGGCGGCGGAGGGGGCGGCACCTAACGGGTTCGTTGCGGAGGTGCCCACATCAGACGACCGCGGGGACATTGAAACTCCCTACCTTCAACTCGTGCTGACCCGCCTGTGGGACCAGGAGCGTGCCACCGGGTCGTCGTCGCTTCGGCAGAGCACGCTGGAGGAGTTGGGCGGGGCCCAGACGATAGTTCAGACCCACCTCGACAACGTCATGGCCGGTCTGTCGCCCGCGCAGGTCGATGTCGCTGCCGCTGTGTTTCACCATCTGATCACCACATCGGGGACGAAGATCGCGCTGTCCGCCGAGGACCTTGCTGACTGGGCGGGCTTGCCGGTGAGCGCGGTACGAGACCTCCTCGAAACGCTGTGCGCGGGACCGCAACGCATCCTGCGGCCGGTGCCTCCAGCCGTCGGGGTCGCGGGACCGCCCCGCTACGAGATCTTCCACGATGTCATGGGCGCCGCGGTGCTCGACTGGCGCCGCCGTTACGTGGCGCAACAGCAACAGGACGAGGCGGCGCGCCACCTTATTGCCGAACGGGAGGAAGCCCGAGCCGCGGCGCAGAGGGCCCGCCGCAAACTGCGCCACACACGGCTCACGGTGGTTTTGGCCGTCGCGCTGCTTCTCGTCATCAGCGTTTTCGCCTATCAGAACCACCATAATGCGCAACAACAGGCCCGTAATGCGCAACAACAGACGTACCTGGCGCAGGCGGCCACCGCGCTGGGCTACAACCCCGTGCAGAGTCTGCAGCGCGCGGTCGATGCCTACCAGCTCAACCCCAACGAGCGGGCCCGCTCGGCGGTGCTGGCCGCGGCGTCCAGCCCGCGCAGTCAGGTGGTTGCTGGGCCGAACCCGATGATGATCGGCATGAAGAGCACGCTGGACTCCCGACACGTCGTCGCCTATGACGCGCATGGCAGCATCCGGGTCATCGGTGATGACGGCGCCGTGGAACGCGAGGTAACGGCGTCTGGCCTGCGTGGTGCCGTCACCCCTGCGGATGGGGCGGCGGCCGTCAGCCCTGACGCGTCCCGCGTCGCGCTCGGGACCGACCAGGGAGTGGTGGCAGTGATCGACACCGCGACCGGGAGGCACATCGATATCGAGAGCGGAGAAGGCTCAACGCCCACCGTCGTCAGGTGGATCGGGTCCGCCGCCGACGGTCTCGTCCTCGTCGTCTCCAGCTCAGGAGTTGCCGCAACGTACCGTCCCGAGACCGGAGAGCAGGTCGCGCGCTTCTCCGGTGTCGTTTACGACGCCGTGTCCTTGGCCGACGAGCGGCACATCGCGACTTCCGGAGCGGACAGGAGGCTGCGAGTGTGGGACGCACGAACCGGCACTATGATTGCGGAGTCGTCCACACTGAATCCTAACGCTATTCCGCTCAGACGCTACACGCAGTCTGTCATCAGCCTGTCCGTCGTCGGCCTGTCAACAGACGGAAATTCCTCGATCGTTGTGTGGAACTGGCAAGCTGGACCGGACCCCGTTCGATACCCGGTCGGCGACCTCAGCGGCGTTCGGGGGATTGTCGTCAATGAGCGCGCTCAGACCGTCATGATCTCGGCGGGCAAGCAGGTACGGACGTACAGCCTTGTCGACGGATCATTGCTAGGATCGTTGCCCCAACAGACGGACTTCGTCACGGATGTGGCCATCAGCCCCGACGGCCAGTGGATGACCACCGCCGGCGCCGACGGGCGTGTCCTTGTCTGGTTTCCGGGGGCCCGGCAGTCTCCCACCGCTCCCACCTACGAGCTTCTCGCCCATCGTGGAGAGGTCACCCAGGTCAGCTACTTGCGTGAGGGCTCGGTCGTGATGTCTCTGGGCAGTGATGGCACGGTTCGGCGTTGGGAACTCCCTCAGGTGCCGCGCTTCGAACACGGCAACTGGGTCGTCGACATGGACCTGAGTCGCGACGGGTCGTGGCTTGCGACGGCGGGCCAGGATGGTCACGCCGTCATCATCGACCCGCACAATCTGTCGAAACCTCCGGTGGCCACCGTGGTCGCCGAGGGCCGGGGAGGCGATGTCACTCCACTGTGGGTAGTGCTCTTCGACCCGACCGAACCGCATCGCATCCTCACCCTTAGGCAGAGGGATGTAGCCCCGATGCTGTGGTCCTGGAGCGACGACGGCAAGTCTGAGCACCTCCGGAGCTACGACGTACCTCCGCTGCCGACCTACGGATACCTGGCCAGCCTGGCCATCAGTCCCGATGGCAAGACGGTGGCAGGGGGGGACAACAGCGGCACCGTCCACCTGTGGGATGCCATGACCGGGGCGCGCCGCACGGACCGTGCGCTTCTAGGCACAGGACAACCTGCCCATAGCGTTGCGTTCGACCCTACCGGTCAGCTGCTGGCCGCGACGGATAGCGGCGGGGTCCGCCTGTGGAGTTGGGGCACCACCGAGCCACCCACCCTGCTGCCTCACCCCCACGCGACCAGTGTGACCTTCGACCCGTCCGGCGAGCACCTCGTCAGCACAGACGCCGATGGCACGCTGAAGATCTGGACCCGGAACGGCGAGCCCGGCCGCGAGGACCTGGTCGCGCACGGTCACCTGTCCAGCAGCCCGTCTTTCAGCGGGGACGGTGGGCTGCTCGCCGTGGGCACGGCCGAAGGGCGGGTGGAGGTCTGGGATGTGCGCTCTGGCGTGACGGTCATGCTCGACCGTCACCACAGCGCTTCTGTCAACAACGTTGTATTCCTGCCCGGTGATGGTTCCCGCCTGATCTCCGCAAGTGACGACACAACCGTTGCCCAGTTCAGTTGTCCCGCGTGCACCGATCCTGACCGGGTGATCCGGGAAGCAGTGGAATGGGCGGAGGCTAATCCCTGAGACCCCTCATTGACGACACGGAATTCGAAAGGTTGAAAGTGTAACATGGACATTCACGCAGAACGTGACACCGAAATTCGCACGGAACATCCAGAGGTGTACGAGCCTCCGATGCTCGACGAGATCGGTGGATTCACCGCGCTGACCCGCTCCGATGGTAATGGGACGCAAGTCGACGGGTTCGGGTATTACCCCACCCGGTAACGTGTTGTGCGTTGCTCTTTTCGGCCACCTGACCGCCGCCAAGCCTGGTTTGTGGTCCTTCCCGACTGCGATGCCGCGCGTGACGTAGCCGCAGCCGCGGGCCCGCACGCACCACAGACGCTGCGGCATCCCTCGGGACGGTCGTGGCTGATGGGCCGCTGGGCTGCTGACGAGCTGGTGGCGGCACAGGCAGGGAGGGTACGGGTGGCGGTGATCGGGTGCTGCCCGGTCACCGCCACTGCACTGTCGGCCATGGCCGATCGGGTGCATACGGTGGCGGACCTGGATCGGCTGGCGGCCGGGCTGTCCGGCAATTTCCACCTGGTGGCTGCCATCGACGGCAGGGTCCGCGTGCAGGGCAGCGTCTCCGGGCTGCGGCGGGTTTTCCACACCCCGGTAGGGGAGGTGACGGTGGCTGCGGACCGGGCGGATGTCCTGGCCTGTCTCGCCGGAGTCACAGTCAACGAGCAGTGGCTGGCGGCCCGCCTGGTCTACCCCTACCTGCCCCACCCCGTGGCCGACGGGTGCCCGTGGCACGGCATGCAGGCGCTGGCCGACGACTGCTACCTGCTCACCGACCCCGGTCAGCCGGCTCGCGTCGTGCGGTGGTGGCGTCCACCGGAGCCGGTCGCACCGCTGGCCGAGGCCGCACCCACCGTGGCGCAGACGCTGGTTGCCGCCGTCGAGGCCCGCACCCGGGCGGGCGGGACGATCAGCTGCGACCTGTCCGGCGGCCTGGATTCCACCCCAATCTGCTTCCTGGCCGCGCGCGGTAACAGTCAGGTGATCGCGCTGACCTTGGTCTCGACCGACTCGGGTCACGACGACGTGCGCTGGGCGCAGCGCGCCGCTGATCAGCTGGATGGTACCGAGCACCTCATGCTCGATATGCAGCAGCTACCCCTGATGTATGAGGATGTCGGCGAGGGCGGTGTGGGCGCCGACGAGCCGCACATCATCATCCGTGACCATGCCTCCATCACCTGTGTCGCCCGCCAACTCGTCCAACGCGGGAGCCGGCTGCACCTTCGTGGAATGGGTGGTGATCAGGTCTTGCAGGCTCCGGCGGCCTACCTGCACACCACCGCCTGGAACCATCCCCGCATCGCGGCCAGCCATCTGCGAGGCCGCCGCGCGGTGAGCGCCTGGCCGCTGGCGGCCACGCTGCGTGAGCTGGCCGATCGCCGCAGCTACCAGCAATGGCTGACCGCCACCGTCGACGGCCTTACCGCCCCCCCACCGCCCCGCGGTATGCCCGATCTCGGCTGGGGCCCCGCCTTGCGACTTCCGCCCTGGGCCACCCCACAAGCGGCCGACGCGGCCCGAACCCTGCTCAGCGAGGCAGCAGCCAGCGCGCAGCCCCTGGCCCCTACCCGTGGCCAGCACGCCACCCTGGAGCATCTCCGCGGCGTCGGCTACTTCACCCGGCACATCGCCGGCATCATGGCCCGCGCCGGGCTGCCACTGGCCGCCCCCTTCCTCGACGACCGGGTGGTCGAAGCCTGCCTGGCCGTGCGTCTGCACGAGCGCACCACCCCGTGGCGGTTCAAGCCGCTGATTGTCGAGGCGATGCGCGACCTGGTGCCCGCCGCGGTCCTGCAACGCACCACCAAGGGCGACTTCAGCGTCGACGGGCACGCCGGGCTGCGCCGGGCTCGTGCCCACCTCGCGGCTCTGCTCGACGACCCGGTGCTGGCCCAGCTCGGCCTGGTCGACGCCGACGCGTTGCGCAAGGCCTGCCTCGGGCTCTACCCCTACACCCTGGATCTGGTGGCACTTGACCGGACCCTGGCGTGCGAAGCATGGCTGCGCACCCTGACCCCAGCACCGCCGGCAACCACGAGGGGAGCGTCACGATGACCTTGCAGTTGCGGGCTGACGTGTCCATCGCGGACACCGATGATGGCGTGGTCTTGCTTGACGAGCACGCCGGCCGCTACTGGCAGCTCAATCCCACCGGCGCACTCGTCCTTCGGCTGCTGCTCGACGGTGCTACCCCGCACCAGGTCGCCCAGACCCTGGCCGACCGACACGCGGTGAGTACTGAGCAGGCGGCCGCTGACGTTGCTGCCCTCCTGGAGCGCCTGCGCACTGCCGGACTGGTGACCGACCACGGAAAGGAGCGTCCATGACTCAACCGCAGACCGTGGAGCGTGGCGGGAAGCTCCCTTTTCGGCAGCGGCCCGCTGCCCTGGTCGCCGTCGGTGCCGGCCGCATGCTCGCGCACCTGCCACCACGACGCATCCGCGCCGTGCTGACCCTACTGCGCCGCCGCGCCGCGCCGGCCACCTACCAGCAGGCCAAAAATGCCCACGACGCGGTCTTGGCCGTCAGTGTGTTATGCGGCGGTCGGTACTGCCTGCAGCGCTCCTTGGCCATCACGCTGCTGTGCCGCATCCGTGGTGTCTGGCCCACCTGGTGTACCGGTGTGCGCACTGCTCCCTTCGTCGCCCATGCTTGGGTGGAAGCCGACGGGCAACCGGTCGGCGAGCCGCAAGGGCCCGGCTACTACCGCCCGCTCATCGTCATTCCCCCCGAGCGGAACGTTCAGTAGTCATCAACCCGGGTCCGTCTTCGTCACCTCAGGCATGGCAGTCGATCAGGGTCGTCCTGGTTCGGCTGGATCGGTTGGGCGGATTTCCGACACCGGATGGGGGCAGGGAACCCGTGTCCAGTTCGTCGGCAAGGTGGGATAGCAGCAGCACCTCATCGGATTGGCGCAGCAGCCAGTAACTTGCCCTGAGATAAATCCGGCACGGTCGGCGTCGGAGCCTGATTATCCCGCCGGGGCGTCGGCAGGATCGGCAGCGGCCCCGCCGATCGATCGGGTGATCACGCAGTAGCGTATATAACACGGCACTGGCCCGGCACGGAATCGAACCGATCCCCTCGACGGCGCCAGGCCCGGCTTGTACGGCTTTGCGGAGGATTTCGCTCAGTGCGTCGCAGATGAGCCGATGGCTGGTCTGATCGACGGTTGGGCCCCTGCTGCTCACGGGCATCACACCGTTACCTCTGTGCTGCTGTGGTCAGGATTGACGGCGGCCGGGGCAGCCATTTCATCTCCTTCGGACTCGCACTCCTGGCTTGTTGTGCGCTGATGTGGTGCGCTGCCACAGCGTGGTGCCGGTGACGGATGGTTGGGTCCCGGCACGGACGGGAATATTTCCCCGCCTACCGCTGTCGTGCTGACCTCGGTAAACAGCGGCCGACGGGGAAGGACTACCGGTTGTTGAGTAAGCCGCTGGCTCTCGACGAGGAACGCGCCGACCGCGTCACTGTGGATGTAAGGCGACGCTGGCTGGTGGTCGGTATCTAGGGCAACTTCACGCCATGCCGTAAGAGGCTAAGCGCTCGTCGAGTTGGCGGATAGCGGTGGTGTCGTTCCAGGGCTGCAGCTCGGCGCGCCCTTGCTTCAATCGCTCGATCAGCCGAGCCGAGCTGTTAAGCGCTACTAATTCGCCGGCGTCACCGAACAGCCGTGCCGCTTCGTCAATTTCTTTGCACCGCGCATACGCTTCGCCGAGGTCGATGATTGTCATCGCCACGTCCCGTGCATTCGATCGGTCCAGGGTCTTGAGGGACTGCTGTGCATAGGAAATAGCGTGGTCAGCCTCACGGACTTTAAGGTGGCACTCGCCACGGACCGAGATGTGTACCGCTTCGTCATAAGTGGTGTAGCTCGGGGTGTGGTCACCGGCCGCCGTGACCGCGGTGTGGGCGGTATCCAGTGCGGTCAAGCAGGCGTCTCGTTGCCCGTCGGCGGCGTAGGCCCGGGCTGCTACGTCAGCGGTGTAAGCGCGCAAGCGCATGTCGTCGGTGCGCTGGGCCCACTGCCCGGCCGCGACAGCGTGATCGATGCCGATACGTGGCCTGCCCTGCCAGGTCGCCAAATGGCTCATCTCGCACAGCACGAACGCCCCCAGCCCGATGTTCTCCGCCTCGTGGGCCAGCGCGCGAGCATCCTCGTAGTAATACCCCGCGTGGTCGAACTGCTTGAGGTCAAACGCCAACCAGCCAGCCTGGCGCGAGGCCTCGCTCAGCGCGGAGAGCATCCGAGGCCGCAGAACGGCCGGGCATTCGGGCTCCAGCGCCCGAGCCAGATCCCGCTGGGCCAGCACAGTGTCCAGGACGGCCTGCGGGCCCAGCGCGTAATCCTGGCGCCGGCAGTGCCACAGCACCGCTTCGATGTGCTCGATGATCTGCGCATCAACCCGGCTTGACTTGCTGAGCACCGCGGCGACGCGCTGGTGTGCGTCGCCGGCAAGGGCCGGAAACACCGACGCGGTGGCCGCTGCCCAGGCCAGGAGGCGCAGCACGTTGCGACGGTCCATGGTATGCGCCCAACTACGGAGGAACTGGACAAGCTGATGGTACGCGCGGTCCCGGCCACGGGGCGTGGTGAGCGTGCCACGATCGGACGGCGCCAACGACTCGAGATGTCTCATCAGCAGCACGGCGAGAGCGTCGGGGAGCTGTAGACCCATCACTGTTGCCCACACCGATGCCTCAGCCGGCATCACGAGCTCGGCGTCGAACTGGCCGGCCCGCAGTGCCGGTAGCTGAGTGCCTCGACGTGGTGAGCTGGAGGGTGAGGTCATGATTGGCGCCGCAGGCGCGTAGCCGTTGCCGGATGCGGTGAGCAAGCAGCGGTCCGCCGGGGCGAGGCGTTCCAGATCGTCGGCGTCCACCAGCTGTGACGGGGTGCATCCGTGACCGTAGGTGGTGGCCAGCCTGGCCAGATACCGCAGGCTGGGTGGGCTACCACCGTGGGGCCAGCTCTCGTACTCGCTCACGCGATGGTCAGACAGCCTGGCCCCTGGGTGGGCGGTGTTGTACTCCTGCGCCAGCTTCCACTGCGGCCACCCCAGGGCGTGGCGCCAGGCCAGCCGGGGCCGCAGAGCGAACCGGCGGCTCATCTCGGCGGCGATCTGGGGGACCGAGCACCCCAGACCGCGCATCCGGTCGCGCAGCTGATCCCGCTCGGCTTTCGCCGAGGTCCCCGCCTGTCGAGGCATTGTCCCCCCTAAGAAGCGCCTGTGCCGTTCCGATCACGCTGCGAACGGTAGCCTCGACCAGCGGGCATGCGGGACCGCCATGGCCTGATCGACCGGAAGTTCTTCCCGAGTAGCCGCCTATTCGCCCAGGTCAAGCGATAATGTTGGGGCGGGGAAAAATTCCCGCACACGCCGTCAGGCGCTCTGTGGTGATCAGTGCCACGCTCAGGCGCCGACAACGGCACACCGACCAGCTTCGTGCGGCTCGGTGCCGCTTCCTATCTCCCACCCCAGACCACAGGAAACACCCATGCATAACCGCGGGATACCGGCGCTGTTCGTCATCATCGGGAACACTCCCGGCGGTGACCTTGTCCTTCCCGTTGACTCCCGGCGACCCGCTGCCGCCGGTGTGGGTAGCACTGTGCGGCCACCGGATCGGGTGCGCGGAGTTTGAAGCCCTCGATCCGGGCACGGGCAAGCCCTGCCGAGACTGCCACCAGCGGTGGGCCGCCCCCCACCAGCAGCACACCAGCCTGCCGGTCCGCTCCCCAGGCCAGCACATGCATCCAGGGCTGCGCCGCGCGCCGTCGGCCGGTCGCGGGCGCGGAACCGGCGGCCCATCTGGCCCGGTTGCGCGAGTGGGCTGTGCGGTGACCGGCACATGAGGCGGCACCTGTCAGCAGGTTCCCCTTCCGGGGCCCAGGCGAGCCTGCCGCTAGGCGTGGAGGAGCTGCTGATCGACGTTGTCGATGATGGGTTCACCGTGTACTGCTGCGGCGACCGGGACGCGCCGAGAGCTCTGGTCGCGTCCTACGAGTGGGATAACTGCGTGGATTTGGTGACCATTCGGAACTTCAACCGGGTCGCCACCGCCCGGGTGTCGAAGCGGTGCAAGGTGGACCTCTTTGCTCCCGAGGTCGTCGTATGGGCATACGAGGGCCCGCCGCAACGGACACTGCGCGCGTTGCTCGACTTGGTGCATCCGGCGCACCCCGATGCCCCCACCGCCGAATACCCAGCACCACCCTCCCTGCACATTCCCCGTGCTGAGCAACGTCCAATGACGATCCGGCTTCCATCATTAGGACGGGCCGGCGTGCGAGCCGCCCGCCTCGCAGCCGCGATGGCGGCCGAAGAGAGCGGTTGATGGCGCGCGAAACTTCTCTGCATGGTGTGGTACCAGATGCGCAGCGAATTGCTTGACCCTACTCAACCGTGATGAAAATCTTTTCATGCGTCGTTCATGTGACGCTCATCGGATGGGCACAGTCTATCAACAGGACGAATGCCACCGACAGTTGTTCAGCTCCGGCTTGAGCCGCGAAGCCGGCACAGTTCGATGTGGAGAGGACCATGGATGCCCCGGAGACGCTGCGGCTGCAGGCCCATCGCTGGGACGGGAGTAGGCAACCCCGCGGTCTTCATCGGTCGACTCACGCTGTAGCTCGGATCCTGCTAGTTGGCAACGACGCCCTTCATCGCTACGGGCTGCGTGCAATCCTCGAAGGTCAGCCGGACCTCGAGATCGTGGGTGAGGCGCACGACTACCGGGAGGCAGAACAGTGCGCGCACCGACTCCACGTGAATGTGGTGCTCCTGCACCTGCAGGGCCACAGCCTCAGTCCTGCGATGATACGTGTGATGACCGGTTGGGCCGCCAAGTCGTCGATCCGAGTTCTCTTGCTGGCATCGTCCTGCGGTGAGTCGATTGACGAGGCAACGGCGTTACGGGCGGGTGCGAGCGGGTTGTTACTCAGCAGCGCGAGCCCGGTGGAATTAATGGCTGCCTTACGCCTCGTAGCAGCGGGTTACGGACTCTGTACACCATCAATGATCGACAAGCTCGGTGCAGACGGGAAGGTCGAAATCGCACCGGCCCAGATGCCCAGAGAATTCTTGCACCTCACGACGCGAGAACAACAGGTCTTTCGTCTCATGGCCACAGGTGCTGGTAATGCAGAGATCGCGAGGGCCCTCACGCTCCGCCAGAGCACCGTTAAGTCCCACGTGCAGCATATCCTTACGAAGCTCAACCTTCCCAATCGAGTGCATGCAGTCATTTTTGCCCATAAGTACGGACTGATGTCCACGCCCGTGGACGTGCACGGAAGGCCCATCGTAGGCGGTTCCATCTCCGGATCGGGTGCCGTGGCGTGAAGGGTAATCCTCCGTCACCTTATGAATATCCCCATGAATATCCCCGCCCACGCCTCACGGATCGCTCACTGGGGCAGGTTGTCGTGGCGGAACCCTGGGCGTATGGCATGCTGCAGCGACCGCAGGGTGGCGGCGACGATCGGGCGGGTCTGGTTCGGGGCGATGACCTCGTCGATCGACAGGCGCTCGGCGGGAACCTGCGGGGCCATGACCTCGGATCGGTAGCGACCGATGAGCTCATCCCGACGGGACGGATCCGCTGCGAGCTCGCGGCGGAAGATTACGTCGACGGCACCTTCGGCGCCCATGACCGCAAGTTCCGCGCCGGGCCAGGCGAAGGCGGCGTCGGCGCCGAGTGACTTCGAGTTCATCACGACGTACGCGCCGCCGAACGCCTTGCGAGCACGATCGTCACCCGGGGCACCGTGGCCTCGGCGTAAGCATAGAGCAGCTTGGCGCCCTTGCGGATGATCCCACCGGCCTCCTGCGCCTTGCCCGGGAGGAATCCGGGCGTGTCGACGAGCGTGGCGAGCGGCAGCCCGAAGGCATCACACAGCCGCACAAACCGCGCAGCCTTCTCCGCGGCGTTGATGTCCAGGGTGCCGGCCAGAACTTGCGGCTGGTTCGCCACCACGCCGATCGGGCGGCCCTCGACCCGCCCGAACCCGACCACGATGTTCGACGCGAACCGCTCGTGCAGCTCAAGGAAGCTGCCCGCGTCGACGACGCCGCGGACAACCCCGCGCACGTCATAGGGCAACCGGTGGTTCGTCGGCACGTCCGGCATCGGCTCCGGATCGCCAGGCAGGGTCTGAGGTCGGTCATCCCAGCATGAGCTCGGTAGGTAAGACAGCACCCGGCGCGCGAGGTCGAACGCCTGACCGGTGTCCTGCGCCAGCAGGTGCGCCACGCCGGACACCCGCGCGTGAACCTCGGCACCGCCGAGGTCGGCGAGGGTCACATCCTCGAACGTGACCGCCTTCACCACGCGCGGGCCGGTGAGGAACATGTGCGCCTGCTCCCGCTGCATGATCACCACGTCGGTCAGGGCAGGGGAGTACACCGCACCGCCGGCGCAGGAGCCGAGTACGACGCTGATCTGGGGCACCCGGCCGGACAGCCCGACGTTGGCATGGAAAATTGCGCCGTAGCCGTCGAGCGCCGCCACACCTTCCTGGATCCGCGCGCCGCCCGAGTCGATCAGGCCCACCACCGGGGTCCGCGCCCGACCGGCGTAGGTAACGATCCGGACGATCTTGCTGGCGTGGATTTCACCGAGAGAACCGCCGAGAGCCGCTGGGTCCTGGGCGAACAGGCCGATCGCCCGCCCGTCGACACGCGCGACTCCGGTGACGACCCCGTCGCCAACGGACCGCTTGCGCTGCATGCCGAACGCGTGCGTGCGGTGCCGCGCCTGGCTGCCGAATTCCGTGAAGGAACCCGGGTCGGCCAGCGCCTCAACTCGGGAGCGAGCATCCGCACACCCGTTGAGTGGCGCGCGGCTGCAAACCGGGGCCGCACTGTTGACGTCGCGCTCAGCTACGTCACTCATCGATCGTCCTTGTGCGTGTATCAGTTGGGCACGATCAAACGGTGCGAAACAGTGGTACAAGTTCGCCGGAGTTCATTGCAGTCAACGGTATGGGGGGCGAGACATCCTGTCTTCATCACGACTGATGAACCCCTGTGCATCCGGTCGGCGGATACACTCCTCCGCTCAGCCCACCGGCCCCAGCCTTGGTCAATCGAACGACCGACGTGTCCGGTGGCGCCGGAACATCGGACTGGTGAACGTGCTAGTCACCAGCACTTCGAGCCACGCAGCATAACGCAATTCCGATTTATTCGACGTGAAACGTCGGGATCAGCCGGTCAGGGCTCCGCTGGCAGCCTGAAGTCGGTGATCCTCCAGGATGGAGAGCTGGCTTTCAGCGCGCTTCGCAAGCCGAGCCAGATCGGTTGCGGCGAGTTCGGGGTGCGCGTCCCTCACCGCGATCAGGGCACGCCACATTGACAGCTTGCCTTCGACGCCCAGCGACAGCGTTTCGAGCTCCAGCAGACGCTTGAGGTCCTGATCACCGGTCATCGTCTCGCTGAGCTTAAGCCTGCTGATCTTTTCCCCGATCCAGCTGGTCACTTGCTTGATCGGGCTCTGTTGAATTCCCAGCCGCTCCATCAGCCCTTCCAACGTCGCTTTATCCTGCTCGATGTCGTGGGCCAGCTCGGCAAGGAAGGGACCGAACCGGGTGTTCGCGTACTCGGAGCTGATCTTGTTGGCAAGTTCGGTGCCGGCGACAGCACCAGCCAGGTGATCCTGGAGGTAGGTCTCCAGTCCCTTAGCTAAGGCCATGACGTATCTCCTTCGACAGGCGGCGGCTGAAATAGACTCCAGTGACCACGAATAGTGGCAGCTCAACCCCTGGTTAGGCGACTGGTGTGCGGGGCGAACAGCCCAGCCAGCGTCCTGGGTGACGTTGGTGCTCATGCGCTTTCGTCGGGGGCGGGCGAGGCGTCGACGACCGCACCACTGCGCGCGGGGAGCTTCAGCATCAGCGCCCCGGGGGCTAGCTCGATGGTGGGTGAGCCGTCCGTCGCGAAAAGGACCGTGGCCGTGGCGGGCTGCACCGGCAGGCGGTCGGTCAACGGTATCTCGAACCGGCGGGGGCCCTCGGCGACGTTGGCGGCGACGATCAGCATGCTGCTCTGCAGGGTACGGGCGAAGGCGTAGACGTCCGGATCGGCGTAGAGCGGGGCGTAGTCGCCGGTCTGGAGCGCGGGGTGTGATCGGCGGAGCCCGATGAGCGTCTTGTGCAAGGCGAGCGTGTCCAGGTCCCAGCGCTCCGGGTGGTCCCACGGGAAGGTCTTGCGTACCCAGTGATCCGGCAGCGCCCCAGTCAGGCCGATCTCGTCGCCGTAGTAGATCGAGGGGGCGCCGGGGAAGGTGAACAGGAGCAGCGTACCGAGCCGGACGCTGGCCCGATCGTTGCTGGCGATGGTGATGAAGCGGGACGTGTCGTGGCTGTCGAGCAGGTTGAGCTGGGTGAGCTGGATCGGCCAGGGATAGAGGCGCACGAGGCGATCGATCTTGGCCGCGTAGGAGCGGCCGTCGATGCCGGGCCAGGGGGCGTAGGAGCGACCTTCGACGGTCTCGCGGCGGACGCGGTGGCCGGCGCTGAAGGCGATCGCCGCCTCGGCGAAAAGGTAGTTCATGACGCCGTCGAACTGGTCACCTTGCAGCCACGGCCGGCTGTCCCCCCAGACCTCGCCGACGATATACGCCTCGGGGTTGATGGCCTTGACCCGCTGCCGGAATTCTTGCCAGAACCCCTCCGAGGGGATCTCGAACGGGACGTCGAGCCGCCAGCCGTCGATCCCCTTCGCCAGCCAGTACTCGCCAACGCGCATGAGGTATTCGCGGACCTGTGGGTTGTCTGTGTTGAGTTTGGGCAGCGCATGCAGCCCGCCCCAGGCCTCGTAGCCGGGCGGCCGGCCGTGGTCGTAGGCGTTGGCCGGGTGCTCGTAGAAGGTGAACCAGTCGACCCACGGCGAGGCCGGGCCGTTTTCCAGCACATCGTTGAACTGGAAGAAGCCTCGGCTGGCGTGGTTGAACACCCCATCCAGCACGATTTGCACCCCACGCCGCCGGCACTCGGCGAGCAGGGCGTCGAACGCCTCATCCCCACCGAGCAGCGGGTCGACCTTGTAGTAGTCGTGGGTGTGGTAGCGGTGGTTCGATGCCGACTGGAAGATCGGGTTGAAGTAGAGCGCCGTTACGCCCAGATCTTGTAGATAATCGAGGCTCTCCCGGACGCCGGCCAGGTCGCCGCCCTTGTACCCGAACGGCGTCGGATCGCTGTCCCACGGTTCGAGGTTGTGCGGCTTCTCCAGAGTAGCGCTTGCCGCGAACCGATCCGGGAAGATCTGGTAGAAGACGGCGTGTTTGACCCACTCCGGCGTCACGACGGCAATCGAGGAGTCGGCAGGTCGGCGAGTCGGTAAGCCGTGCGTCTGCGGTGATACGGATGCTGGAGATAGGTTTTCCATTCGATTCTGCATCGGTTCCCCACCCTAACACGGCATATCGGGTGCTTGCGCCCGGCAAGCCGCTCAGGCGTGGAAGCGACATTAATGACCGGGATGAGTGCTGCCGCTGTGGCCGGGGAAGCCTTTGCTGTCGATGTTGGTCTGATTGCCCGTGCTGATGTTGCTTTCATTGTGGCCGGTGCCGGGCTCTCCCTCGCCGCCGGCGCCGGGAGTGCCAGCGCTCCCGCTGGTGCTGAACAGCGACATAACGGTACGGGGTGGCAGCAGCTCCATGTGCTGGCCGTCCAGCTCGGCAAAGTTCAGCGTGTCAGACATCAAATCCTCCGTCGCATAGTGGCCCGGCGGTTTAGGCGCACCGGAAATCTCTCATCGTTGCGCTGGTGGTTCAGCATCAATACCGTGCACAGCAGCGGCTCCAGTGACAATCGGTAGCCATACGTAACTTTTCCAGTCGTCTACCTAGTCGCGGAGCTGATGCCTGCCGAACGCGGTGTATCACCGCGTTGGTGCGGCTGCGGGCAGTCACCGCTCGTGATACCGTCTGATAGGCGGTCTGTGGCTGTCATCCTTGACCAGGATCCGAGCTACAGGAAGGGCGTTGGATTGATGGCTGTGAACGTGTTCGTACTGGGCCACGATGAGCACAACGAACGGATTCTGCGGGATTTACCCGATGCAGAGCAGTATTGCTTCCACCCGCTGTTGCCCATCGAGGAATTACAGTCCGGTGAGGAGATCGTGCTGCGTGACCTGCTGGATAAGGCCGTGCGCCAATTGGAGGCATTCGAGGGCACGGTCGACGCGATCATCGGATTCTGGGACTTTCCGGTAAGCACCATGGTCCCAATTTTGTGTCAACGATTCGGGGGATTGTGCTGCGCGAGCTTGGAGGCGGTGGTGAAGTGCGAGCACAAGTACTGGAGCCGTCTCGAGCAGCAGAAGGTGATCGACGAGTATCCGCGGTTCGGCTTGGTTGATCCCGAGCGGGACACCGACCCGCCAGAGGGCGTGAGCTATCCACTGTGGGTCAAGCCGGTGAAGTCGGCCTCCTCTGAACTCGCCTTCGGGGTGGCCAACCAGCAGGAATTCCAGCATGCGTTGGCGCAGATTCGTGACGGGATCGGCCGGATCGGGAACCCGTTCGAGACTGTCCTCGAATACCTTGAACTTCCCCCAGAAATCGCCAGCGTCGGTGGCCAGGTCTGCCTGGCCGAGGAGGCGATCAGCGGCAGGCAGCTGACCTTCGAGGGCTACCGCTACCGCGGCGAGACCCACACGCTCGGGGTGGTGGACTCGGTCACGCACGAAGAGAGTCCCAGCTTCCTCCGGTATCAGTACCCCGCATCCGTTCCGGACCGGATCGGCGAACGAATAGCGGACATCTCCGACCGCGTCATACGGTAGGTCGGGCTGGAGCACACCACGTTCAACATCGAGTTCTTCTGGGACGAGAACACCGATGCGCTGCGCGTGCTGGAGATCAACCCACGGCATTCTCAGTCGCACGCCGAGCTGTTCGCGCAGGTCGACGGCGCGCCCAATCACTTGGCAATGCTGCGCCTGGCCCTGGGCCGCGACCCGGAATTGCCGCGCCGCCAGGGCCCTTACCGGGTCGCGGCCAAGTGGTTTCTGCGGCGATGGAACGACGGTATCGTCCGCCGCCACCCCACCGAGCTGGAGATCGAGCGGGTACAACGCGAGATCCCTGGCGTCACTGTTGTCGTGACCGCATATGAGGGTGACCGGCTCTCGAAGCTGACCGGCCAGGACAGCTACAGCTACATCATCGCAAATATCTACGTCGGCGCTCAGGACGAGGCCGAACTGATCGAGAAGTATCAACGGTGCGTCCGGGCGCTGCCATTCGAGATCGACGACGAGGAGGTGTCCCCCGCCTGATGCGAGAGGTGACATCTCTGCCGCATGCAGTCAGGCAAGACGAGCACATCCGGATCAAGATGTCCGATGGCGTGCGGCTGGCGGCGCGGACCTGGCGTCCCACGTCCTCTGACGACCAGCCGGTACCGGCCATCCTGGAGTTCATCCCCTACCGGCATCGCGACTTCACCGCACGCCGGGACTCCATCCACCACCCGTACCTGGCCGGGCACGGCTACGCCGCAATACGGGTGGACCTGCGCGGCAGTGGGGACTCGGAGGGTGTGCTCACCGACGAGTACCTCGAACAGGAGCTCACCGATGCCGAGGAGGTGCTTGCCTGGCTGGCCTCCCAGCCGTGGTGCAACGGACGGACCGGAATGATGGGCATCTCCTGGGGTGGGTTCAACGCGCTGCAGTTGGCGGCGCGCCGACCGCCAAGCCTCGGGGCGATCGTCACGGCGTGCTCGACTGACGATCGCTACGCCGATGACGTGCATTACATGGGCGGCTGCCTGCTTTCGGACAATCTCTCATGGGCTTCGACGATGTTCGCCTACAACTCCTGCCCGCCGGATCCCGCTGTGGTCGGCGACCGTTGGCGGGAGATGTGGCACGAGCGTCTCACCGGCAGCGGGCTGTGGCTGGAGGAGTGGTTGCGCCACCAGCGGCGGGACAGCTACTGGCAGCACGGGTCGGTGTGTGAAAACCTCGCCGATATCGCGGTTCCGGTCTACGCCGTTTCTGGCTGGGCCGACGGGTATTCCAACTCGGTCTTCCGGCTGCTCGCCGGACTCAACGTACCGCGTAAAGGCCTGATCGGCCCGTGGTCGCACAAGTATCCACACCTTGGCCAGCCAGGACCGGCCATTGGTTTTCTGCAGGAGGTCGTGCGCTGGTGGGACCGATGGCTCTCCGACGTCGACAACGACGTCATGGACGAGCCAATGCTGCGGATCTGGATGCAGGAAACGGTGCCGCCGTCTACCGCCTACCAAGAGCGACCTGGCCGCTGGGTGAGTGAACCAGCCTGGCCGTCCCCGCATGTGCACGAGTCCGTGCACCCCCTGGCGCGGCACCGCATCGGCCGCCCGGGCGAGCGCGTCGATCCCGAAGAGCTGACCATCCAGTCGCCGCTGTCGGTCGGGCAGTTCGCGGGTAAATGGTGCTCCTACAGCGCGCCACCCGACCTGCCGTACGACCAGCGGGAAGAAGACGGCGGATCACTGGTGTTCGATACCGACCCGTTCACCGAGCGCTGTGAGATCCTTGGCGCGCCGGTGCTGGAGCTCTCCTTCGCCTCCACCGCGCCGGTGGCGATGGTCGCGGTGCGGCTGTCCGACGTTGCACCCGACGGGCGAGCCACCAGGATCAGCTACGGCCTGCTCAACCTCACCCATCACAACGGACATAGCGAGCCCGAACTCCTGGTGCCCGGCGAGCGCTACCAGGTAGCCGTGCAGCTCAACGGGATGGCGCAGGCTCTGCCGTCCGGTCATCGGCTGCGGCTGGCGATTTCCACCTCCTACTGGCCACTGGCCTGGCCATCACCCGAGCCAGTGCGCCTGTCGGTCTTTACCCACAACACCTGCCTGCGGCTACCGATCCGGCCCACCCGCGAACCCGACGACATGTCGCTGCGGCCGTTCGACGATCCGGAAGGGGCCCCGCCTATCCCGGTGACCCAGCTACACCCAGGCGAGGAACGCTGGACCGTCTCCCGGAATCTGGTCAATTACCGCTCGACGCTCGAGGTGATCAAGGACATCGGCGTGCTGCGCTTTAAAGACATCGACCTAGACGTAACCAAGCGGGCCGTCGAGCGCTACAGCTGGATCGGCGACGACATGTCTTCGGTCAGTGGCGAGACACAATGGACGATGAGCTTCGCCCGTGGAGACTGGCGAGTGCAGACCGTCACCTGCACCATCCTGACCTCTACACCCACCGACTTTCACCTGCATGCTCAACTTGACGCCTACGAAGGTGCCCAGCGAGTGCACTCAACCAACTGGCAGCGAGTAATCCCCCGCGATCACGTCTGACACTGGGATCGAAAACGGTCGAACCGAGCATGCAACATCTTCGATAGCGCTGGTGCATTCTCAGCTGGAAGCCGATCGCTGTCCTGGAGTTCACCTCAGCGGGTCGCGGCGATACAAGCAACAACAAGATCGAGCGGACGGATCATCACAGCGTGGGAGAGAATGGCTACGGGTTCGGTGCATTGGGCTTACGCAGCGTACGACCTCGCGATCGACCTGCTGAACGACGAAAAGGCTCCGCCGGCCAGTACTGGCACCGTAGTGCACGGCCGGCGGCCTCATACACCAGCGAGGCGAGCTTGTACAAAAGACCAGATGGCCAGGACCAGGAACCCGCCGCAAAGCGCCAAGTTGAGCAGGCCTGCTGTGTGCGCTATGTCGGCATGCTCAGAGTCTGCGGCAGGACTTGCGAGCAGTTGCCCGGCAGAGCCCAGCACACCAATCAAGGCGACTGCCGCGGCACCGTGCATAGCATGGCGTCGCGCGTGACCGCCGCGTAGGCCGACGAGGCCGGCGACTGCAAGCCCCAAACCGAGTACTGCCGGGATGAGCGCGGTCGGGCTGGCGCCGGGACCGGAAGCTATGTAAGCCCAACCTCCCACCACGATCAGTAGGATCCCAACGATAAGCGCGATCTTGGGCAAGGGAACCGGCCTCCAATCGGAAAACGAGTGTTCCACCAGTATCCCGCATCTTTGATCCAGTCCGCCGCTCTCCTGCCCCTGAACAGAGAGTTGGGTCTGGGCCGGCGTGCCGCACGGGGGCCACGGCCACGCGAAACGCATGGTCTACGGAACACGCCCTAGTGCCCGAGCGCCTGCTTGCGCCGCTCCATCAGCCGCCAAATCATCGGCGTGAAGATGAGCTGCATCGCGAGATCCATCTTGCCGCCGGGGCAGACAATGGTGTTCGCGCGCGACATGAACGAGTCGTGCAGCATCGAGACGAGATACGAGAAGTCGATGCCGCGCGGATCAGCGAAGCGGATGACAAGCATCGACTCATCCAGTGTCGGAATGGTCCGAGCGATGAATGGGTTGGATGTGTCGACGATCGGCACGCGCTGGAAGTTGACGTGCGTGCGCGAGAACTGCGGGCAGATATAGGTCACATAATCGGGCATGCGACGCAGAATCGTGTCGGTCACCGCCTCGGTGGAGTAGCCCCGCGTCGCCTTGTCGCGGTGCAGCTTCTGGATCCACTCCAGGTTGATCACTGGAACGACGCCGATCAGCAGGTCCACGTGCTGGGCGGCGTCAACCTTGTCGGTCGCAACCGCTCCGTGTAGCCCTTCGTAGAACAGCAGATCCGTGTCGGCGGGCAGGTCCTCCCAGGGTGTGAACGTACCGGGGGGCTGCCCATAGGGCTCCGCCTCCTCGTCGTCGTGCAGGTATTTGCGCACGCGGCCGTGGCCATTCTCGCCGTACTGCCGAAACAGCTCCTCCAGCTCCTCAAACAGATTCGCCTCCGGGCCGAAGTGACTGAACGAGTGGTCACCGCGCACGGACGCCTCGGCCATCTTGGCCTTCATCTCGGTGCGGTCGTATCGGTGGAAGCTGTCGCCCTCGATGAGCACCGCATTGACGTGCTCACGCCGGAAGATCTGCTCGAAGGTGCGCATCACCGATGTCGTCCCGGCGCCCGAGGAGCCGGTGATGGCGATGATCGGATGCTTGGCCGACATAGCCGCTTCCCCTTTCGCTCAACCGTAGGTCCGGAATAGGCCGCGCCTGCCGTAGAGCGGTGCATCATCTTCGACCACGGTGTGGTCGCGGTGGTACTGCTCGATGCGCTCGACCTCCTCGCGCGCGCCGAAGATGAACGCGATGCGCTGGTGCAGATCCTCCGGCGTGATGTCAAGAACTCGCGCACGCCCGGTGCTCGCGAGTCCGCCGGCCTGCTCAATAATGAAGGCGACCGGATTGGCCTCGTAGAGCAAACGCAGCCGACCCGGCTTTGCCGGGTCCTTGGTGTCGCGCGGATAGAGGAACACGCCGCCGCGAGAGAGGATGCGGTGTGTCTCCGCGACGAGCGACGCGACCCATCGCATGTTGAAGTCCTTGCCGCGAGGGCCCGCACTGCCAGCGAGACACTCGTCGACGTAACGCGTCACCGCCGGCTCCCAGAATCGGCTGTTCGAAGCGTTGATCGCGAACTCGCTCGTGGCGACCGGAACCTGGATTGCCGGATGAGTCAGGATGAACTCGCCGAGCTGCGGCTCGAGCGTGAAGCCGTGCACACCCGTGCCAACGGTCAAGACGATCATCGTCGAAGGACCGTAGATCGCGTATCCGGCGCAGACCTGCGCCGACCCGAGCTGCAGGAAGTCTTCCGCGGCTGGGTTCGCGCCCGGATTCGGGGCACGCAGGATCGAGAAGATGCTGCCGACCGAGACGTTCACGTCGATGTTTGACGAACCGTCGAGCGGGTCGAACGCCAGGAGGTACTTGCCCCGCGGGTAGCGCTCCGGGATGAGATGCGGTGCCTCCAACTCCTCGGACACCATCCCGGACACTAGGCCGCCCCATTCGTTGGCGCGCAAGAACAGATCGTTCGCGACCAGGTCGAGTTTCTGCTGCGTCTCCCCTTGAACGTTGGTCGTTGCCGCGGTCCCGAGCGCACCGCCGAGTGCACCGTAGGCCACCCGCTTGGCGATCGCCTTGCATGCGAGCGCAATGTTGAGGATGAGCGAGTTCAGCTCCCCGCTCGCGCTCGGATAGCGGCGTCGCTCCTCGATCAGGAACTGAGTGAGGGTTGTACGGTCGGTGAGCATGGTGTCCTTCAGGTTCCCGGTGTAAGCAGACTAGTGCCTCAACGTCTGCTTCACCCGAGATTGGCCGGGGAACGGCCGGATCCGGGGATGCGGGTTGAGTGCGGCGGTGATGTCGGTGGCTAGCACGACGCACTGCCCGTAGGGGCTGCGTTTCTTGATTTTTGACCCAAGCTCGAATGGTGTCGCCTGCTCGCCGCTGAACGTGAGGTCGCCGGCCCCTTCCCTAGTCTGGGCACTGTGGCTGACACGGTGGGTTACGAGCTGGATGGACACGTCGCGACGATCACCTATAACCGACCGGACAAGCTCAACGTCATCGACCAGCAGATGCGCGTGGAGCTCAACGCCGCATTCGCCGCGTTCCGGGACGACGAGGACGCCTGGGTGGCGATCGTCACCGGGGCGGGCCGGGCGTTCTGCGCCGGGGCGGACATCCGGTCTGCGGGCGATCCTGCCGGTGAGTTCCCTGGCACGTTCTGGGAGAAGCCGACCGTCAACTCCTTTGAGAGTGGCTGGGAAATCTACAAGCCGGTGATCGCCGCGGTGAACGGGTACTGCTTGGGATACGGGCTGACTCTGGTGACCTGGTGTGACTTCGTCATCGCCAGCGAGCAGGCGGTCTTCGGCTACCCGGAGGTGCGGATTGGCACCCCCACGATTGTCGGCGCCATCCGGCTGCCGCAGCGAATCGGCTGGCAATATGCCATGGAGCTGCTACTCACCGGCGAGCAGATCAACGCCGAGCGGGCCAAGGAGATCGGCCTCGTCGGCTGGATTGTGCCGCACTCATCGCTGCTGTCCGCCGCGCGGGAGTTGGCCGACCGGCTGCTCGCCGCCGCCCCACTGGCTGCCCGGGCCACCAAGGAGGTGGCTCGCCGCGCCTCTGATATGTCCACTGTGGACGCGATCCGGTTCGGTGAGACGATGCGGCTGGTGGCCAATGCCACCCGGGACGCCACGGAAGGACTGGCCGCCGCCCTGGAGCGCCGGCCACCGGTATGGCGGGGCCGGTGATGTTGTCCTCGCCAGCCCACACGCGGATGCTGGGTGGAGATTTACCCCATCTCAGCTTCAGGGGTGGCGAGTGACACCGGTAGCCGGCGACGGCCCCAGCGACCGGCGGGCCCGTCGAACCGGCCGGAAATGGCTTCGCCACAGTGTGTACACCGTCCGTCGTCGGTGAGCTCGTAGCGGCCGATGGCATGCCAGTCCCGGTCAACGACAGCTGTCCCGCAGCCGGGGCACGTGGTGCGTCCGCCGTCCGGGTCGTGAACGTTGCCGGTATAGACGAAGTGCAACCCGTGTCCCTGGGCGATTCGGCGGGCCCGGGTTAGCGTGGCCGGGGGAGTCGGCGGCACATCGCGCATCTTGAAGTCGGGATGGAAAGCGGTGAAATGTACAGGCACGTCATTACCTAGGTGCTGGGTAATCCAGGCGCACTCCGCGTCGATCTCTGTGTCGGAGTCGTTGTGCCCGGGGATCAGCAGTGTGGTGATTTCCAACCAGACGTCGGTGGAGTGCCGCAGATACACGAGGGTGTCCAGTACCGGCTGCAGGTGACCGGCTGAGGTGCGTCGGTAAAAGGACTCGGTAAACGCCTTGAGATCCACGTTTGCGGCGTCGAGGTGGGCGAACAGCTCCCGACGAGGCTTGTCGGTGAGGTAGCCGGCGGTGACCGCGATGGCCTTGATCCCGCGGGCGCGGCAGGCATCGGCAACGTCGATTGCGTACTCGAGGAAGATCACCGGATCGTTGTAAGTCATGGCAACGCTGCGGCAGCCAAGCCGTTGCGCAGCCTCCGCGATAACGTCGGGACTCGCCGGCGCGGTCAGTCGATCGATCTCACGGGACTTCGAAATGTCCCAGTTCTGACAGAACCGACAAGCCAAGTTGCAGCCTGCAGTACCGAAGGACAGCACGGCGCTGCCGGGTAGGAAGTGGTTGAGCGGCTTCTTTTCGATGGGGTCGATGCAAAACCCGCTGGATCGGCCGTAGGAGGTCATCACCACCTGGTCATCGATCCGGCCTCGCACAAAACACAGCCCGCGCTGGCCCTCGTGTAACCGGCACGCCCGCGGGCACACATCGCATTGGAGCCGGCCACCATCCAACCGATGCCAGTATCTGGTTGGCACCGTGTACGGGTCGCTCAGACTGATCTCGGCGGTCACTTCGTTCTCCCTGACTCTAGCCTAGGCGTGACTGCCCCGTTTCCAAGCCATCATGAGTGACTGTCGTCGGGTTGATCACGTGGGATGCGTCGAACGCCCGGCTCAGCAGGCCTGACCCACTTGACCCAGAGCCCCCCGAGCTCACCGGGACGCTGTGTCCTGCTCCGTGCGAGGACGCATGTGTGCTGGCGATCAACAGTGATCCGGTCACGATCAAGCCGGTGCAGCTGTAGATCATTGACCGAGCCTGGGACCACGGGTGGGTAACGCCTCTGCCGCCGCAGACGCGGACCGGCCGAACGGTCGCCGTCGACACTGATGCCCCTATGGATGTCAAGCCGCTGAGGCTGGCGTAGTGCATTGAACTGTGGGCTTGATGAGCTGGTAGATCTCACGAGCGACGTAGCGTTTGAGGCAGCGGATCGCTTCACGGTTTGTCTTGC
>JALZHU010000492.1 GCA_030860695.1 Actinomycetota bacterium
GGGCTGATCACACGGCGTTAGGAACCGTCATGATCACCCCAGGGTCATGCCCGCTAGCGCACCTCAGTCCCCGGCGTGTCGCACACCATCACCGCAGCTCACAACAACCCATATCCGACTTTGCCGGTGCCCTGGGCGCCGCGCACTGTGTGCACGAAGTGATCTTCCCACGTCCACCATGCACGGATAGCTGACGTCGATAGCCACACGTGGTCATCATTGAGCTGCTCTAGCGGCAGAGCACCGAAAGCGGGAACGAGCTCTTTGGTGACGATCTCGGCGTATCGGTAGACGGTCTTGGCTTGAGCCTCCGGCGCTTGTCCTCCAGCCCGCTGGTGAGGCAACCCACGGTCGTCTTCCGGTCATCGACCTCGACACCACAGCGCGCCAGCACGCCGTCCTTGGCACGCTCGGCCGCACCTTCGGTCGGGTATCCACCTCGGCGCAATGTCCACGCCGACCGTCCACACTGGGCACCACGGCAAAGCTCCAGGCACCGTGCTGAGGATTACTGATCAACAGCGGTAACGCGCACCGAGCTAACGACCGTCCTCGCTACAGCAAAAGCAGCGCGATCCACCCAACCCTGACTCATCACCCCTCCACCCTGTCCACCGCTGATCTCACGCGCAGCGCTACCCCATCGCATGCCTGGCACAACCCCTCCCCGATGCCATCCACCCTCACACATCTGCAGTGATCAACCTTATCCAGGCGCCAACCTTGCTCACGTCATTCAACGCAGTTCACCGCGCTGACACACAGCCATCACCAGCCCTGGCCACAAAGGGCGAAGGAGACAATACTAGGAGTAAATCGGGCTACTACAACAGCCCGATCCATCTCAGCAAGAGGTCGTGATGACCACCGACCAACACCCTCCCGACACCACGACCGCTGATGCCGCCGCTGATCTTCATGCCGAACACTTGGCGGCACTGGCCAATAACGCCCTCGCCTTGACCCACACCACCGGGCTGACCCGGCGGGATTTACTCCTAGACCGGGCACAGCTGTGGGAACAACTGGCCAGCTCGGCCACCCCGGCCTGCGCCCAGGCATACCGCGCTGTCGCCGCAGTGTGCCGCCAAGAAGCCCATCTCCTCAACAACGGCTAGCAACAGCCTCACAGGCCACCAACGTGAGACCACATATTCGGCATGACCACCCATCAAACGCCCAGTCAGCGGCAGAAGAGGATGATCGTCTAGAGACGAACCGATGCGAGCGTCAACCTGAACCAGCTAGCAGGACCACCAAGTCACCCCGCATCACCATCGTCATCTGCCCGACACGGCCAGGAGCAGTTCAGTTATGGCCGCCCGAGTACGCGGCGTGGGTGTCGACCTGTGTGGCTTCCTGGTACCGCCCCAGAAGGCGCAGGCAGTGAGACTGGAGCTGGAACACGGCGAGCAGCACGGGGACGTGCTCTTGTGCGTGCTGCTGGGCCAAGCCGAGCTGTCTGGCGGCTGCTTCGTACAGGCAGCTCAACGCCTCGGCGAGCCTGCCGGCGTTCACCAGATTGGTGGCGTACATCAGCAGTGCCTCGGGCAACAGCGGGAACAGCGCCGGGTCGGTCCGCGCCACCGGGGCGATGACTTCCAGGATGATTCGGGCGTGCTCGAGTGCGTCGGCCTGATCGCCGAGCAGGTTGAGGCAGGCGAAGAGCTCCTGTACCGCACCGTGGTGTTCCAGCAGTAACGCCGGTTCAGCCAACGTCCGGAACCGGGCCGTCGACTCCCGCAGCGGCTCCAGGTGCGAGTTGTCCAAGCGTCCGGTGTGGCCGTGCGGTGTTGAAGTGGTAGAGGTATGTGGCGAGGATCCGGCGTAGGTGGTGTTCGTTGACGATCAGGCTCCTGTCGAGCAGTTCGCGGCGTAGAGTTCCGATCATTCGTTTGCAGATCGCCTTCGCTCATGGCGCTTGGGGTGGACTGCCGAGGATCCGGATGCTATCCGCGGCGAAGACCGCGTCGAACGCTGCGGTGAACCGGGAATCCCGATCTCGGAGCAGGAACTTCACGGTGGTGACACGGTCGCTGAGATCCATCATCAGGTTGCGAGCGGCTTGAGTGGTCCACGTACCGGTCAGATGCGCTGTCACCCCGGCCAGAGGGGCCCGGCGGGAACTGTGCTCGACTGTGATCAGCGCGTAGGTCCTGTGGGTGCCGGACCGATCATCCACAGCGGTGACCTGCGGCATCATCGGATGATGGCGATCAGGCATGATCGCTTGTCGTGACGGTACGACTGCTCTATCTGATCTTCCGGCAGCTCATGGCCTGGC
>JALZHU010000493.1 GCA_030860695.1 Actinomycetota bacterium
CCTGGGTGGATGGTCTTCGGTCACCGACGCACACATCGAGGGAACCGGCAGCCAGAGCATCTACCAGCACGAGCGCTGGGGCATGCGCGGGTACATGATCCAGGTGCCCGCGCCGGCCACCTACGCGATCAACCTGTATCTCGCGGAGACAAGGTTCTCCAGACCACGCCAACGGGTCTTCGACGTCACCGCGGAAGGCGTGGTGAAGGCATCCGACGTCGACATCATCGAGGCTGCCGGAAGGAATCATGCCCACCACGTGAGCTTCACCGCCGCGGTGACCGATGGACAACTCGATCTTGGTTTCATCAACAAGATCGACCACGCAAAGGTCAACGGGATTGAAGTCGCATTCCTGCGCCGTTCGACGGCGGCTCGGCGCCTGGTCTGGTCGGATGAGTTCAATGGTGTGCAGAATTCGCCGGTGGACGGCCGTCGTTGGCGCCATGAGACCGGCGGTGCCTGGGGCGAGGGTGAGCTGCAGTCCTACACGCCCCGGAAGGCCAACTCCCATCAGGACGGACGTGGTCGTCTCAGAATCGTCGCCCGTGCGGAGCGGTTTAGGGGAATGGACTCCATCACGCGGGACTACACCTCGGCCAGAATCAGCACCCAGGACAGGTACTCCTTCCGCTACGGCCTGGTCGAAGCTCGCCTGCAGATGCCGGTCGGGCGGGGAATATGGCCGGCATTCTGGGCGCTGGGTACCGACATCGATCGGGTCGGCTGGCCCGAGTGTGGTGAGATCGACGTCATGGAGTATCTGGGGCAGGAGCCGACCACGGCGACCGGCACGATCCACGGACCCCGAGACGGCGGTGGCGCGAACGCAGACTACAAACCGGGCCGCTCGATCGTGCACACCACCCCCCTGGCACAAGAATTCCATACGTATGGTGTGCAATGGCTGCCAGGCAGCATCCAGTTCTATTTCGACGGTCGCCTCTATTGGTCGATCACCGCCGCCGATCTACCGGCAGGATCACGGTGGGTGTTCGACCACCCGTTCTTTCTGGTTCTCAACGTCGCGGTCGGGGGGAAGTGGCCCGGAAGTCCCGATGCCAGCACGACCTTTCCCCAGGCGCTGCTGGTGGATTATGTTCGGGTCTATCAGTGACCGGCTGGCCGGCCCACCGGCCGGGCCGTCCTCGACCTAGAGGCAGCGGTCCTCGACATGGCGCAGCACTTCGGCTCGTCCTAGGCCGGGGAGAACCGATGTGCGCATGTAACGCCTAATCGGTAGGAAGCGCTTTATGTGGTACCTGGCCTGACGCCATGACGCCAGAGCGAACGCTTCCCATCCCCTGCACCAGGGCGTTCCTGTCGTCACCAGTGCAACGCGTTCCGCTCGCCGTCCGAGACGTGCGGACCGGTTGGGTTTGCATCCCGAGGTCGCCGGCCCGCCGAGAGATGAGAGATGCCATCACCAAAGGTCCCGCAGCGCGTGACCCTGTTGTATCGAGGCATGCGACCGGGCGTCGAGTTGCTCGCTCTGCTCGGTGAGGATCGCGCCGTCAACGTGATCAAGGCACCGCTGGAGCTGTCCAGGGGTGAACCGCCGGCCGATGTGGTCATTGTCGACGTTCCCGCTGAGGACCGGCGTGCGGTCTGTGAACAAGTCCGCCACCACTACCGCGGTCCGCTGATCGTGCTCCTCCACCCCGGAGACAACAGCCACGACCTGCCCCCCGACCGCAGCCGCACGCTGCTCACCCGCCCGTTCTCGCTGCGGGAGCTGGTGGTCGCTGTGGCCGCGTCCGTGCCAGCCCCACCGGCCTCGGACTCGGCGGGACGCCTTGGGCTCCTCCTGCCCCATGGAGCCCAGGATCGCAGGGCCAACCCCGATTGGGATAACGGACGTAGTACGGTCGCACAAGCCGTTCCCCGGCCGGGGCGAAGCTGGCGGGAGCGTCGCCTGGTCCGGGTGTTGGCGATCTTGGTCCCGGCCGCCCTGGCCTTCATCGCAGCCTTCGGGCTGCTCGACCAGAGCGACCGCTGCCCACCACGCTGCGATGAGTTGACCGGTGCCGACGACCTCACCTCTCCTTCTGGTACCACGGTGCAGGCGGTCGGGGTCGGACCGGAGACAATCGACTCCGGCGTCGGCGTGGCCGGCCCGACCACGACCGGCCCCAGCGTCGGCCGGACAGCCGTCGACGGGAGCCGCACCGATGCGCCCACCAGTGGCGCAACCCGGATCTCCACGACCACACCACGGTCAGGCCGGCTGCCAGGCACAACCTCGCCGCCAGATCCGACCCGCCCGCAGCCGAGCGCTTCGTC
>JALZHU010000294.1 GCA_030860695.1 Actinomycetota bacterium
CCACCGGCCGAAGCCGAAGCCGCCTACTACGCTGCAACCGACGCCGCCACCCCGGCGGCATCACACACAGACTAAGGGCGGTACCAAACCCGGGGTGGCTCACACTGCCTGCGCCCTGCATGCCTTCATCGTCGGGTCTTGCAAGCAGCGCCCCAATCGAGGTGCGAATCGGCTGTGTCCAGCTACAGACCCCAGCGAACCGTCGAGGTTGGGGCGGTGTGATGATCAGCCTCTCGCCGTGGCTTGGCTGCTGTGGCCATCTCCCGCCCTGACCGTCAACGGTCCTGATTCGGATGTGGCTCGGCCAATGCGTGGTGTCCTGGACTCCTCGGCCAAGCGCCGCACCATGTCCACGAGTAGGTCGATAAGTGGCCGACGGGTCTGTGCGCGGATGGCATGAACCACTGCAGACAGGTGCTGGGCGGTGTCTTCGTCGGTGTCCCCGACAATCGGTTGGGCAGCCGAGGTGATGGTCAAATGGACGCGTCGCCGGTCTTGAGGATCCGGCGAGCGGCGTACCAAGCCAGCACGGGCCAGGCGATCGACCATCGCCGAGGTGGCTGGCGGTCTGGTGCCGAAGACCTGAGCCAGGCCACTGACAGTGACCGGCGCTAAGGCGCTGATGAACTGCAGCGCGATGAGCTGTAACAGCGTCATTCCGCGGCCTGCCCACACGGCGCTGCTAGCGGTGACCATGGACCGTAGACGAGCAATGAGCCAGTCGACATCTGCGGTCGTCACCGCCGCGGCGCTGTCGTCGGCGGCCACACCATCCCCGTCAGAGCAACTGGCGACGGACACGGCGTCGGGGTCAGCTTGCTGGTGTCCGCGCTGATGACTGGTGTCCGCGCTGATGATTAGTCGTCATGTGATCTCCCGGCCAACAGGTACACCTGTCGGCCACACAGCCCAGGCGAACCGCTGCCGACGGTGTCCCCTAAGAAAACGGGTTAACCTTCCAGGCGTCGCTGCGTTGGGTAGATTTTTACCGTACGCGCCAGCGGCTGGTTCCGGCCTCCCTTATTCAGAAAGGGGTGAAGGTGATCACTGCGCGCTGATGCCCTTGCCCGATAAGTTTTGTCGGTTGGTCAGCTGGCCAAGCGACGTGCCGTGTCCCTGACAACCTCAATCAGGCAGCGCTGGGCCGCCGCCCCCATGCTGATAAGCACCACCTGCAGCCGTCGAGCAGTCTGCAGGTCAATTTTGCCCAACATCGCGCCCGCACTAGCCGTCACGGTGAGCAAGACGCGTCGGCGGTCGGCGGGGTCTGGCCTGCGACAGACCAACCCTGCGCGAGCCAGCCGATCAACCATCGCCGAGGTGGCCGGCGGTCGCAGGCCCAACGCGTGCGACAGCGACATCAGAGTGATCGGAGCCTTCGCGCTGATGAAATGCAGCGCAAGCAACTGCGCAAGGGTCAGCTCGCTGCCAGCCCACGCCGCGGGGCGACCCGACACCATCTTGCGCAGGTGATCGGCAAGCCAGCGGGCATCCTCGACCGCAACCATCGACGTGACCTCTCCGTCAGCTCAGGAACCGTCGGTAATGAAGTCAACAATGGATACCCCGAAACCACGGCCTTTACACATCCAACGCGGCGGCAATGGAGCGAAGTCACGGGATTTTCGCCGCTGACGGACATACCCGCTGCTTGTCTACACCGCTGCGGGTGACACCCACGGCACCCTCGGTGACCTTGTGTCGAGCTCGGTTCGCCAAAGCTGCTAAGACAATCCTCAAGGCTGCGGTCGACGCCGCTGCCTGGTGCGCGACCGGCCAGCTACAGGAACTGCTGTGGCAGGGTGGCTTAGACAGGGTGTGTATCCCAGCCACCTCCCTCAACGGTTGCCACACGCCAGCCCGAGGGCAAAGCCACATGACACACGCACCGGTCCCGTCACGGGCTGCCCCTGGGGCTGCCGCACGGTCGGGCTGCGCCAGATCAACGGAACGCCACCCGACCCCAGCGTTCAAGATCGTCAGTGATCACGCTGAGCCAATGATCGCTTAGACACTTTACGGGCACAAAAACACATCCAGACAGCACCAAAAAGACCACTGACGACCAGCTTTGCGAAACCCGCAGGTAACCGGAACTATCCACGAACAACCACAACAGTGGTCCGAAAATCCTTGGGGTTCGGGGTCGCCGCTTCCTCGACCGGAGATCGTCCACGTCGCGTCGCCGGAGTCCACGGCGCCCGACGGCGTCGCGCTGCGATGGCGCAAGCGCCACCATTGACACCATCGCCGTGACAAGCAAGGCGGCCAGGACGAGGAAACGGAGAAGAGCAGGGACGCGTCCGTTGATCCTGTCTAAAGGTAGTCGCGAGGTACGGGCTGCGGCTACGGAAAAGGAGGCCTTCGTCACCGTCTCCTTCCGCCCGAAGCGTCATGTCCGCCAGTGGGGTGCGATCGTGGTCTCATCTTTGGTCTCATCCACCTCGAGCTCCACGACCTCGCCGTGATCGAGAGCCACCCGGATTGGGTCCGGGTCGAACTGCGTAGGGTCTGGCATCGGGTCTCCACCCCTCCATCTCAGGGTTGGTGATCAAGGCCGTGGGCAGGTGTTGGCAGCACCAGCCCTCGGCCGCTTCAATCAGGGGCGGATGCGTCCCTAATGTCACTGACTCATCCAGCGCGACACCAGGTCCCGCTCCGAGTCCATTTCGCCGGTGCATGGCTAGTCTCGACCCTGCGCACGACCTGAGCCGTACAGCTGCGAAATACAGCAACGAGACTGACCAGCACCGACCCAGAACGCCCACCAATGGCTGGCGACGTGCGGAAACGACTCCTATCGACCGACCTGCCCGCAGTTCGGGACGAAGAGGCCGTGGGTTCAAATCCCGCCACCCCGACAAGAAGCTGTTTGGATGTATTTCCGCAGCTCTGCGTGGGTTCGAATAAGCGCACACCAGGGGTCTACCCTGGGGCCTGTCCTCTTCCTGCCCGTTGCTGGGGTCCTGCCAAGTACGCCGATGCGCCCCCACGGTGCTACTTCGGCTGGCCAGGCCCCTGCCAAACCCTCGACGCACACACGACGGGCCGGACGGCACGGCGCTGACAGTTCATATGTCAGCCGATCATGTGTCAGCCGCCACTGATCGCGCCGATCTTGTGATAGCTGAAGATCAGCTATCACAAGACGACACCACTCCGCTCACGTGTCTGTTGCCCTGCCTCCGGGACCGTCTGATTGGTGATGATCGGTTTAGCGTCGCTTTAGTCGGCGGGCAGCAGCAACAGAGTCGAGAACATCAATTGTACGAGTCGTTTCCCCTGGCTGAGATTTTTTCGCGCCGTTTCGTTGACTCGCCATCGTAAGGACTTAGAATTCATGGCCGATGACACACGGTGTCCTGGGCTTACAACAAGACGGGGCGAGCGTAACTTGTTGCGTGCCTAAGGGATGAGGTTGTTCACCTCGCGGCGCGTCTGGAGGGCGAGAAGCTGAGAGTTCACATGCCGCCGTTCATCGACGAGTCTCCGCTCCCGGCCCCGTAAGCTGATCTCTTGGCACCGGACACCCACAAGAACGCCGACTGTGAAGATAATAAAACTCAGCAGACAAACCAATTCATACATTACCGTCTCCTCGCAGAATAAGACGCTCGGACATGCTGTGCTCCGAGCGCGCTACCTAACTGCACTGGTTGCTGCTTTTGCAACCTCGCCTGTGTTCGGTGCCTCGCGTCCACACTCCAACATCAGGGTTGGTCATCGAAGCGCTTTTTGCTTGGGATGGGGTCATCGTGTGTGGGGTGGGTCGGGTGCGACGCCGTGAGTTTGGCACTTTGTCGGAGTGTTGTGTTCATGCTGCTTCGGGATGCTGGGGTCTCGCGTCACGGTCGTCCCCACTGCCACCCCCAACGTTTGCGCGTCCGACCCCAACTCACTCGACCAGGGAAGTCGTCGGGAGAATGATGATGTTTGGTGGAGGATTTTGAGCTTTTGGAGCGCGAGCGCGAGCTGGGAGTGCTGAGCGCGCTGATCGCTGCTGCCTGCCGGGGGACAGGTCAGCTCGCCGTGGTGGAGGGCACGGCGGGGATCGGCAAGACTCGCCTGTTGGCCGCAGCCCGCGCTGTGGCCGAGCGGGACGGTCTGCGGGTGCTGGGGGCACGCGGGTCCGAGCTGGAGCGAGAATTCGCCTACGGGGTAGTGCGTCAGCTGTTCGAGCCAGCTCTCACTGGAGCGGGGTAGGCCGGGCGGTCCGAGTTACTGGCCGGTGCCGCCGGACAGGCAGCCGTGCTGTTTGGTCCCGTCGATGCTGCCGCTGCGTCGTCAATGGGTGGGGATGTGTCGTTTGCGGCGTTGCATGGGTTGTACTGGTTGACCGCCAACCTGTGTACCCGCAGCCCGTTGATGTTGATCGTGGACGACCTGCACTGGTCTGATGCTCCTTCGCTGCGGTTTTTGGCCTATCTCTTGTCCCGGCTGGAGGATTGCCCCTGGTGGTGTTGGTGGGATTGCGGCCCGCGGAGCCCGTCGTAGACCAGCACCTGCTGACCCAGATCACCACTGACCCTGTTGCCACGGTGGTTCGCCCGACGCCGCTGAGCCAGGCTGCGTCTGCGCGGCTGGTGCGCACAGTGCTGACCGAGGATGCGCAGGAGGAATTCTGCCTGGCCTGTCACAGCGCATCCGGGGGCAACCCGCTGCTGTTGCATGAGCTGGTAGGGGTGGCCCTGGCCGAAGGCCTGGAGGCGAGTGCCGCTGGGGTGGCACGCCTAGCTGAGATCGGTCCGCGTGCAGTCAGGCAACGGGTGGCGTTGCGGCTGGCACGGTTAGGGCCGCCAGCAGCGGCACTGTGCGCCGCGGTAGCCATCTTGGGAGACGGCGCCGATCCTCGTTACGTAGGAACGCTGGCCGGGCTGCAATCAGAACAGGCATTGCAAACTGCTCGCCAGCTAATAGATATCGGACTCCTCTACCGTCAGGCGCCGTCCCCAGACGAAGCGGCGCAGGTGTTCGGCACGCTCGGCTTCGTCCACCCGCTGGTACGGGACGCGGTGTATGAGGGACTGTCAGAAACTGAGCGGCTGACCGGGCACGCCCGCGCAGCACGGTTACTTTCCGAAGGCGGTAAGGCCGCTGAGCAGGTGGCTGCTCACCTGCTGCGCGTCCCACCGGCCGCCGACAGTTTCGTCGTGGCTACCCTGCGACGGGCAGCCGATGAGGCCTTTGCGCGGGGATCACCGGAAAGCGCCGTGTCCGCTTTGGAACGCTGCCTGCAAGAACCACCACCCGACACCGACCGCGCAGACATCCTCCTCCAACTCGGCACCGCCGCCCAACTCGTCAACATGATCAAGGGCGCCGACTACCTTACCGCCGCCATGGCCACCACCAACGACCCCGCATGCAAAGCCATCATCGCCGAAATGCTGGGAATTGTATTGAATTTTGCCGCTCGCCACGACGAGGCCGCCCAGGTTTGTCACAGGCGGTCCGCCTGTTGGGTGATGAGTATGCCGACCTGCGCCGACGACTTGAGGCCTGGCTCATCGGTGTGGCGGTGGCACATCCCGCCCTGCAAGAGTCTGCTACGCAACACGTTAGCCGGCTGCGGGACGTCTCTCTACGGAGCGACCTTGGCAGTCGTATATTAGATGTCGCGATCGCCTTCTATGAGGCTCTGGCTGGACAGCCAGCGGAGACTGCGGTCGCTCGCGCACGCCGAGGATTAGCGGACGGCATCCTCATCGAGCAGGCCAACGTCGCGGCAGCCTACGGATTCTTCGTCCTCACTGCTGCCGACGTGGACGACGCCATGCCACTGTCTGACGCCTGGGTAGCAGCGGCGCATCAGCGCGGCTCGATGCTCGTCTACGGGCCGGCCAAGACTTTCCGCGGCTTGGCCTGGCTGTCATGCGGTGCTCTTGTCGAGGCTGAGGCGGATCTTCGTGATTCTATGTGGATGGTTGAGACGGCATCCGCGGATATCGGTCGGCCGATCGTTGGAGCCTATCTGGCTAATGTGCTGATGGAGCAGGGTTGCCTAGATAAAGCCGCAGCAGTCCTTGATTGGGCTTGTATGTCCGATCCGTTGCCCTCCACCGGATACTGGTATTGGTACCTCGGAAGTCGTGCCCGTCTGCTCATGCTGCAAGGACAGGTAAAAGAGGGTCTGGAGACAATGCTGGCTTGTGGCCGCCGCTTTGCTGCCCATGGCGGGCAGAACCCGGCCTTCGTTGCCTGGCGTTCAGGGGCGGCATTGGCGCTGTTCTCACTTGACCGACTTGAGGAGGCTCGGGCACTGGCCGTTGAGGAGTTGGCGCTGGCCCGCCGCTGGGGCGCACCCAGAGCACTCGGACGTGCCTTACGAGTCGCGGGGCTCGTACAAGGAGGCGAAGAGGGCTTGGTGTCATAGGGTGAGTGCACCATCGAGATTGATAGCATATTGTCCCTGTTGGCAGAGGGAAGGGAGTCATTGTCAGTGCGGGGTGCGGAGATTCGTGCCGAGG
>JALZHU010000052.1:0-17969 GCA_030860695.1 Actinomycetota bacterium
GTCCCCTTATACCCGATATGTCTCCATGTCGGGAGGGTCGGGAGGGTCGGAGGGGCGGCGGTCTTGGAGCGCCATCACGGCCACTGTGAGGGTGATGAGGAGGGTGGGGACTAGGAACGGGATAGCTGCGATGAGCGCGTGATGGGCCAGTACCAGCTGGCCGGCAGTGGCCATCATCACCGCGCTCCGGCCACCTGCCGTACCGGTCCGGCGGCGCGGTCAGTGGCCGTCTGAGAGGCCCGGGAGACCCGGGACACGCCCCAGCCCAACGCCAGCATCAGCAGCACCGCGCAGACCAGCACCACCGCCGACGCGGTGCTCCACAGCCAGTCGGGCACTCCCTCCTTGAGTTCCCGCTGCATGATCAGCTCCTCGTCGACCGCGTCCCGGGTGGTGTGCAGCGGCGCGGGCAGCTCCGGCTCACCGATTGCGGCGTCTGCGGGCAGGTAGATGGGTACCGCCGTGAGGGTGCGGCCGTCCTGCAACCGCACGAGTGTCTTCCAGTTACCTGACAGCGGCATCGGTTGGGTGGTCCGGTAGCTGCCGTCCCCGACCGGCACCAGATGGTCGACGTACAGGCCGCCGCCCTGCCAGGAGGTGATCGTCAGCCAGGACGGCCGGTCAACGGCAGCGGGCGGGGCGATCCGGACGACCGCCTGGGCAGTGCGGACCTCGCCCGGGCCGGTATCGGCGTTGAGCGTGATCTCGGCGCGCACGCCGTCGGGAACGGTGGTCACCAGCCCGTTGGCCACGGCAGCCGCGAGCACCACAAGCACCCCGGCGAACAGTGACCGAGCCACGGCGGGCCGGGGCAGCCTGCCCTGCAGGCCCAATGCCAGCAGCGTTCCGGCAACTCCACCCGCGAGGCCGCCAACCACCGCCATCGCCGCACCCTCAACGAGAATGTCGGACGTCCATGGCACTCGGAAGGCCACCTGGGTCCAGGCGTACTCGGCGGCGAAGCCCACGGTCCCGATGAGCAGTCCGCTTACTACGCCCAACGCCAGCGGGCGTCGGGCGAGCAGCAGCGCTGCAGCCTCCACGCACAAGGCCTCTGCGAAGTACAACGGGATGCTGGGGAAGGGTTCCCCCAAGATCGGGCCGACGATCACGGAGACCCCGCCGCGCACGATGACGTAGAAACCCACGGCAAACAGCGTGCCGCCGCGGCCGAGCCACAGCCGAGCGGCGACCAGGGCGCACGCCGCCGCCATAGCGATGAGCAACGGCTGATGCACCACCCGGAACTGGGGAACACCGAAATCCCATTCGCCCTGGAACACCGACAGGCCAATGAGCACCCCGCCCATGATCATGCCGCGCCGGGCGAACAGACCCTGCGGCGTGACCTTCCCGCCGCCTCGGGCCAGCCGCCCTTCCGCCTCGAGCACGGCCAAGCCGATCGTTGACAGCCCGCCGCCACCGATCAACATCAGGTGGGTGGGGCCCCACAGGGTCACATCTTGGCCGAACAACCGGTGCCAGACATCGTCAAACGGGAAGCCCAGCAGCGCGAAGAACGCTGCACCAGCCATCAGCACCCCGCCGAGCGGCGCATACCAGTCGCGGGTGATCCGCACCGCGGCTGGACCGGGGCGCTCCCCCACCGGCAACACCATGGCCAGCACGCCGGAGGCGAAGACGCCGAACAGCCCGAACATGATCGGGTAGTGCGCCGGATTGGCCAGAGGACCGACGTCCCTGCCGTCGGCAATGTGCAGCGAGACGTCCCAGTACATCCCGAGCAGTGCGGTGATCAGGGAAAACAGCGCGAGCGTCGAGGGCAGCTCGACCCAGCCGGGCTGTCCGGCACTGAACGGCCAGCGCTCGGTGATGGTCGCGAGCCACCGCAGTATCGGGATCCGGCCGGTGCGATGGCCGTAACCGAGCAGGAGCAGTCCCGCGGTGAGCACGGCGGCGGCCGTGCTGGCGATGAGGATTTGGTCGAGCGAGGCGCCACCTGCGGGCCGTACCTCCTGGGCCACCGCAAGCACGATCACTGTCATGGTGTTATGGAACACCATCCGGTGCTATGTTGTCACGTATTCATGTAACATCGAACGCCGTTAGACGGCTATCGGCCGTTTCGCTCGGCTGCTCCGGCCCGCCTCTCGTATTCATCCTGGACGAACGCCTCGATCGCCTTCGGCATAGCGGAGCGGAAGGCCGCCAGCAGCGCCTGCGCGGCGACGGGCTGCAGTGCCTCCACGATCCGGTGGACCTCAGACAGCTGGCTTTGCGGCCTCCCCCTCGCCACATGGTCACGCCAGACGGTGTCCCGGAACAGCCCAACAAACAGCTCCGAAATCGCCTGGGCTTGCTTCGACAGCTCCGATCCCAGCGCCATCACCGCATCTACCGGGATGCCCAGGCGCACCGCCTGAGCACCAGCCCGTAAGAGCGCAGGGTTAGTGATCCGCACCCGGTCGGGGGCCAGCCGCTCAAGGTCACCCTCAGCGTGCAGCCGGTCCAGCGTCGCGGGCTGCGGCTCGACTCCAAGCCAGTCGGTGAGCTCGGCGTACGACATCTCCAGGGGGGGCTCGGGCCGCCAGGGAGCGAGGACACCCCGGTAGAAGGCGAGCGCCTGCTCGGCCGAGCTCGCCGGGGTGTGCTGCACCACCGCTTCGATCGCGGCTAGCGAGAAGCCCTGCTGCTGCAGTCCGGCGATGAGCTGAAGGCGCGCGACGTGATCGGCGCCGTAGTAGGCGGTCCGGCCGCGCAGCTGCGGCGGCGGCAGCAACCCGCGGCTGGCATGCGAGCGGACGTTGCGCACCGTCATCCCGGCGCGCGCCGCGAGCTGATCGATCGTGAGGTCACCCTCGGGAGCAGCCACGCGCCCGATATTACCGCTTCGGATGTAACACCAAATACCGTAAAGATCGCAGGCTGTTGAGCACGGTACGACCTCGATGCGAGCGGCTTAGCCGGCGCCGGCCGACGCTGTCACCCGGGTGATCTCGGCGGCCACGGCGGCCGCCTCCCGGTCACCGAGCACGATCAGGTAATGGTTCGTGTCGTCGACGATCACGTCATTTATCCACGGCACGGTGCGCTTGGCCTCGTCGACCACATCCTGGGGAAGGAGAGGGCTGGATTCGTTGGCGAGGCCACGGGGCGCACGGACAAGGACTACCGGCTCCGGGACGGCAGTCACCGCCTCCCAGGCGGCGGCGCTGTCGAGCAGGTCGCGCCCGTCGGTCCGCACGGCCGACTCGACCACCTTCGAGCGTAGGGCGCCGGGCGTGCCGCTTAGGTCGTAGTCCACGTAGCCCTCCACGTCCGCATTCCAGTGATTGGCGAAGGCGGGGTGGCGGCGCCAGAAGTTGCGGTAGTCCTCCGGAGAGCCGAACTCCATCCGGAGCCGGGTCAGTGCTGGGCCAAGGACAACCTCAAGCACGTCGTTGGGGTCGGTGTCGGTATCAGACGAAGCCAGCAGCGACAGTCCGCCGTCGACCAGCACGACCCCGGCCGATCGGTCCGGGTGGGCAGCAGCCAGGCGAGCGACGATGTAGGCCCCCATCGAGTGGCCGGCCAGGACAGCCCGTTCGGTGCCCCAGTAGTCAAGGACGGCGACCAGATCGGCCACATGGGCATTAAGGCCGTACGGTGCCGGGAGCCCCGCACTGGCGCCGCGGCCGCGCAGTCGGGCGCCAGGAAAGTAATGCCACGAGTCGCCAGATGGCGGGCCACCACCGCCAGGATGCGGTGCGACGCGGTGATGCCGTGGACACCTAGCACCAGTGGGGCGGCACCCGATTCACCGGGCCCAGCAACGGCGACGGTCAAGGAACCGCCGGCGACAGGGACTGCGAGCTCAGTGTGGAAGGCTGTGGTAGCCATCACCGCCAGGGTAGGCCGGTTACTCCCCGATCCGGCTGTGAAATGCCTACGCGTGACAGAACGCTCAGAGCTTGAGCAGATGTTGGTTGGTGCGGCGCACCAGGTGGGCAAGCTTGGGTACCTCCACGACCTCCCGGCCAGCGGCGCGGAGGAGTTCGGCGCCCTTGCAGTCGACAAACAGGTCGGGCTCGTGCCAGGCGAAGACGATCCGCGAGATCGGGGTGGCCAGGATGAGTTCTGTGCAACTACGAGGCCGTGAGGCGCGGGTGCTGCACGGTTCAAGCGAGCTGTAGAGGGTGGCTTCATGGAGCCGGCTGTCGCCGGGCGCGAGCTTGGCGAGAACAGTTTCCTCGGCATGGCCGCGAGGGTCGGTCTCGCGAGAGTAACCCGTAGCGAGCACGGCGCCGTTGGCGTCGGTGATTACTGCGCCCACCGAGAATGCGGTTCGCGACGGGGTGCACTTCTCAGCAAGTTCGATCGCTTGCTTGAGACGTTCACGGTCACGATCAGTTGTGGGTCCCTTCATCGGAGGTCTTGTGCGGTTAGGTAGCGGAGCAGGACGACGTTCCCGATCTGCCGAGTCTCTGCGGTTATCACGGCGGATCGTGTTCGCCCCAACCAGGATGGCATCGACACTGGTACGTACCTCGTCGACCCGATCGAAGTCCTCCTCGGAGGACAACATCAACCGAACATCGTGCATGTCGTCGATGTGGCCGTCGATGGACATCACCACCGAGACAAAGACGTACGAGCGTGCCCCCATGGTCGGCGATTATCCGCTCGGACCCCGACATGGAAGCACGTTCAGCGGGTGACTGTGATGGCCATGACGGGACAGGCCAGGGCGCCCTCCTGGGCTTGGGTTTCCAGGGTGGGGGGGACTTCCGGGTTGTGGATCAGGCAGTAGCCGCCGTCGTCCAGGTCGTAGACCTCGGGAGCGATGGCGTTGCACTGACCGTGACCCTCGCAAATGTTCGGGTTGACCTCGACACGCACGGTGTCCTCCTCGGCTTCGACATCGGCGTGGTGGGAACTTGACCATTCTGGCCTCGGCGGCCGCAGCCGCACACCTGGGAGGGTTCCGACGATGGAGGGACATCTCCTGGGAGGCTAGGCAATCCGGGTGCACTTCCGGCTGACGAGTAGATCATCGGCGTTTGGCGGATCGCGGATGACAAGCAAGGCGTGGAGGACCAGACGGAACAGATCACTACCGTGGGGGGCCGCTGACCTCGGCGTACGGCTGTCAAACAAGCGGTTCACGAACGTCCGTCGGATCCGTTTGGTCGCCTGCCGGCTAACCGCAGACCATCAAGACGCCAGGGTGAGGGGGTTTAAGTCCATGAGCGAAGTCCGGTAGACAGTGCACTGCGGCGTGACGGTGTTTCGGTCGGGTCGTTAAGCATGGCAAGTGCGCCCTCGGGGTGGTCGGGGGGGCGACAAGGAGGTCGGCAGTGGATCGTCGGGTGCGGCGAGCAGTGTTGGAACGGTTGGCGGCGGTTGAGGAGATGGCCGCGCGAGCGGGTGCGACGCTGTCGGCCCCGTTAGCGCGTAGGCATATCCAGACCATCACCGACGGATGGCGGGAATTACTCGTACAACACCAGCCAGATTCCACCGGCCGCTGCCCGGTGTGCTCAGGTTGGCTACGCCGCCGCCGCTGGCCCTGCGAGGTGTGGGTGACCGCGCACCGCCACCTGATCGGTGACGGGACAGAGCCGATTGACCGGCCCGTCAGGAATTCCAATCCCTTCTGCCGACCGCGGCAGGTGCTCGTGGTCCCCCGCCAGCTCGACGCTTCCGCTGCCGAGCAGAGCGAGGCCGGCAAGGCATCGATCCATCGGCCCACCACAGTCGATCGCGCTACGGTCGATCACGGGACATTCGATCACGTCACGGCGATGGCTCGGCTGCGGCGCGGCGGACAATCCGGAGCCTGATCCACCGGCTGCTCATCGGCCCAGATCTCAACGGCACAGCCACTGTCAGGGTGGCCGCATAACCTGACGGTCGTGCCCGAGCAGATCGCTGCAAACCGGGGCGGCTGGATCCGTCGGCTCTCGGTAGCCTGCTGGCGCCACCCCCACGTCACGGTGGCGGCGCTGGCCGCCTCCGGTATCGGCGTCGGCATGGAAGCCACCACCCCACTGCTCACCCGGCTCGCAGTGGACGACGCCGTCACGGGTACCACCGATCGGCTGGGCTGGCTGGTCGCGGCGCTAGCGGGGATAGCGCTGCTGCAGTTCGGGACCGCCTTCGTGCGCCGCTATCTCGGCGGGCGGCTGTCTCTAGACGTGCAGCACGACCTGCGCACTGCCGTATTCCGCGCGGTGCAAAAACTCGACGGCGCCAAGCAGGATGGTCTGCGTACCGGGCAGGTCGTATCCCGCGCCGTCTCAGATCTGCAGCTGGTGCAGAGCCTGCTGTCGTTGGTGCCGTTGACGGCGGGCGTGCTGGTGCTCTTCGCCGTCGCGCTGGTCGCGATGCTGTGGTTGTCCCCATTACTCGCCCTGATTGCGCTGGTGGTGGTGCCGACCGCGGGATTGGTTACCACCCGGACCCGGCGCACACTGTTCCCGGCGACCTGGTCGGCTCAGCAGCGCGCGGCCGACATCGCCGAGCATGTCGAGGAGACCGTCACCGGGATCCGGGTGGTGAAAGGCTTCGGCCAGGAGGCCCGCGCAGTATCTCGGCTGGAGCGCCGGGCCCAACGGCTGTTCGCCGAACGGATGCGCTCGGCGCGGCTGAACGCGACTTTCGCCCCAACGCTGACCGCGTTCCCGTCGCTGGGGCAAGTCGCGGTGTTCGCTTTGGGAGGCATCCTCGCCCTGGGTGGGACGATCAGCCTGGGGACATTCGTTGCCTTCGCCGCTTACCTGGCGATGCTCGTCGGCCCGGCCAGGTTGATCGCCAACCTGGTGGTCCTCGCGCAGCTGACCCGGGCCGGTGCTGAGCGAGTCTACGAACTGATCGACTCCCAACCCGAAGTGCGGGACGCGCCGGACGCGATCGATGTCCCGGACGGACCGCTGGCGGTGCAGCTGGACGGGGTGCGCTTTGGTTACGCCCGCAGTGACCCGGTGCTCGACGGGGTGTCCCTGCTCGTCGAACCGGGTGAGACGCTTGCCCTGGTGGGCACGCCTGGCTCGGGCAAGTCCACCGTCTCGCTGCTGCTGGCCCGGTTCTACGACACGCAGGAGGGCGCGGTTCGAGTCGGGCCGTCCGGGCACACCGTCGATGTCCGGCGGCTGCGGTTGGCGTCACTGCGTCGGGCCGTGGGGATGGTGTTCGAAGAGGCGTTCCTATTCTCGGACACGGTGCGGGCCAACATCGCCTACGGACGCCCGGATGCTACGAACGAGGAGGTGCGTCAGGCCGCGAAGGCGGCGGCGGCGCACGAGTTCATTTCCGCGCTGCCACAGGGCTACGATACCCAGGTCGGCGAGCGGGGACTCACCTTGTCCGGCGGGCAACGCCAGCGGATCGCGCTGGCCAGAGCGCTGCTGTCAGATCCACGGATTCTGGTGCTTGATGACGCCACCTCCGCAGTCGACGCCGCCACTGAGGCGGCCATCCACACCACCTTGCGAGCGGTCACCGCGCGGCGCACCACCCTGCTCATCGCGCACCGCCGATCCTCGTTAGCGCTGGCTGACCGGATCGCGGTGCTCGACGGAGGCCGGGTGATCGACGTCGGGACTCAAGCCGAGTTGACCGCTCGGTGCGAGCTGTTCCGGGCACTGCTCGCCGGTCCCGGTGAGGTGATCGAGAACGTCACCGCCGCTGCGCCGGGCGCCTTGCATCCCGGTCCGGACGGCATCATCGGGCGGCTCTGGCCGCCCAACGCGCCGACTGAGGCACCGGACGGCTCCAACGACGGTTTCCAGGCTGGCTGGGCAGCACAGAACGTGAGGGGCACCGGGCGCGGCAGGATGACGACCGAAATGGTAGGCAGCGTCGGGCCGACCCCGGAACTGCTCGCGGCAGTGGCCGCGCTGCCCCCGGCGACCGCGCAGGTCGGCATCACAGGGACTGATCCGACCGCCCCCGACCCGGGCTTCCGGCTTAGCCGGTTGCTGCGACCGATGCTGGGGTGGCTCAGCCTCGCCTCCGTCCTGGTCGGGCTCGACGCGCTGGCGACCTTGGCGTTCCCGGCGCTGGGCGGTCTCGCCGTCGAGGCCATCACCCAGCGCGCGCCGAGCCTGCTCGCCATTGCGGTCACCGTCGGGCTCGGGGTGGTCATCGCTGACTGGCTCGTTATCGCGGCTCAGACGGTGGTCACCGCACGGGCCGGGGAGACGCTGCTGTACCTGCTTCGAGTGCGTAGCTTTGCGCACCTGCAGCGGCTCGGGCTGGACTACTTCGAGCGCGAGATGGTGGGCCGGATCATGACCCGGATGATCACCGATGTGGAGGCGTTATCCACGTTCCTACAGACTGGGCTATCCACCGCGTTGATCAGCGTCCTCACGGTAGTAGGCGTGGCGACGGCGCTGCTGCTCACCGATACGGGCCTTGCTGTGGTAGCGATGCTCGGCCTGCCGGTCCTGATCGTGGCCACCGTGGTGTTCCGGCGGTTGGCGTCCGCGGCCTACGCCGAGGCCCGGGAGCGGGTCAGCGAGGTCAACGCCGACCTGCAGGAGAACGTGTCCGGTATGCGGGTGGCGCAGGCGTTCACCCGGGAGCGACGCTCGGCGCGGGACTTCGCCGCCCGCAGCGATGCCTACCGGCGCGCCCGGCTGCGCGCCCAGCGCTGCATCGCCACCTACTTTCCCTTCGTTACCCTGCTGTCCAACCTCGCGCACGCCGCTGTGCTGGGCGTCGGGGCCTACCGGGTCGCCACCGGCACTGTCACCGTTGGCGTGCTCACCGCCTTCCTGCTTTATCTGGGTCTGTTCTTCGCGCCCATACAGCAGCTGTCCCAGGTCTTCGACGGCTACCAGCAAGCCGCGGTCGGGCTACGGCGCATCCGGGAACTGCTGAACACACCGACCTCGGTCCCGCCGCCTGGGGCCGACGCCGTGCCGGTGCCGGCGCGGCTGCGCGGTGAGGTGGAGCTACGCGATGTCACCTTTAGCTACCCCGGCGCGGCGCAACCCGCGCTGGTCGGGGTATCGCTGCGCGTCGCGCCCGGCGAGACCGTCGCCCTAGTGGGAGCCACCGGAGCCGGCAAGTCCACCGTGGTGAAGCTGCTGGCTCGGTTCTACGACCCGACTGCTGGGACTGTGTTGGTCGATGGGGTAGACGTGCGGCGTTTCGACCCGGCGGCGTTTCACCACCGCTTGGGCGTCGTGCCGCAAGAGCCGCACCTGTTCCGCGGGGACGTCGCGTACAACATCAGCTACGGCGTCCCGCAGGCATCTCCTGCCGAGGTGGAGGCTGCAGCCCGGCGGGTTGGCGCGCTGGAGGCCATAGGCGCGCTCCCGTACGGGTTTCGCCAGCCGGTCGGCGAGCGCGGGCAGGGCCTGTCCGCCGGCCAGCGGCAACTGATCGCGCTGGCCCGTGCCGAGTTGGTCGAACCCGGCGTGCTGCTGCTCGACGAGGCCACCGCCGCCCTGGATCCGGCAACCGAGTCGGTGGTGCTGGCCGCCGCCGACCGGCTCGCCGCGCGCCGCACCACCATCGTCATCGCCCACCGGCTGGCCACCGCAGCCAAGGCCGACCGGATCGTTGTGCTTGATGGTGGGCGGGTGGTGGAGCAGGGCCGTCATCTTGAGCTGCTGTCGACTGGCGGGCACTACGCCCGGCTGTGGGCCGCAGGCTCGCCGGACGGGACCGTGGCCGCGTAGTTCGCGATCGAGCGGTGAACGGTCTGACAAAGCCGACGAATGGCCGGACATCTGCCTGCCGGGCGAGGAGACCAAGCTCACCTCAGGCGTAGCGTTCAGCGCAACGCCTGGGTTCACGTGCAGCGTAAGTGGTCGGTGCCCTGCGGCTGCCCGACTGACGGGCGCCGCTCACCGACGCGCCGTGGGTCGCCGTACGCCTAGCGCCCCACAGCGGGGACTAGCCTGGAAGCGGCGCCAGTGATCCTGAGCAGACCCCGCGCAGAACGGCCCGTACAGAACGGATAGAGGCGATTTCCAGCAGTGTCCCGCAGTGAACCCCCCGTGCAGTTCGGCCCTAACGAGTGGCTCGTCGAGGAGATGTACGAACAGTTCCTGGCCAACCCCTCGACGGTGGACTCCTCGTGGCATGACTTCTTCGCCGACTACCGGCCCGCACTGCACGGCGACAACGGCGAGGCTTCGCGCACCAGCACGGAGGCACCCTCGACGCAGCCGTCGGCAAACCGTGCTACCGCTAAGAAGCAGAACGCCGTACCCGCCCACAGGCCACACGACCAAGAACAGGACACCACCACACCGCTGCGCGGCGCGGCAGCCCGCGTGGTGGCGAACATGGAGACCTCGCTGGCCTTGCCGACGGCGACCAGCGTGCGCGCGGTACCGGCGAAGCTGCTCGCCGACAACCGCATCGTGATCAACAATCACCTTAAGCGAACCCGTGGCGGCAAGGTCAGCTTTACCCATCTCATCGGATACGCGGTGGTGCGGGCCCTGGCCGATTTTCCGCAGATGAACAGGCACTACACCACAGATGACCGGGGCAGACCCGCCATCGTGGCGCCCGAGCACGTCAACCTGGGCCTGGCGATCGATCTCCATACCGCCAAGGGACGTAGCCTCGTCGTCGCCTCGATCAAGGGCTGTGAGGTGATGACCTTCGCCCAGTTCTGGCAGGCCTATGAGGACATCATTCGCAAAGCTCGCGATGGCGCACTCACCGCCGAGGACCTGTCGGACACCACGATCTCGTTGACCAATCCGGGCACCATCGGCACCAATCACTCGGTACCCCGGTTGATGTCCGGTCAGGGCACCATCGTCGGCGTCGGTGCGATGGAGTACCCAGCGGCCTTCCAGGGCGCCAGCAACCAGGCACTCGCCAACATGGCGATCAGCAAGATCATCACGCTCACTTCTACCTATGATCACCGCATCATTCAGGGCGCCGAGTCTGGCGAATTCCTGCGCCGGGTGCATGAACTGCTGCTCGGCGAGGACAGCTTCTACGACGACATCTTCGCCTCGCTGCGTATCCCTTACGAGCCGGTGCGCTGGGTGCAGGACATCCCCGAGGGCGAGGTCGACAAGACCGCGAGAGTGCTAGAGCTCATCGACGCTTACCGCACCCGCGGTCACCTGATGGCCGACACCGACCCGCTGAACTACCGGCAGCGCAAACACCCTGATCTCGACGTGCTCAGTCATGGCCTCACCCTGTGGGACCTGGACCGGAAATTCGCCGTCGGTGGATTCGCCGGGCAGTCGTACATGCAGCTGCGCGACGTCCTGGGCGTACTGCGCGACGCTTACTGCCGCAACGTTGGCGTGGAGTACATGCACATCCTGGCGCCCGACGAGCGGAAGTGGTTGCAGGACCGCGTGGAGCGCGTGCACGACAAACCCAGCTGCGCCGAGCAGAAATACATCCTGTCCCTGCTCAACGCCGCGGAGTCCTTCGAGACCTTCCTGCAGACCAAGTACGTCGGCCAGAAGCGGTTCTCGCTGGAGGGCGCCGAGACGGTGATCCCGCTCCTGAACGCCGTGCTGGACAAGGCCGCCGAGTACCAGCTGGATGAGGTGGTGCTCGCCATGCCGCACCGCGGCCGGCTCAACGTGCTGACCAACCTGGTGGGCAAGCCGTACTCGCAGATCTTCCTCGAGTTCGAGGGCAACCTGGACCCCGGCCAGGCGCACGGCTCCGGTGACGTTAAATACCACTTGGGCGCCGAGGGCAAGTACTGCCGGATGTTCGGCGACGGCGAGACGATAGTGTCGCTGATCTCGAACCCGTCGCATCTGGAGGCTGTGGACCCGGTACTCGAAGGCATCGCGCGCGCTAAGCAGGATCTCCTGGACAAGGGACCGGATGGCTTTACCGTGCTGCCGGTGGCGGTGCACGGGGACGCCGCCTTCGCCGGGCAGGGCGTGGTAGCTGAGACGCTCAACCTGTCGCAGCTGCGCGGGTACCGCACCGGTGGCACGGTGCACGTGATCGTGAACAATCAGGTCGGGTTCACCACGGCGCCACAGTCCGCCCGATCCAGCGAATACTGCACCGACGTGGCAAAGACAATCGGCGCACCGGTATTCCATGTCAACGGCGATGACCCGGAATCCTGCGTCTGGGTGGCCAAGCTCGCGGTGGACTACCGGCAGGCGTTCCGCAAGGACGTCGTGATTGACATGATCTGCTATCGCCGCCGCGGCCACAACGAGGGCGATGACCCGTCCATGACGCAGCCGAAGATGTACGACATTATCGACCACAAGCGGTCGGTCCGCAAAAGCTACACCGAGGCACTCATCGGTCGCGGGGACATTTCGGTGGCGGAGGCCGAGCGCGCACTGAAGGACTATGCGCAGAAACTTGAGCATGTCTTCAATGAGGTGCGGGAGCTGGAGAAGCGCGCAGCGGCGCCGAGCGAATCGGTGGAGGCCGAACAGGTCGTGCCCACTGGGCTGGCCACCGGCATTGACCGCAGCGTGATCGAGCTGATTGCCGATGCGCACGTCAATCTGCCCGAGGGTTTCACTCCACACCCCAGGGTCAAACCCGTGCTGGAAAAGCGGGCGAAAATGGCCCGCGAGGGCGGCATCGACTGGGCCTTCGCGGAGATGCTGGCGCTAGGCTCGGTATGTCTGGACGGTCGCATGGTGCGCCTGTCCGGTCAGGACACCCGGCGCGGCACGTTCGTGCAACGACACTCGGTGCTGATAGACCGCAAGACGGGGGCTGAATACACGCCACTGATAAACCTCTCGCCGCACCAGGCGAAGTTTTTGACCTACGACTCGGCGCTGTCGGAGTTTGCTGCGCTGGGCTTCGAATACGGTTACTCCGTGGCGAATCCGGATGCTTTGGTGCTCTGGGAGGCGCAGTTCGGCGACTTCACCAATGGTGCACAGTCGGTGATCGATGAGTTCATCTCCTCGGGTGAGGCCAAGTGGGGTCAGCGTTCCGATGTCGTGTTGCTGCTGCCGCACGGTCACGAGGGGCAGGGTCCAGACCACACATCAGGACGGATCGAGCGGTTCCTGCAGCTGTGCGCCGAGGGCTCCATGACCGTGGCGCAGCCGTCCACCCCGGCGAACTACTTTCACTTGCTGCGCCGGCATGCACTGGACGGGGTGCATCGGCCGTTAGTGGTGTTCACGCCGAAGTCAATGCTGCGAGCTAAGGCGGCGGTGAGCCCGGTGAAGGACTTCACCTCAGGCCGGTTCGCCTCGGTGCTCGATGACCCGACAATCACCGACCCCTCGGCGGTGCGCCGGGTGCTGCTGTGCAGCGGCAAGATCAGCTACGAGCTGAACGCCGCACGCCAACACGGTGGTGTTGAGGACACAGCGATCGTGCGCATCGAGCAGCTCTATCCAGTGCCCCAGCGGCGGCTGGCCGCAGCACTGGACCGCTACCCGAATGCCACCGACGTGTGCTGGGTGCAGGAGGAACCCGCCAACCAGGGCGCCTGGCCCTTCTACGGGCTGAGCCTGCCCGAGCTGATGCCCGAGCGGCTGCGCACCCTTCGGCGGATTTCCCGGCGGGCCATGGCAGCACCCTCCGCGGGCTCCGCCAAGGTGCACGAGGTCGAGCAGCGCGAGCTCATCGCCGCCGCACTCGACGGCTGATCACGTCCCGGCGTGCCGTGCTTTCATGCACGGTGTCGTTTCTTTTGTGCACGGTGTGTCCGGCGCTGGAGAACGGATCGCGTACGCTGCGCCGGCTGGTATTGGCACAGGCCCCTCGGACGAGGGAGGAGTCGAGGTGTATTTCACCGACCGCGGCATTGAGGAGCTCGAAGACCGACGCGGGAATGAACAGCTCAGCGTCGAGTGGCTGGCCGCCCGTATGCGCACGTTCGTCGATGATTACCCGGAGTTCGAAGACGCCGTCGAGCGGTTGGCCACGTTCCTGGCCCGCGACGACGCCGACGAGGCGGACATCTTCTCAGGCTGACGACACGCCGGGAAGTGGTTACCACGCGTAGGCCTCGGGGGCAGGCTTGGCGCCCTTGGGGCCTGGTGGGGGGAACAACTCGTCGAGCCGGGCGAGCACTTCGGCGTCCAGCGTGATCATGACGGCTCGTAGTGAGCTATCCAGTTGTGCGACGGTCCGCGGGCCGATGATCGGCGCGGTGACCCCATCCTGGTGCAGCAGCCAGGCTAGCCCGACATTAGCGGGATCCTCGCCGAGATCGGCGCACAGCTTCTCGTAGGCCTCGATGCGCTCCCGGTTTGTCTCGAGCGTGCCGGCCGAGAACCCCGAGGTGCTCCGCGAACCACTGCCCTCACGTTGCTTACGCAGCACACCGCCGAGCAGGCCGCCTTGCAGCGGCGACCACGGGATCAACCCGATGCCGTAGTCCCGCGCAGCGGGCAGCACTTCCAGCTCGATCCACCGAGTAAGCAGGTTGTAGATGGACTGCTCGCTGACCAAGCCGGTGACGCGCTGGCGGCGGGCCGTCTCTTGCGCAGCTACCAGGTGCCAGCCGGCGAAATTCGACGAGCCGACATAGATGATCTTATCCTGCTGCCGGAGCACCGACATGGCCTCCCAGATTTCCTCCCACGGGGTGGCCCGGTCCACGTGGTGCATCTGGTAGAGGTCGATGTGGTCGGTCTGTAGCCGGCGCAGTGACGCGTCGCAGGCCCGCCGGATGTTCAGCGCGGACAGCTTGGTTTCGTTCGGCCAGTCCCCCATCGAGCCGTAAAGCTTGGTCGCCAGCACGGTGCGCTCCCGGCGCCCACCGCCGGCGGCGAACCACCGGCCGATGATCTGCTCAGTGACCCCTTTCCCCTTCTGCCAGCCATAGACATTCGCGGTGTCGAAGAAATTGATGCCCTGCTCGTGGGCCCTATCCATGATCGCGTGGCTGTCGGCCTCCGAGGTCTCTGGACCGAAGTTCATTGTCCCCAGGCACAGTCGGGACACCGAAAGGCCACTGCGGCCCAGTTGCGTGTATTCCATGCCTACCAGCCTCGCACGGGAACGCCCGTGAGTGGCGATGCGGGTGATAGCCCGTATTGCCACTCACGGGTTATCCACAAACTCCGTGGCTAGGTCGGCCGGAACCGCCCGTTCTTCGGTGACGCGCCGGTTGAGCTCGGTGACCTTTGCCGTCGTCAGTGCGCGAGAGACCTGGTTAAGCGCATCGAGGCCCGCCTGGTTCAGCGCTCCGGCGCGCACGAGCGGAAGGATGCGCTGAGCGGGGTACATGTGCTTCGGGTCGGACAGCTTGACCCACTGGTTAGCCGCGATGTCGGGAGAGGTGGTAAACAGGTTCACCACCTGCGCCTGCCCGCTGCGCAATGCCTCCAGCGTCACCGGACCGGCGGGATCGGTGCTGAGGATCTCGCGGAACGTACATCCGTAGACTTGGGCGATCCTGTCCTTCCAGCGGCCAGGCCATTCGCCGGCGGCGCCCAAAGTGAGCTGGGCGCAGTGCGGCGCGAGCTGGTCCATGCTGTTGAGCCCGAGGGCAGCGGCGGTTTGCTGGGTGACGACCAAGACATCGGAATTTTCCGCTTCGGACTGCTCCAGCACCTCCAGGCCCCGCGGCAGAGCCCGCCGCAGCGCGGCATACACGTCATCTGCCGTCGTTGCGGTCGCCTGCGGGTCGACGGCATTCAACAGATTGCCAGAGTATTCGGGCATCACGGTGATCGACCCGTCCGCCACGGCGACGTTGGTAATCTCACGACTGCCCAGCCGGGGGCGGGTCTGTACCTCGATCCCCGCCTTGCGCAGCGCCGCGGCGTAGATTTCCATGAGCAATTCGCTCTCGGTGAAGTCGGCCGAGCCCACTACGACGGTGCTTGCGCTCCCGCCCCCGGCAAGCGGGTTGCCGGACCCGCAGGCCGCCGCGGCGGTCGCTGCCAGGACGGCCATCACCAGCATCGCGATGCGTTTCACCATTTTTCATTCTCCGATCCGCCCGCCGCGGCGAGCCGTACTCCGGTGGGCACCGCTAGCCGCGTCACCCCAGCCAGCAGTAGGTCCAGCGCCACCGCCAGCCCGGCGATCAGCAGCGCCCCCGCTGCCATCTGCGGGTAGCCACCCGGTCCCGAACGCAGACCGTCCAGCAGCAGGCGACCCAGACCGCCCAGCCCTACATACGCCGCCACGGTGGTCGTCGCGACTACCTGCAGCACGGCGCTGCGCACCCCGCCGAGCAGCAGCGCAACTGCCCCTGGCAGCTCAACCTGCCACAGCCGCTGCGACGACGTCATGCCCATGCCCCGCGCCGCGTCGACAACCCCAGTCTCGACGCTGCGCACCCCGGCATAGCTACCGGCCAGCACCGGAGGCACGGCCAGCACAACCAGCGCGACCAGCACGGAGATCCCCTGCGAGCGCAGTAGCAGGAACAGAAAGGTCAGCAGACCCAGCGTGGGTAGTGCCCGCATCGCATTGGCCAGCCCCACCAGCACCACCCCGCCGCGGGCCGTGTGCCCCACCAGCAACCCCAGCGGCACTGCAATCGCCGAAGCGATGAGCACCGCGACGGCGGTGTAGTACAGGTGCTCGACAATGCGCACCGGGACTCCAGCCGGGCCGCGCCAGTGTGCCGGGTCAGCAAACCAGGCCAGGATCTGGGAGAAGATCACGTTCTCGTCCAGGGGGTAGCTGCCCACCGCAATCCGACCAGCAGCAGGTCCATCGCGAATGCCAGTAGGACAGTCAGCACGATGCCAATCACGATCGGCGCCAGATACCGGGTCTGGAATCCCTCGGTGAACAGCTGACCCAGCCCGCCGGTGCCGATCAGTGCTCCCACGCTGACCAGGCTGATGTTGCTCACCGACGCCACCCGCGCACCGGCGGCGAGCACCGGAGTGGCCATGGGCAGCTCGACACGGACGAACCGCCGGGCCGGCTGGAAGCCCATTGCGGTGGCCGCGGTCACCACGGCCCCGGGCACCGCGTCCAGCGCGTCGACCACGGGCCGCACCAGCAGCGCCGATGTGTACAGCGCCAGCGCCACCACCACGTTCACGCCGTCGAGGATCCGGGTACCCAGAATACCGGGCATGATCACGAACAGGGCCAGCGCTGGCACGGTGTACACCACGGTGGCCAACCCGAGTACCACTACCCGTAGCCAGCGCACCCGCTGCACTGCCCACCCCAGCGGTATCGCCACCGCCAGCCCGATGAGCAGCGGCAGGAGCGCGAGAACAAGGTGCTCGCCGAGCAATTCGAGCACCTTCGCCCGGTTACTTGCACTGCTCAGGTAGATGCCGATGTCACCGAGCATCGGCGCCCCGCTGCCGGCGCCACACCGCGAGGACGTCCTCGGCGAGCACCCCACCCACCGCGGCACCGTCACCGTCGACCACCACGCCAAGCCCCGACGGCGAGGACAACGCCGCATCCAGTGCGGTTCGGATCGGGCCGCCTAACCGGTGCAGCGATCCGCCAGCGCGCAGCGCACCCTCGGGCTCTGATGGCCCAACTTCAGCTGCCCCAACGTTAGCTGCCCCAACGTTAGCTGCCCCAACGTTAGCTGCCCCAACGTTAGCTGGGCCAATCCAGCCGCGCGGCCTGCCGTCGGTGTCCACGGCCAGCCGCCACTCCGGCCCTGCCACGGTCTCCTCGACGCGCACCGTAGCCAGCTCATGCATCGGAAGGTCGTCAGAAGGCAGGAACGACAGCGCACGGTAACCACGGTCGCGTCCGATGAACTCGGCGACGAAGTCATCGGCGGGCTCGGCGAGCAGTCGCTGCGGCGGATCAAACTGGACCAGCACGCCTCCGGTCCGCAGCACTGCGACGGCGTCACCGAGCTTGACCGCCTCGTCGATGTCGTGGGTGACGAACAGGATGGTCTTGCCCAGCTCGCCCTGTAGCCGCAGCAGCTGGTCCTGCAGGCTCTCCCGCACCACCGGGTCGACGGCGGAGAACGGTTCATCCATTAACAGCACCGGCGGGTCGGCCGCGAGCGCGCGGGCCACCCCGACCCGCTGCTGCTGGCCACCGGACAGCTGCGCGGGGTAGCGCCGGCCCAGCTCGGTGGGCAACCCGACGAGGTCGAGCAGCTCGACAGCCCGAGCCCGGGC
>JALZHU010000052.1:17979-25125 GCA_030860695.1 Actinomycetota bacterium
GGGTTGCCCCGGTCAACAGTGGCACCGTGGCGATGTTGTCCACCACGGTGCGGTGCGGGAACAGCCCGGCCTGCTGGATGACGTAGCCGATGCCTCGGCGCAGCTGCGCGGGCGCTCGGGAACGGATGTCCTGCCCGCCGACCAGCAGCGTGCCCGAGGTCGGCTCCACCATCCGGTTGACCATCCGCAGGGACGTGGTCTTGCCACAGCCAGACGGCCCGACGAGCACGGTGATCTGTCCCTCGGAGGCGACTAGATCCAGTGCCTCGACGGCCACGGTGCCGTCGCCGAACCGCTTGGTGACGCCGCGAAATTCGATCACCCCAGAACGGTAACCCGAGACGGGCCATCGGAAAGCGGTCAGTGCAGCAGTGGGCCGAGCTTGAGGAGCGCGCGGAACTCTGGTGCCGGGACTGAGCGGGAGAACAACCAACCTTGGTAGGCGTCCACCCCAAGGCCCCGGAGCACCTGGAACTGGGTTGCAGTCTCGACACCCTCGGCGACACAGATGCGACCCATCGCACGGGCCATGTCGACCACCGCGCGGGCCACCGCAAAGTCCGACGGGTCGACACCCACCCCGGAGACGAATCGGCGGTCCAGCTTGACGATCTGCGCGGGCAGCTCCTTGAGCCGAGCCAGCGAGGAGTAACCGGTGCCGAAGTCGTCCACCGCGAAGCGCACTCCGCGCTCAACCAGCTCGGCCATTGCTTGGCGGGTCGCGCTGGGCAGGCCGATCAGGGTGGTCTCCACCAGTTCCAGTACCAGGCGGTTCCAGGGAAGCCCGCTCTCGGTCACCGCGGTAGCGACGGTGGCGACGAAGTCGGATTCGCCTGGATCAGCCAGGTTGATCGCGACGGCGACTGGGCGCCCATCCCACGCTACCCAGTCCCGTGCCTCATGCAGCGCGGTGCGCAGCACCCAGCGGTCCAGTTCGCGCATCAGATCACCCTGCTCGGCAACCGGCAGGAACACCTCTGGGCTGAGCATGCCGTGCTCCGGGTGGGGCCAGCGGACTAGTGCTTCCGCGCTGAGCACCGCTCCGTCGGGACCGACCACTGGCTGGTAGTGCAACTGCAGTTCGTCGCGTGCGAGCGCCTCTCGAAGCTGGCATTCCAGCTCCACCTGCCGATCGGCGGACGCGATCAGCGCCGCGTTGGCCATCGCGGAATGTCCGGCACCGGTCCGCTTGGCCTCGAACATCGCCGCATCAGCGAAGCGCAGGAGGTCCTGCGCCCCGTTGGTCGATGCGTCGGGCACAGCCACTCCGATGGCCGCCGAGACCCGGATTAGCTGGCCACGCAAGGGGATCGCGGTGCGCAGCAACCCTGAGACCTTGGCGACAAGCGAGCTGACGCCGCCCTGAGCAGCGACGTCGGAGCAGATCACCACAAAGACGTCGCCGGACAGCCGGCCGGGAGTGCAGCCCTCGGGTAACCCGTCCTGCAGCCATCGCGCCAGCGCCACCAGCAGCTCGTCGCCGGCATCATGGCCCAGCGCATCGTTGACCCGCTTGAAGTTGTCGATATCGCAGAACAGCAGCGCGATGTCGCGGTGGCCTGACGTGAGCAGCTCGGCCAAGGTGTCCTTGATCGCGGCACGATTGGGCAGACCGGTGAGCTCGTCATGCGTCGCCCGATAATTGAGCGCCTCGGCCACCCGGCGCCGCTCGGTGACGTCAGTGAAGATCACCAGCAGGAAGCGCTGGCCGTCGTCCTGCACTGACGCTGATACGTGCATCTCGCAGTACACGGGGTCACCATCGGCCCGCAGCAGCATCCGCTGCGGCACCGTGTAACTCGCCGACCCGGCTGCGCTGTAGGAGCGCAGGGTGCGCAGCCGCTCCGCCCGCTCATCGGGGTGGGTGAGCGCCTCGGAGCTCATTCCCCGAAGTGTCTCCAGGTCATAGCCCAGCAGCTTGCAGAGCGCTTCGTTGGCGTCGACGAGCCGGTCATTGTCGTCGAAGATTCCGATGCCCACTGGGGTGATCGCCACCAGGTCGGCGAAGCGCTGGCTGGAGCGCATCATCCGGGTCTCGGCAGCCCGCTGGTCGGTGACATCCTGCACGGTGCCGACCAGGCGGAGATTCCCGGACGCGTCTGTCATGGTCGCGCCATAGCAGCGGAAGATGCGCACCGTTCCGTCCGGACGCAGCACCCGGTGCTCGCATTCCACCGGCGCTTGGTCGACGACCAGGCGGCGCCATAGCTCGTCCACCCAGTCCCGGTCATCGGGGTGCACCAGAGACAGGAAAGTCTGGTAGGTGGTGTGCTGGGCGGTTACCCCATAGAGCTCCTGCATCATGTCTGACCAGACAATCCGGTCGCAGCCTGGATCCCACTCCCAGGTTCCGATCCGGGCCACCCGCTGTGCCTGCGCCAGCCGATGCTGCTCTGCCCGCAGCCGGCGCTCCACTGCGCGGGCCTGCGTGACGTCCTGCACGGTACCTACCAGGCGCAGGACCTCTCCGCTTTCCGACCGCTCCGCTCGCAGGCGGCACATGTAGTAGGACTCACCGTGCTCGGGCAGCCCGCGGAACTCCGCCTCCAGCGTGCCTGCCTCGGGGTCGGAGACCATCTCGTGCAACCGTCGAAACAGATCGGGCAGGTCCTCGGGGTGGATGTGGCGGAATGGGTCGGCGGCGGCGACGCAGCGCCCGGCGAACAGTTCCCTCAGGGCGGGACTGTAGCTGAGTTTGTTGGTGGGCCACTCCCAGGTGAAACTGCCGATCCGGGCGATCTGTTGTGCTTCCAGCAGTTGCGCGCATTGCTGGGCAAGCTCGCCGGTACTCGGCGCGTGGCTGGCTGAGCACAGGTCAGAGACGTCGACCAAGAACATCACGAGCAGGTCCGTACCTGGCATGGTCCAACGCGTCACCCGCACCGGTACTGCGCGTCCGTCCGGTCGGATCAGCTCGGCGTCGGTTCCGGTGCCGGTGCCGATCCCTGGGCCCGCGAGCAAGCGGTGCAGCGGAAGCCCGGTCAGCGAATCGGGCAGCCACCGGCCGGCGAGCCGGACTGCCGCTAGGTTGGCCTGGACGACAACGTCACCCGCGCAGACCAGCGCGGGTGACTCCGGCAATGGGATCTGGGGCGACGGGATTTGGGACAGCGGCATCGACGGCAAGGAGACCGACCGACCCGCCCGGAAGGCGGTGAGTGGGCGGTCAGGTGCGGCCCAACTCACCTGTCCGGGATCCGGTGATGAGGGCACGAACTCGACCCGCTCAGCCCGGTCGGCCACGGCACCACCCTCCCGCCGCGCTAACCGCGACGGCCTCGGCTCTGGCAACGACGTGTCACAACCCTGTCGAGTGCACTAACGCGCGAACTGGCGATCGGTTATGCGACTGTGAGCAACCGGCTGTGACAGGAGGTACATAACTTCCGCAGGAGCGTATCTAGGGTGTCACCGGATCAGGTGGCTGGAGTCGCTGGATGCTCGGGTGTCCGCAGCGGCCCGCTGACTAGGGTGAGGCACCGTGCAGTTCCGTGAGCTGACGGTGCCAGGAGTGATCGAGTTCATTCCCACGGTTTTTCCTGACGAGCGCGGCCGGTTCGTCGCCCCGTTTCAGGAATCCACGTTCGTTGATGCCACCGGTCACCGCCTGCACATGGCGCAGTGCAACCAGAGCATCTCTCGCCGCGGCGTGATCCGCGGGGTGCACTTCTCCGACGTGCCGCCCGGCCAAGCCAAGTACGTCCACTGCTCCGGTGGCGCGCTGCTGGACGTCGCGATCGACGTTCGGGTGGGCTCGCCCACATTCGGCCGTTGGGAGGCGGTATTGCTGGACACCGAGGTCTACCGCGCGGTGTACCTCGCTGAGGGCGTCGGGCATGCATTCGTCGCGCTGGCCGATGACACGGTCATGGCCTACCTATGTTCCACCCGATACGACCCCGCAGCAGAACGTACAGTGTGCCCGCTGGATCCGGCACTGCGGCTGCCCTGGCCCGCTGACCTCGAAGTGGTGCTGTCGGACAAGGACCGCGCCGCCCCCACCCTTGCCGAAGCTGCGCAAGCCGGAATCCTCCCCTCCTGGTCAGATTGCCAAACCCGCTATGCGCAACTCCGCACCGCTGCACCGCATTCAGCGGGTTAACCGGGGTTATTCGGGTGCCAGCCACCCCACTGCGCCTGTTGGCGGGGCAGCCAGGTGGGTGCAGGCCATAGGCGGGCGTGCACGACCGCGATGGGGGTTGCAGTACCTAGTTGGCGGGAGTCAGTGGAGCCGTGGGGATTATCGCCTAGCACCCACCAGCCGGTTCCGTGCCGACCTACCACGCGCTTGACCGACAGCACCCCAGGGCGTTGCGTCCACTCGACAAGCACCACCGCCCCGGGTCGTGGCCGGGCCCGCAGGCTGACCAGCAACACGTCACCGTCGGACAGAGTCGGGGACATGGAGGGGCCGCGGACCACCGCGAGCCGCCACGGCCAGCCAACCAGGTTGCGCTCCACTCAGTGATCCCCGCTAATGATCGCCATCCCGGATGCCCACCGGGCCATGCGCGAGTAGGGTCCGTGACATCGGAACACCACATGTGAGGGAGGAACCATGCAACTGCTGTCGCGCATTCTGCACCGCCCCCGCCTGGAGGTTACTGCGCACTGCGACCTCCCGTGCGGCGTCTATGACCCGGCGCAGGCCCGGATCGAAGCCGAGTCGGTCAAGGCGATCCAGGAAAAGTTTCAGTCCAACGAGGACCCAGTGTTCCGCGCCCGCGCCATCGAGATCAAGGAGCAACGCAGCGACCTGGTCAAGCACCACCTCTGGGTGCTGTGGACCGACTATTTCAAGCCACCGCACTTCGAGAAGTACCCGCAGCTGCATGAGCTGTTCAACAAGGCCACCAAGGCGGCGGGTGCCGAAGGCACCAAAGGCTCGGAGGACCCCACAACCGGGCAGCAGCTGCTGGATCACATTGCGGAGATTGACAAAATCTTCTGGGAGACCAAGCAGGCTTCCTGATCGGGCCGCGCGAATGGCGCTGACCTGGTAAAGCTGTTCGCCAGGTCAGCGCCGCAGGTCGTTGGCGGCGCAGTAGGGCTGCTTGGCCGGTCCCGGGACCCTGCCTAAAAGAACACGGGTGTCGACAGCAGGGGCCACTAGGGCGCACGATTTACCACATCGTGGATGCAGTCGAGCACTTCATCGCGCTAGTGGCCGGGCGCGGGCCGGGGCCGGAACTTGATGTGGGCGCGCTCGCGATCGCTGCCGGCGCGGACCCGGACCTCGACGCCGACATCTGGCTGCGTGAACTTGATCGGCTGGCCGAGCGGGTCGACTCGCTTGAGACGCTCATTCACCGGCTGTTCGTCGAAGAGGGCTTCGCCGGCAACACCACGAATTACTACGACCCCCGCAACTCCCTGCTAAATCAAGTGCTCGACCGGAGGCTCGGCATTCCGATCACATTGTCGGTTGTCTGCCTTGAGGTGGGGCGCCGCGCCGGGGTGTGGCTTGAGGGCATCAGCATGCCCGGTCACTTTCTCGTCCGGCCGCTGGCCACCGACCACTACCTCGATGCGTTCAACGGCGGCGCGCTGCTTGACCTCGCCGGTTGCGAGGCACTGTTCCGGGCCTCCAACCAGGCCGGCCCAGACGTCCCGTTTAACCGACACCTCTTGACGGCCGCGCCCAGGAGAGCGATTTTCGCGCGCATCCTGCAGAACCTGCGGATCGTCTACCGGGAGCTTGGACGTCTCGCCGACCTGGAATGGGTGTTGCGGATGCGCCTGGCGCTGCCCGGAGTGGGGGCTCAAGAGCTCATCGAGCTCGGTCGCATACTCGGTCAGCAGGGCCGCTTCCTTGACGGCGCCAAATTCCTCGAGTCGCAAATCTCCGTGTGGCCACAGCACGCAGAACTCCTTGAGTACGCAGCACGCAGCCTTCGAGCACAGCTCAACTGAGTCGACGCGGGAGAACGCGCACAAGCATTCCATGTGACGCCTGCGCGCGGAGCACTCAGTGCGCTCACTGATGGTCCGTACGCCCGGTTGCCCAACGTAGGGCAGACGGGCAAAACAGCAGTATCAGCACGGCCACACAGAACGCCGCGGCTGGCACCCCATAGCCTGGCTGGGACGAAGGGCCCGCGGCATACCAGCAGACGCCGAGCAACAGGAGCTGAGCGACGATAGCTGGGGTACGAGCTCCGTGCCGACCCCGCACCAGATTCGCTCCTACGGCGACCAGGATGCCCCCGAACCCGGCCAGCCAGGCCGCGGTGGCCACAACCGACACGGGACCGTTGGATCCGCGCACCTCCGCGACGAACAGCCCGACCGCAATCGCGATGCCGGCCAAGCCCTGCAGCCCCACCAATACGCCCGCAGCCCGCACCGGACGGGGCACAGCGGGCACAGCGGTGCTCATGCCGCTGCCGTGGGGGCAAGTACGTCGGCGGTCACCGCAGCAGATTAGCCGCCGAGCGCGATGGCATCCCCACGACCGCTGGGCCAGGTAGGTGAGCGCAGAAAATTAGGGCGAAACGTTCGCCTGGGCGGTGTCGTTAGACCTCATAGGGCTAGCTGTCCGAGAAGCCCAACGGCCTCCGGTCGCTGAGTTTCTTGGGCGGCTCACCGTGGTGAGCCTACCGCGGTGGCCGGGCGGAGCGGGTAGTTGTGATCAAGCGCCCGTGACGCACAGCTATGTCCGAATGGTGCTTGAAGAATCGGTTTCACATGTCCTTGACAGTTCGAGTGGCGGGTACCCGCTGAGTGAATTGACCCAGTGCACCTGTCGATACCCCTTGACATCGCGGGTGATTGTGAAATCATTCACAAGCCCCAAATGACAGACGACGACGGCGTTGGGACACGCGAGTTCACCAGCGCGATCGACGAGGAGCAAGCACCATGGACTGGCGCCACCGCGCGGCCTGCCGAGACGAGGACCCGGAGCTGTTCTTCCCCGTGGGAACCAGCGGACCCGCTCTACTGCAGATCGCCGAGGCGAAGGCCGTCTGCCGGCGCTGCCCGGTCAATGCTGAGTGCCTCAATTGGGCGCTCGCCTCCGGGCAGGATGCTGGCGTCTGGGGCGGCATGAGCGAGGACGAGCGACGTGCCCTCAAGCGGCGTAATGCTCGTACCGGGGCCCGTAACGGCGCCTGATCCGCGCACATAGCACGACCGACGAGAAGC